>NZ_JAERKU010000006.1:0-197424 GCF_018256955.1 Acetobacter persici
CGACTGCGTTTCATTCGTCCGTATCCTTCTCGATCGGACTCTACTTTTAAATGGTTACATTTTCGGGGGGCACGTCAGGGCCAACTGAAAATAGAGAGGGTTCCATGGTTGCATCTGTACATCTCATTAACAATGACAGTGGAGATGAAATTCTGCTGAAGCCCAATAGCGACGGCATTATTGAAATTACGTCAGACTACAATGGTTGGACTATCGACGGGGCGACTGCAAATGGTGGCGCTACGACTGGGGTAAGTGTTGTTGTTGACGCCGGGGTGTCTGTAGATGCTGATGGATGGCGCATCGGTACTTCTACCTCATCGTCAACAGTGACAGTTAATGGTTCTCTAACGCTTCGTAACTCTGACATCATTGCTGACGGCTCTAAAACAATTGTTGGTGATGGTGGAACTCTGATTCTGGGTGGTTATGCAACTACCACTTCCGGTTTGATCGAATTTTCTGGCTCAGCTAACACACCTGCAGGTGGTGGTGGAACAATTGAAATTGCTGCAGGCACTACCCCAAGTATTATTGGATTTATTACAAACATAACGGAAAATGATACCATAATTATTGATGGTATGACTGCTGATGGCTACACTTATGTCGATGGTGTTTACACTTTGACAAGTAACGGCACAGCAATTAACGGTACGTCTTCTTTTCAGCTTCCCGCTGCGAACGAAGGTACAACGTTTACTGTTACAACAGTTGGCGGAAAAACCTATTTGAATGCTGATGTCGTGGTTTGCTTCCTTGCTGGCAGCATGATCCGCACGGCTGATGGTGAAGTGGCGGTTGAAGATCTCCAGATTGGTGATCAGGTTGTCACATTTGACTCGGAAACGGGCGTAGAGAGTGTTCGTCCGGTCGTGTGGGCCGGTAAAGCATCTGCAACGGCTCATGTTGGTCTGCCGGATGATCAGGCTGGTTATCCTGTTCGCATTCTTAAAGACGCTGTTGCTGAAGGTGTGCCTTATAAAGACCTTCTGGTTACGTCAGAGCATTGCATGTTCTTCGATGGTAAGTTTGTGCCGGTGCGTATGCTGGTAAACGGCTCTTCCATCTTCTACGATAAATCTATCGTTGCTTATGATTATTATCATATTGAAACGGCAGAACATGCGGTCATTTCAGCTAATGGCATGCTGACGGAAAGCTACCTGGATACGGGGAACCGTCGTTCCTTCCGTCAGGAAGGCAAGGTTGCAAGCATTGGTGGCCGTGCAAAGACATGGGCAGCGGATGCCGGTGCAGCACTGTGTGTTGACCGCGCATTTGTAGAGCCGCTGTTCCGCAAGCTGGAAGCCCGCAAGAGCAGCGTTGCAGAAGGTCTGCGTCATGCTGACGTTGTGGAACTGACCAACGATGCCGATCTGCATCTGGTTACGGAGACAGGCGCGGTTGTTCGCCCGGTTCGTCATGAAGGTCAGCGTTATAGCTTCATGCTGCCGGCGAATGTGTCTTCTGTGCGCATCGTGTCCCGCGCCAGCCGCCCGGCTGATGTGATTGGCCCGTTTGTGGATGATCGTCGTCAGATGGGTGTTGCTGTCGGTGACATCACGTTTGTAACGGCTGCTCGTCAGGAAAACATTGTGGTGCATCTGGCGGAAACCAAGCCGGAAGGCTGGCATGCTGATGCAAGCCAGGCTGAAGCAGCATGGACTGCAGGCAATGCTGTTCTGCCGCTGTCTGGCCTCACAGACGGTAACATGGGTCTGCTCAGCCTCAACGTTGTCGCCGCTGGCCCGTATGTTGTTGAAGCGCAGAAGGAAGATGTTCAGGTTCTCAGCGCCTGATATTTTCTTAAGTCTGTAGCCTGAAGGCAGGTCCTGTTCCGAAAGAAGCAGGGCCTGTTTTCGTAAGAGCCGAAATTTTCTGAATATGTTTGCGTCCTTCAGCGTATGAGCTTCGGTAGCTTTAAAATTGCATGGATTAAGAGAGCTGCCTCGGAAAATTGGTGGTCGTCTTATTTGCAATTATAGGCGAAAAGCCAGACGTGTCGCTGTTATAGGAAGCTGAGAATGAAGCATATTGCCGTTATTGGTGCGGGGGCCTGGGGAACGGCGCTGGCTCTCCATGCCAGCCGGACCGGGGCTGCGGTGTCTCTTTGGGCGCGAGACCCGGCTTCTCGCTTCATGAACGGGGCAATGCCGCGCCTGAGTGCTTTTCCCCTGCCTTCAAGCATTACCCTGACAAATGAATTCGCGTTCCGTGCTGACGTAACGCTTGTGGCTGTGCCCATGCAGCATCTGGCGTCCATTTTGACACAGATTGAAACAGACTCGCCTCTCATTCTGTGCTGCAAAGGAGTCAAACCCGATACACTTCAGTTTCCGCTGGATAGTCTTGAGGCCATCAGGCCAGGCCATGCGGGCGCTGTGTTGTCTGGGCCGAATTTTGCGCATGAGGTGGCGGCGGGACTTCCCGCTGCGGCTGTTGTCGCGGCACGGGAGGAGGGGCAGGCGCGTTCTCTGGCGGATCTGTTGGGAACGCCAGTTTTTCGGCTGTATGACAGCACGGATGTTATCGGGGTCCAGCTTGGCGGCGCAGCCAAGAATGTGATTGCGATAGCCGCAGGTGTGACGATTGGTGCAGGGCTTGGAGAAAATGCGCGCGCAGCCCTTGTAACGCGGGGACTGGCAGAAATTAGCCGTCTTGCGCAAGCACTTGGGGGCGATGCCGCGACTGTGTCCGGCCTTTCCGGAATGGGGGATCTGCTTTTGACCTGTACCGGCACATCCTCCAGAAATTTCCGTGTTGGCCGGGCATTAGGTGAAGGTCTCGCGCCATCAGACGCGGAAGCGGCAGCCGGTGGCGTTGCAGAAGGGGTTACCACGTCGCTGGCTCTGACTGAACTGGCCCGTCGCCATCAGGTCAATGTGCCGATTATCGAGGCTGTGGCCGCCCTTGTTACAGGGCAGGCATCTTTACAGGCGTTAATGGACCAGCTTCTAATGCGGCCTGCCGGGGCTGAAATCTGAGAGCAGATCTCCTGAACTGGATAACAGGGCGGCTTTTGCGTCTATGGGAAACATACACCGCCCCGGCGCGGCGCTAAGCCCGGTTATTGTTTGATCTGGACGTCCGCTAAGGCTGTGTTCAGCAGGTAAGCCAGCCGCACACCTGCCTTCATCAACTGGAGTGAAACAACAGTGCGTGCGGCGGCATCATAGCCAGCGGGGAGTTCAACCGGTGCGCTATCCGGGTCACATCCAGCTTTTGCGGTGTTCAGCTGATAAGCATAGGTTCGTGCCAGACCAAAACTTTCCTGTGCCCAGTCAGAAGGGGTCCCACTCTGCCATGCCTGCTTGTCATCATAGATAATGTGCATGAAGAGAGAGTCGCTCAGGCTTTTGGCGTTCGGGTCCAGTTCTGAAACAAGCGCCGTATCCCAGTAGGAGTGAAGGTTGGTTGTACGTGGGCCACCCAGCGCAAGGCGGACACAGTTACCGCCTTTGTCATGATTATCGGCCGCATGCAGCGGCTGGTGCAGATCCCCTACAAAATGGACCAGATATTTCAGGGCGAGAACGCGCTCAGCAGGTGGTGTGTCCGGGGCTGCGAGTTCTTTTGCAAACTGGGGAATTTTATTGACCACACAGTCTTTTGCCGGGCCACCGCTGGCAGGGTTGGTCTGCGCCGGGAAATTGTAGCACGCCTGAGCCAGATCCGGGTGGTCAAGCTCGATATCTACAAAATGCCATTCACCCGTTTCCTTGTGCCCGGCGCTGCGCCAGGAATCGGCCCATGTTGAGCGGGAGAGAAAGTCGGGCGGGGTCAGTGTATCTTTGTCCTGCTTTAACAGCAGGTCGATTTTATGCCGGACATCGGGAGTCAGGTAATCCCACGCCAGCGCCGCCACAACCTGATGGCCTTCACGCCCCCATGCCAGCGCCTGTGTGCTTGTGGCTGTCAGACCAAGCATCAGGCAGCCTGCCGCAGCGAGATGGGTGAAAGAGTGTCTCATGGAGAAGGCCTTCAAAAATTCTGATGAGGTCTGAGGAGTATCGTTTTTTCAGAAAAATGTATCTATTCGGAAAGGTAATATTTTTTACTCCTGGGAACAGCGCAGTTCTAAAGCACGCCGCATCAGGTCCGGGATGTCCTGATATGTGACATCATGATGAAGCCTGTCATTATTGGCGCGGAGAGGGTTGCTTCTGTATAGAGCTGCCTCTTGTCTGTTCGCAAAAGAGTTTTGTGAGCATGTGAAATCGAGAGGGCATGTATGTCGGTTATCGGGCGCCGAGGACTTCTGAAGGGCGGAAGTGGACTTGTAACAGCGGGTCTCCTTTCCTCCATTAACCGTGCGCTGGCTATTCCGGCGGAACGCCGGAGCGGCACGCTGGAAGATGTTGAGCACATTGTTGTGCTGATGCAGGAAAACCGCTCCTTTGACCATTATTTTGGCCACCTGAACGGGGTGCGCGGGGTTGGGGACCGTCACCCGGTGCGCTCGCCGGATGGGACGCCGGTCTGGTCACAGTGGCGCGCAAAACCCGAGAACGGGCGCGTTCTGCCATTTCAGCTCCGGACGCATGTCACAAGCGCGCAATGTGTTCTGGACCTTGACCATAACTGGGCTCCTACGCACGCCGCGATCAACGCCGGGTGGAATGACCAGTGGCCCCGGCACAAGACCGACATGACCATGGGCTATTACACGCGTGAGGATATTCCGTATCATTACGCGCTGGCGGATGCCTTTACGGTCTGCGATCATTATTTCTGTTCCACCCCGACGCAAACTCACCCCAACCGCTTTTACCTGATGACCGGAACCGTGGACGGGGAAGGTGTTGGCGGCGGTCCTGTGCTGGACAATGTGGACTGGGTTGATCGTGCCTTTTACCCGAAGGTGCCCGGACCATTTAACTGGACCACTTATCCGGAACGGCTTGAGGCCGCCGGGGTCAGCTGGCAGGTTTATCAGCAGGGGCTTTCTCCGGCTGATGTGGAGAAAGGTAATTTCGGTACGAACGTGCTGATGAACTTCCGCAACTATGTCGATGCGCCCGAGACGTCCCCGCTTTATCAGCGCGCCATGACGAAGCGCACGCTTGATACGTTGCGGCAGGATGTGCTGGCGGATCGGCTCCCGCAAGTTTCCTGGCTCCTGCCGCCTGCGGCTTATTCCGAGCATCCGCGCTGGACCCCCGGTTATGGCGCGACCTACATTGCCCGTGTGCTGAATGCTCTGACAGCCAATCCGGACGTGTGGGCAAAAACCGTTCTGCTCGTCATGTATGATGAAAATGACGGATATTTTGACCATGTTCCGCCGCCGCAGCCGCCCACGCCTGTTTTGCCGGGGAAAAGTACCGTTGATACCCGCGGCGAGATTCATGATCGTCTCACGCCGCATGAACCGAAACGCTACACCGCAGACATGCTGCCTTACGGGCTGGGGCCGCGTGTCCCTATGCTGGCTTTGTCTCCGTGGAGCACGGGTGGGTTTGTCTGCTCGGAAGTGTTTGACCACACCTCGGTTCTCCGGTTTATCGAAGCTCGCTTTGGGGTGCGTGAAACCAATATTACGCCTTGGCGGCGTTCTGTCTGCGGGGATCTGACCAGCGCGTTCGATTTCTCACGCAAGCAGGGATTGAAGGGGAATCTCCCGGATACGGCGGATTACAGGAGCAAAACGGACCAGTCCTGCAAGCTGCCTGATCCGGCGGTTCCGGTGCAAAGCAGTCTGTCTGATATTGGCGAACAGGAAAAAGGACACAGGCCAACGCGCCCGCTGCCCTATATTCTTGCTGTTAATGAGGTGGATGGACCCGCAGGAGCCTGCACTCTTCAGTTTGAAAATCATGGCACAGCCGGGGTCTGCTTCTATGTTTATCAGGAGCAGTCAGATGAAAAGCCGCGCCGGTATACGGTCGGGGCTGGTGCGTCGTTGCAGGATCAGTGGCATGTGCCTGCGGGCGGGATGCTGCGTCTCATGGTGCTCGGGCCGAATGGGTTCGCGCGGTATTTCCATCGTAAAGGGCGTCCGGATGTCGGCGTTTCAGTGATGGATCAGACCGGGGCAGGGGCGATTGTTGTCAAACTGACAAACCATACAAACCGGCCACAAAATGTGCAGATGCAGGACAATGCGTATGGCCTGGCAAAGCGGACGGTGGTGCTGCCTGCCCGTGGCGTCCGGCAGGAGCAGATTGGTCTGGCCGGAAGCCACCACTGGTATGATGTGACGGTTTTTGCATCCGCAGAGCCAAATGTAACCAGCCGTTTTGCAGGGCATGTTGAAACAGGCAGCACGGGCGTGACGGACCCTGCAGCCGGGAAGCCCCTTCTTCACGGATGAGGCATCATGCTCCCGGTGCGCCGGGAGCATGCGGTGCCCAGCTGATTGATACGAATATGTATAAAAATTAAATAAAGGCGTATTTTTTAATGAGGAAAAATAAGGTGCGTAAAGCGGTCTGGAAAAATAAGAAATGCAAAAGAAGCTCAGGAAAAATGTAGTTTTCTGAAGTTGCCTAAATTTTTTTTATTATTCCGATTTCGATTTGTTGCAAAAAAACATCAGGCTGTTGTTTTTAGGCGGCTGTCATAAAATTTTAAAATAAATCTTATTTCGCAAATGTTAAGGGAGGGCTGCGCCTAACAATAATTTTAATGGAACAGTTCACCGCAATGCAGAAACTTTTGGCCACTTCCGCGCTGATTGGCTTTACAACCCTCCCGTTCTCAGCAGGCTTTGCTGCAGAACCTGATGCGACGAAAAAGAACGTCGGGCATGTGCGTGCGTCTGCACCGTCAAAAGTTTCCTCCAGTGAGCCATCCATGATGGGCTCCACGGCTCCGACCGATCAGGCTCCTGAAAAGGTTGAAGTCAAAGGTGCACGCCACCGTCAGGTGGGCGGGGGTCTGATGGTCAAGGAAGACGCGCCGAAATCGCGCTCGACCATCACGTCAGAATATATTGAAAAGCAGGCAACTGGCCTGAACCCGATGCAGCTTATTGAAATGCTGCCGGGGGTGAACACCACCTCGACAGACCCGATGGGCCTGTCCGGTGGTCATATGACTATGCGTGGCCTGACTGAAAGCCAGATCGGCTTTACTCTTGAAGGCTTCCCGATCAACGATATCGGGAACTATGCCGTCTATCCGCAGGAAATCGTGGACCCGGAAAACCTGCGCAGTATCAATGTTGAGCAGGGCTCTGCGGATCTGGACAGCCCGCATATCAGCGCCACCGGTGGTGCTGTCAACATGTATCTGATGAACCCGAAAGATCATCTGGGCGGGAAAATCGTTGGTTCCTACGGGAATTATAATGCACGCCGCATTTTTGGTCGTCTGGATACCGGCTATGTCGGCCATACCAACGTCAAAGGCTTTGTCTCTTTCTCCGATGCGGCTGAGCAGTCCTGGCGCGGGCCGGGCGGCCAGAACAAGATGCATGGGGAAACCAAGTGGATGAGCGCCTGGGGGAAAGGCAACGTTGTGTCTTTCTCACTGGTCGGTAACCAGTCAACCGGCGTGCTGTTCCCGTCCACGAATATGGCGGCCTGGCAGTCAAAAGGTGTTTACAACACCTATGAAAGCAAATGGGACCCTAAAAAGCCGAGTGCAAACTATTACCAGCTGCACCGCAACCCGTTTACCAACATTTATGCCAGTGCTCCGTCTACCTTTACGCTCACTGATAATCTGACCCTGACCGAAACGCCCTACTTCTGGTATGGCAATGGCAACGGCGGCGGTGCGTATAATGAAAGCCTGACCAGCCAGCAGTATGGTGAGCAGACAGTGACTGGCTCTATCGGGCCTTATAATGCTTCCAACACAAAATCTCTGCTGCTGTATAACCCGTCCAATACGCAGACCTACCGCCCCGGTGCGGTGACAAAACTGACGCTGCACACCGGCATTAACCGCCTGACCGTGGGCTACTGGTTTGAATATTCAAAGCAGCGGCAGACAGCGCCGTTCAGTCTGATTGACGGCGAAACAGGCAAGCCTGACGATCTGCTGGGCGGCGGGACCAACATGGTCTATTCCAACGGTGTGACGGCGCAGTATCGTGACACGCTGACGCAGACCCGTATCCACACCATGTTCATTGTGGATAGTCTTTCTCTGCTGAATAACCGCCTTACGATTGAGGCCGGCCTGAAATACGCTGTGGTTAATCGTGACGGGCAGAACAACCTGCCGGATACATCTACCGGGCCTTATATTAAAGGGTCCTGGCAGCAGCCGCTGCCGGCTGTGTCTATTCGTTACAAAATTAACGATGAAAACCAGCTTTTTGCGTCTTCAACCACCAACTTCCGTATTCCGATGAATACGTCACTGTATGACTCAGGGTCCTACAACACAAAATCCCACAGCTACAGCACTCAGGCTAACGCGAACATGAAGCCGGAAATCTCCATTTCTGAGGAGTTCGGCTGGCGTTATCAGGGGCCGCTGGTGATGGGTTCTGTGTCATACTTCCATTATAACTTCACCAACCGTCTGTATCAGCAGAGCGTGGTGACAGATACAGGCTATACCTATACCCGCAGCATCAACGGCGGGAACTCTCATGCTGATGGTGTGGATCTGGAAGTGGGCACACGGCCGATCCTGTATCACCTGCGCCCCTATTTCTCTGCTGAATATATTAACGCCCGCACAGACAGCAATATTGCTGCCGGTGGTGCCAGTGACTTTGTGTTCAGCAAAGGCAAGTTTGCGCCGCAGACGCCGAAATATCAGCTGGGCTTCAACCTCGATTATGATGACGGGCACCTGTTTGGTGGCTACAGCCTGAAATATGTTGCCAGGCAGTATTCAACGTTTGTGAATGACCAGCATATTCCCGGTTATCTGACGATGAACATCAATGCGGGTTATCGCTTCAAGGACTGGGGTATTATGAAGTCTCCCACCCTGCGCCTGAACCTGCGGAACATCACGGATCGTCGTTACCTTGGGTTTGTTAACGGTACGGCCGCTAACGCTCTGGCAACAACCGGGATGTATGGGTCCAAGATCAAAGGTGGCAACACAACCTATTCCGTCGCAGCACCGTTTATGGTGATGGGAACGGCCAGCGTCGATTTCTAAAAAACCGCACTGACACGCAGCCTTTTCAGCTGCGTGAAAGGTCTGGATGGGGGAGGTGCCGTGTGCGCCTCCCCCATTTTCTTTTCAGCCGTCAGTGGCTGGATTTTGCAGGCGCTTTGCCGTGATCCGGCATGGCGGACTCAGCAAAATCTTCTGAGACAAATACCAGACCGTTCAGGATCTGGTCGAGCGCTGCAACAGCTTCAGACGCCTGCTTGCCTTCGGTAAAGACCGTTGCGCGGTTCAGCGCACCCTGCGTCTGCGCCAGCGGCGCAAGCGCGACGATGAAGTCAGCATCTTCCCCCACAACCTGCATGGTCTGGGCAGCCTGATCGGTCTGACCAGCTTTCAGTTGACCATTCGCCGTGGCAACAGCTGCCTTCTTTTCCGGAGCCAGTGTTTCTGTGGCGATGAATTCTCCGCCAACCGGAATCCATGTGGTGGGTGTGGTTGCGGGCGTGTGATCGGGAGACGCCGGATGTTGCGGTGCTGGCTGAAGCTGGCTTTCCGCAGCATTAAACTTTGTTTCAGCCTTGCCGGCGGCGGTCAGACGCTTCTGAGCATCGTAAAGTGCCGGAATCGCGGCGTCGGTTTTGCCTGCTGCCAGCGTTTCACGGGCCTGAACAATGTCTGCCATGGCGCGCTGGCCGTCAGCGGACAGATGGCGGAAGGCGCGGCCCGCTTTAAACTGTTCCCATTTGGTGTGAAGGCTGCTGGCGTGCGCCATCATCGGTGTGGCGGTCAGCATGGCCAGAGCGGCCAGAGATGCCTTTGTGTTAAAACGCATGAATAAGATCCATTGCTGCAATAAAGAAGGGCGCTGTCAGAAAGGCCCTTTTCCGCACACTAATATTGGATGCGCCGTGGCTTCCGACAACTCTCTGCCGCGGGATGCTGCTCAGCGGGTTTATCCTAGCCTGATACCTCCTTCCGGGATGGCCTGCGGTTCAGAGGCTGGTCCGCATATGGTCCCGCAGTGCGTTGCAGCGTTTGGCATATTGAGACGCTTTGGAGGCGGTGACAAAATTGATGAGAAACGCGGCAACCAGTGAGAAGAAGGACAGGACAGTCAGCAACTCACCGGTGAATGAAATGTCCTCATTATAATGCAGGGCGGAATACCAGAGCAGGGTAATGCTCAGCACTGCGCCAAAAAAGCCAAACACCCCGGTTGATTTGATCAGGGAATCTTCAATGCTTTCAAAGGCAGACGTCTCCCGCCACAGATCAAAAAGCTGGCGGTCCACTTCGCCTATGGCATTTGCGTGGTCTGCCTTTTGTTCATCCGTGCGCATGTGCGGGTTTTTGCGGTGGATATCCAGTTCCTGCCGCGCCTTGGTGAAGACGCGCCGACGCTCCTTGATGGCGGGCAGGCTGATATCGACAAAACTCAGGATGGCCACGTTAAGCCCGGCTGAAA
The DNA here is from genome assembly GCF_018256955.1 of Acetobacter persici. Taxonomy (NCBI): domain Bacteria; kingdom Pseudomonadati; phylum Pseudomonadota; class Alphaproteobacteria; order Acetobacterales; family Acetobacteraceae; genus Acetobacter; species Acetobacter persici. The sequence continues at coordinate 10,496 of NZ_JAERKU010000006.1, forward strand.
GCTGCACCACAGCCTGAAAATCACCCCAGGAGATACTCATATCCGGCCGCCTTGCTGCTCAGTCTTTGTGATGCCAGTCTCCTACTGAGAACGGCGTCTGGCACCAAGGGCTCTCGGGCATGTCAGCTATTCGGCAAAGCGGAACTGCTCAGTCGAGCTGGCCGGTGCGCTCGGCCCGGCCAATATCAATGCAGAGCAGGACAATTACGGGTAACGGCCAGAGAAAAGGGAATTGCGCATGCAGGCCCAGAGCCAGAGACGCTACGGCTGCTCCGGCCAAAAAAGCGACCCATGATAATCCCGGCAGAAAAAGTGTCGCCAGTGAAGGGCGGGGAATTTTACGACCCGGCCAGAATGACAGCAACCACGCGGCTATGGCCGCCGCGCATTTCAGCAGATTGCTGGTAATAACGACTGTCTGAATGGCGTTGCCTGAAAAACGGGCCAGAGTTTGCCCCTGAATGGCCATGAGAGCAGGCAGGATCAGACGTTCATAACGCACCTGCTGAGGTGCGCCATGCAGGCCTTCCGCAAGGCACAGCAGAAGCGCCATGATGATAAAATTATAGACTGGCGGCACAATAAGCCGGAGGCAGGATGCAAGAATGGCTGTCAGAAAAAAGACCAGAATCAGTTCCGCAATCTGCATGCCATGCTGCCAGTTTCCGGCAGCAAAGGTCGCGTCCATATGGATTGTGTTGCCTGTCATGGCGCCTGCAAACATCCCACCCAGATCAATAAAGCTGAGCGCGTTGATGTATCCCGCCAGCATTCCAAGCAGCAGAATACGGCGGGCAGATGCAAAAACAGGAGCAGGCGCCATAAGATTTAGCGGGTGCTGAACAGACGGTCCCCGGCATCGCCAAGTCCGGGGCGGATGTAGCCGTGGTCATCCAGTCCGCGATCGATTGAGCAGGTGATGATGGGCACGTCCGGATGGGCTTTTTGCAGGCAGGCAATCCCTTCCGGTGTGGAAAGCAGGCAGACAAACAGCAGGCGTTTTGCTCCCTGTTCCTTCAGGCGCGTCAGGGCTGCGGCGGCACTGTGGCCTGTGGCAAGCATGGGGTCCACCACAACGCAGCGGCGTGAGGCAATCTGTGTGGGGAGTTTGAGGTAATATTCCACGGCCTCAAGGCTGTCCGGGTCACGATACAGACCAATATGCCCAACAGGCGCGAACGGCACGAGGTCCAGCATACCATCCAGCAGACCATTTCCGGCCCTCAGGATGGAAATGAAGCAGACATCCGGGCCCGCCAGCTGCTGGCCCTGCATTGTCTCAAGAGGTGTTTCAATGTCCACCGGTTCCAGCGGAAGGTCGCGTGTGGCTTCATAGCACATCAGCAGGCTGAGTTCGCGCACCAGACGGCGGAAGCCGGCGGTAGAGGTTTCCTTGCGGCGCAGATGGGTCAGCTTGTGTTGGATGAGAGGGTGGTCAAGCACCACAGGCGGGAGGGGGGAGAGGGGTTCTGAAGTCATGGGGGAAGCATAACGATTGAAAGAAAATTACGCTATATTTTCGGGTGAAGGAAATTTTTCTTAATCGAGGTTTGCAGCGCAGCCCGGACTAGTGGCAGAAGGGCGCGGTAAGGCCCCGACGGGTCCTGTTGGCCGGGTCTGTCTGGCCTGATGTTTGTTTGAAGAGGAAGTAGCGCCAGATGGCCGTAAATTACGCGACTGTCACATGGGACCAGTTACACAGAGATGCCCGTATTCTGGCAGAAGCTCTGGTGCCTAAAATGCCCTTTAAAGGTGTGGTTGCAGTCACACGGGGCGGATTGATCCCTGCGGCTATTATTGCGCGGGAACTGAACTGCCGTCTGGTCGAAACGATTTCCGTCGTGACGTATGATGAAGAAGAGCGCGGCAAGCCTACCATCATCAAATCTCCCGATGCGGCAGGGGATGGTGAGGGGTTTCTCGTTATTGACGATCTGGTGGATTCCGGCGTTACCGCGCGTGTCGTGCGTGAACGCTTGCCCAAAGCCTATTTTGCCTGCCTGTATGCCAAGCCAGCCGGGATGAAGCTGACCAATCATTTTGTGGTGGAAGTGCCGCAGGATACCTGGGTTTTGTTCCCGTGGGATACAGCGCCGTTGTTTGTGCCTCCGCTGGCGACCAAGGCCATGGATAAAGCTGAAAACAAGGCTGACTGATTTTTTACCACAATGGGCTTGCCAGCCTGCCGAATGCCGCTTAGGTTCCGCTGCATTCGGGGCGTGGCGCAGCCTGGTAGCGCGCGTGTTTTGGGTACACGAGGCCCCCGGTTCGAGTCCGGGCGCCCCGACCACTTATATCTGGAGGCATCACTATGCCGGCACGGATTTATAAGCAGCCTAAACCCGCGGGGCAGTCAGGACTGGCTGGCACGCGTGAGTGGGTTTTTGAATATGGGCAGACAGCCCCAAGGCGTCAGGATGCGCTGATGGGCTGGACAGGAAGTCAGGACACTCAGTCCCAGCTTCGCCTGTATTTTGAGTCTTGCGATGAGGCTGTGGCTTACGCTGAGCGTGAGCACGTGGCATACGAGATTGAAGCCCCGGTGCAGCGTATTCGCAAGCCCAAAGTGTATGCCGACAATTTCCGGTCTGACCGGATCCAGAACTGGACCCATTGATTTTCCGGATATTTCCGACTATCGGAGGGTGCAGAGTACGCGCCCTTAGCTCAGTTGGATAGAGCAACAGCCTTCTAAGCTGTGGGTCGCTGGTTCGAATCCAGCAGGGCGCGCCATAGACTTTATCCTTCATTCTCAACATCAAAGGCTGGCTGATAATTCAGCACAGTTTGCAGCCTGCTTTTGCTTGCCGAAAGCCGGGCCTGAGGGTAGGCCTTGGGGAGAATGAAGATATCGTCATTCCGGCCCGGTTAAGGGCTTTGCGTAAAACCAGACCTGGTCCTGTCGGGAGTTGAGAAGTTGAAGTCATTCTGCGTTGTGGGCGCCGGGTTTAGCGGAGCAATTCTTGCCCGGCATCTGGCTGAGCGTGGCCACAAGGTGACGGTTGTGGATGAACGCCCCCATATTGGCGGCAACTGCCACACAGAGCGGGATGCGGAGACCGGTGTTATGGTCCATAAATATGGGCCGCATATTTTCCATACGGCCGATAAGAGGGCGTGGGAGTATGTGCAGCGTTTCGGCAAGTTTCAGCCTTATGTGAACCGGGTTAAAGCGATTTCAAAAGAGCGTGTCTATACGCTTCCGGTAAACCTTCTGACCATCAACCAGTTCTTTGGAACAACCATGGGGCCGAAGGACGCACGGGCTTTTATTGAAAGCAAAGCGGATCGCTCTATTCAGGCTCCTCGTTCTTTTGAAGAACAGGCGCTGAGCATGATTGGCCCGGAACTCTATCGCGCATTTTTCCACGGCTATACGCGCAAACAGTGGGGGCTTGAACCGACGGAGCTTCCGGCCTCTATTTTAAAGCGTTTGCCGCTGCGCTTTAATTATGATGATAATTATTTCAATCATCCGTATCAGGGGATGCCGGAAGACGGTTATACAAGCATTGTCCAGAATATTCTGGCTGTTGACGGGATTGATCTTCGGCTCGGTTGCTCTTTTGAAAGTCTGGAAGAGCAGTATGACCACGTTTTTTATACAGGCCCCATTGATCGGTATTTCCAGTTTCGCCTTGGGCGCCTTGGATACCGGACCCTTGATTTTGAGCGGTTTGTGGATGACGGGGACCATCAGGGCACGGCTGTTATCAACTATTGCGATGAAGCTGTGCCGTTTACCCGTATTTCCGAGCATAAGCATTTTGCACCGTGGGAGCAGGAGAAATTCTCTAAAACGGTGTGCTTCCGTGAGTATAGTCGCCTCGCCGGTGAGCAGGATATTCCATATTACCCTATTCGTCTGGTGAACGAGAAGAAAATGCTGGACAGCTATATTGCGCTGGCGCGCTCAGAAAAAGCTGTGTCTTTCCTTGGGCGGCTCGGCACTTATCGTTATCTCGATATGGATGTGACGATTACGGAAGCTCTGGCCGCATGTGATCAGATTGACGCTCTGCTTCAGAGCGAAAAAGGCACACTCCCATCATTTTTTGTCGACCCTTCGTAAGGCTCTATTCGGGTATGCCCACGCGTAGGTGAGGCGTAATTATTAAGTCTGCTCTCAGTTATTGTTTGGAAGTGTTATATGCCAGGTATGGATGTTTCTATTATTCTGAATGTGCACAGAGAGCAGGATTTATTATATCCGACCCTTCGCTCTCTCCGTGATTCTGTTGAGCATGCGCATCTTTATAATATTAAATCAGAGCTGGTTATTGTTGCAGACCATGCTGATGAAAGAACGCTCTCGCTTTTAAAGAATTACGATTATTCCGGGTTTGATTCTGTCAGGTTGGAAAATATCAAAGTTCGTTCCTTGGGGCTTGCGCGTAATTACGGCATTGGGGTTGCCGTTGGCGATTATATTGTCCCTGCAGATGCGGATGATCTGGTTTCAAGAAATTTCATCCATGCGCTTTATCAGAAGCAGCAGGAAGCGCCGAATGAGAAGATAGTTGTTTTCCCTGAATATTATCATTCTTTTGGCGATGATAATTATGTTTGCCGGTTCTACCCGCTTGATCAGGTTGGTCTTTACAGAATGCTTGGGGAGCATCCGTATGTCTCCCGCTTTATGGCAAGACGACAGGATCTGCTTGAGGTGGCGTATCGGGACTGCTCTGCCTCTGCGGTCTATGCCTATGAAGATTATGATATCAACTTACGGCTGATTGCTGCTGGTTTTAATTTGGTCGTGGCAGAGGATACGATCATTTTCTATCGTCAGAGACGCGGGAGTATCATGGCATCTTTGGGGAAAGACAGAAAGCGTATGGTGCCTAATTCCCGCTTTTTTGAGGGAGATGTGTTTTTGGATCTGGTCCAGAGCAAAAACCAGACCAGTATAATTCCTCAGAAGCATATCGATTTTAAAAAATCTTATACCAGCACACTTTATCTTCAGGAGCTGGTTCATCAGGCGAACATGATCGAGCCTGAAATCCATCCTTACAGCCTTCGGGACGCACAGTTTTTTACAAATGTCGGTATTTCTGAGAGTTTTGGTCTTGGGTACGAAAAAATCTGTACGGCGTTAAAAGGTAAGACCTATACAGATGTTTTCTTTCTGCCTTTCCTTTCCAAGGGAGGAGGCGAAAAATATGTTCTCAATTTTATCGAGACAGCGCTCAAAGACAACAATAAAACCTGCTTGCTGATCCTTGGGCAAAGGCTTTGCAGTTCTAAAGAACGATGCAAGGTGCCACAGGGGCTGGATATTATTGATCTTGATACGCTTCTAAATGGGAGTGCTGCTGCACGCATCCCTGAAATGGCTGTCAGAATTATTGAAAATTTTGCCGCTACAGCACGAATTTTTATGAAATTCTGCCCGTTTTGTGAAGATGTTATGCGTTCCTATACTGACTTTTTCCAGCAGCGGCAGCTTGTCTATTTCTATTTTTGTGCATCTTACTACATTATGAATCATACGCTCTATGAAGACGGAGCAGAGTATCGTTTTCTGAGTGATTACAGAAACCATATTGATTATGTTGTCTCGGACCATAGCCTTAATCTTGAGCAGCTAGAGTATCGTATCCCGGTTTATCAGGGGCGCACCCAGACCCTTTATACCTATAGCCAGTCTGTCGCACCTGCGTTGCGGCATCAGGAAGGAGGGCGGTGCCTGATATGGGCTTCGCGTCTGGATTCACAAAAACGCCCTGATTTATTGCATAAACTCGCTGTCGAGTTGCTGGCTGAAAATATTGACACGAAAATTTACGTTTATGGGAGTGCGGTCCTTGATCAGTTTGAACCAAACTATTTCGATGATTGCCCAAATGTTATTTATAAAGGTAGCTTTAGTGGCCTAGAGAGTATTCCGTTCACTGATAAAAGTGCGTTCCTTTATACCTCACTTTTTGATGGACTTCCGAATGTTCTACTTGAGGCTGCGCAGATGAATATTCCCATTATTACGGTGGATGTGGGAGGTGTTTCTGAACTGATTAGCGAGAATTCTGGTTTTCTGGTCCGCAACAGCGCGGATGATACGGAACTGATTGCACGGTACGTCACTAAAATTAAAGAATTTCTTAGTGCATCCGACGCGGAAATTCAGAATAAAATACAGTGTTTGCATGAACATTTTGAGCAGCAGCATGCGCGCTCAACATATGCTCTAAACGTCGCTGCGTTTTACAGGCAGCTTGAAGAACAGCTTGTGAAGGGAACCCTCTGAAATGAATGAAAACTATAAAAATGTCAGACAAGCTGTTCGTGAAGAAATCTGGCATAACGCCAAGCTGATTGAGTCCCTGAAGCATTTTATAGAGAATGACGCTGCCTTCTATCCCGGTTACGGTAACCTTGGAGATGGGCTGATAGCGCTGGGAACTCTGGACCTGTTTGAAGATCTTGGGTGGTCCCCTAAATGCATTGAGGGCCGGTCCAAAGAGACATTTTCCGGGTATAATTATATTGTGATGGGGGGCGGCGGAGGCTGGGTTAAAGGCCTTTGGGAAACCTATCTTGAGCAGACCATCACATTTTTGCAGAATGGTGGGCAGCTTCTTATTCTTCCCACCAGCTTTTTTGGCTTTGGTTCAGAATTTGTCCCCTATGCGGATCAGGTGACGATTTTCTGCAGAGAGCAGCAAAGCTATGAAGAGCTTCTCCGGCAGGGGATGCCGGAAGATCGGATTTTTGTCTGTTCCGACATGGCTTTTTATACAAAAGAGAAGCATTTTTCCGATCTGGAAATTGAAGGCGAGTATCCGGTTCTCCAGATTTTCAGGCTGGATGAAGAAGGCGGCCGGAAAACGCCTCCCAGAACATCCGTTGATCTGCCGCTCCTGTTTAATGATGTTCAGTGGACAAGCATTGAGCAGTGCGTAAAGCCCCTGCGTGCGGTGGCTGGTCTGATCAGCCAGTTTGAATGTGTCGAGACAGATCGCCTGCATATGGCGGTGCTTGCGGCCCTTTTGGGGCGAACAGTTCGTCTTGAGCCCTCAAGTTACTTCAAGATCAAAGCGATTTTTGAGTACACGCTACATCGGTTCCCCACGGTTTCTTTTGAAGAGCGTGGCTCGGATTATACACTTGCAGAGCAGGGGAGTCGGGCGGAAGCAAGACTGCTCCGGGATACTGTGAAGCGCCTTAATCTTGACCGGCAGGCGGAGTGGGAGCAGCGCGCTTCCGTGCTGAGGCAGAATGATGCACTTTTGCTGCGTCTGGAAAAATTGCAGAAAAAATTAAGCGAGACGTCTGCCGAAAAAGATCTGGAAATAAAGAAGTGGGAAGATCTTGTTGACCGGGAGCGGAAGAGGCGGCGAGACCTGACCGATCATGTCACGCATCTTGAGCGTGACGAAGCCTGCAAGCGGCGTGAGTTTGATGAAGTCCGGCAGGAGCTTGAACGGATTAAATCTTCACGGCTGCATCGCCTGAATGAGCGATATTACAGCATTTTCCGTTTGCCGGTCTTTGGTTTTGTGTTGCGGATAGTCAGGAAAATCATCGTAAAATAAAGTCGGTTAAGCACGAAGGGTCTTTAATCAAAGGCCTTGTTTGAGCTGGTCAGTTCATCTGATCAGCCCGGCTTCTCAGAAAGTTGTAAGCCCCGATGGCTTTATAACGGCCATCGGGGCGGAAAATCTTATTTTCTCAAGCGGGACATGAGTTGTCCGGCTCCCAGTTTACGCAAGCCGATGCGAAGATCGCGAATAGCTCCGGGCTGGTTCACCCGATCATAATATTTGTGGGCTAGCTGGACCAGTCTGCCTTCTGCGTGGTCCGGTGCTGCCGTCTGTGCAGGCTCAGGGTGAGTGTTACGCTCAGGCGGGAAGGTCGGGTTGTGATACTGGGTGTTGGGGCCGTTGGCATTCAGGAACTTGATAATCTCACCATAGGTTCCTGAAAGTTTATCCTGATGTTTATCAATGATGTAATTATAATTGATATTAAACATCCTGAATTTATCGCGGAAGATGGATTCCTCGCGAATACGGTATTTGAACAGCGGGTGCGGGATCATCACGCCGCGGACACCGTTAAGCACCATTGAAATGGTTGCCTCCCAGTCATCCAGAAACATGCCAAGCTCCGGATCATGCTGCCCATGTGCGAGGTAGGTGTCCCGCCGCACCACCAGCCCCTGACAGTTTGTGGTGTTCATGATCATCTGGAGCGGGATTTCGGGGTTGAAAGTCGGCCAGAGCCGCAGGCGGCCAGTCTGATTGAAGTCCTCGTTCCATGCGCCAACAAACCCAACATTGCTGTAACGGTTCAGGATTTTGAGCGCGGCTTCATAATAAGAGGCGCAGACAAGATCATCCGCATCCAGAAGTGCGATATACTCTGTTGTTGCGTGCTGCACGCCGATATTCCGGGTTTCGGCAACGCCTGAGTTTTTCTTGTAAAGCACCTTCAGGTCCGCGTAACGCGCTTCCAAAGTTTTGAGGGTAATGATGGACTCTTTGTCTGTTGATCCATCATCCACAACAAGAATTTTGATATTAGGCAGACTACTGAATTTGATGCTCTCAATGGCTTCAACCAGCAGAGTGCCCAGATTGTAATGCGGAATGATAACGGTGAGACTGGCGGAGGCCTGCGCTGCGGGGTGGGTGAGTTCCTTCCCGGATGTAAAGGGGAAAGTGGCACGGGCGGATTGCTGTTGGGCTGTTGCAAGCACCCGCTCTTTCTGAGTCATGACTGAGGCGTAAGAACAGGTTTTCTCAATGGTGGTCATGGCATTCTGCGAGATGGCATGACGTTCGGCATCCTTCAGAGCGTCAATTTTCAGAATGGCGTTTTGTATGGACTGGGGAGAATGTGCGTCAAACAGAAAACCGTTTTCTGTATCGCTGATAAATTCTGCCTGTCCGCCACTCAGAGAGGCCGCGACAATGCCGCCGTCAGCCATATGTTCAATGACAGAATAGGGGTAGTTTTCGCACAGGGAAGGGTGGAAAAGTGCCTTGAGTTGTTTTTTGATCAGGAGAATTTCTGAATGCTCTTTAAGGCCCGCAAATTTCAGCAGGCCTTTTTCAATCCATTGCTGATATTTCGTGCTCAGAGTTTCTTTGAAAGACTGATTGTTTTTGAAATAGTGCGTGTCAGACCCATAAACATACAGCGAGGACTGGCCGCCATTGCTCCAGTAGAGGTCAAACCCTGCCAGCGCATGATCGATGCCTTTCCAGTAGCAAACTCTGGACGCGATGGCGTAGTCAGGAATGTCGTGAATCTGGCTGCTTTCGGCGGCGTCAGTGCCGGTTTTTGAAGGGACGAAAGGTTTCTCGTAGGGGTTAGGGATAACATCAATCGGAACCTCCTTTTCAAGAAATTCCGTGAGTAGTTTCTTTTTGAGGAAGTTGCTCGGGGAGATAACCTTATCGGCAGCCATGAAACAGAACTGTTCCATATATTTTGTAAAATATGTGGGTAGTTCATAAATGTTTTTCTTGTCCCATTCGTCAATCATGCTGACGGGCGTATGGGCTGTTACCAGAACTTTCAGGTCCGTAAAGGGAGCTTCAAGGCACAGCTTTCTCTGAAGTGTGAAATAGCCCAGCCCGAACCCATCGCACACTTCCAGCCAGTCCGGCTGGAACCCGTCCGTAATGATTTTTTTGACCTGATTGGAAAATTCATAACTCATGGCCGCCCAGTGACCCATATATTTAAAGGAGTCACCGGCAGAAGGGTTGAAGCGGATCACTTTGACGCAGCCAAAATAGGTGCAGACTTCATCCTGCACGTTGAAATCGGCCGTCAGAATAACCGTTGGTTCCCGCCGTTCTATTTTTGCCGCGATATATTCCTGAACATATGTGCACAGACCCCCGCCTGTGACGTCAGGAGGGCATTCAAAAGTAAGTAAAAGTGTTTTCATGGTATCTCTGGTCTGTGTCGCAGAAAAATAAAGCCGGATATTAAGGCCTCTGATGGTTGTCAGCTATATCATTGTTTTTATTGGAGCGGACGAATTTTTCCACCATGCCGCAGGTTGCGTGAGATTTACTGTGACGGGCAGGCCGGACGCTGTGGTGTCTGACACGGGTGGCAGACGGATTTCACAAGGATGTACTGCGTAAGCTGCTGCTGTGCCGGGCTGATGGGCGGCTGAGTGCGCTATTTTGTGCCTTGACGCGCCGGGATTCCCGCAGCATTGCTCCGGGTATGCGAGTAGCTGCCATTCTTCTGGCTGCCGGAACAGGCAGCCGTTATGCCGCGACCAGCGGGTCCGCAACGCCGAAGCAGTACGTGCTGCTGGCGGGCCAGCCGGTTATCCGCCATGCTGCGGAAGCCCTTTTGCCTCATGTAAGCTGTGTTCAGCCGGTGGGTGACCCGGAGACGCTGGCGCAGGCGCTGGAAGGCGCTGCCGTTCTGCCGCCGGTGGCGGGCGGGGCGACCCGTCAGGCCAGTGTGCTGGCGGGGCTGGAAGCGCTTGCCGCTCTGCCGGAAAATGAGCGCCCGGACCTTGTTCTGGTGCATGACGGCGCTCGTCCTTACGTGCCAGCAAAGCTGGTGCAGGCTGTGATTGCTGCTCTGGCTGAACATCCCGGTGCGATCCCTGCCGTGCCGGTTGCAGATACGCTGAAGCGCGAAGAAGATGGCGTGATTGCGGGAACAGTGCCGCGTGACCATCTGTTTCGGGCACAGACCCCGCAGGGCTTCCGGTTTGGTCTGTTTTTAGACCTGCATCGCGGGGCGGGTTCCGCCACGGCAACGGATGATGCGAAACTGCTGGAAGAGGCAGGGTTCAGTGTCGCGCTGGTGCCCGGTGATGAAGATAATATCAAGCTGACTTATGAGGAGGACCTCGTGCGCCTTGAACGACTGATCGGTCCGACTCTCCTGCCGCGCGTCGGGCTTGGATATGATGTCCATGCCTTTGAAGAAGGCCGCCCGCTGATCCTGTGCGGTATCACCGTGCCGCACACCAAAGGGTTGGCTGGTCATTCCGACGCGGATGTTGGCATCCATGCGCTGTGTGACGCCATTTATGGCGCGCTGGCGGAAGGGGATATCGGCACGCATTTCCCGCCCAGCAAGAATGAATGGAAGGATGCTGATAGCGCCCGCTTTCTGGTTCATGCTGGGCAGCGGATTCGGGAACGCGGCGGCATGCTGATCAATGCCGATGTGACGCTGATCTGTGAGCGCCCGAAAATTGGCCCGCATGCGCAGGCGATGCGCCAGCGGATGGCCGATCTGCTGGAAGTAGATGTCAGCCGGATTTCCGTAAAGGCGACGACATCGGAGCGTCTGGGCTTTACCGGGCGTGAAGAAGGCATTGCCTGCACAGCCGCCGTGTCTGTTCTGATGCCCTGATGCCCTGATGCCCTGATGTTGCAGCGCGTAATGCGCCTGTGCATGAAAGTTTGACGCAAGGCCGCGCATCGGACCGATGGGCGGCCTTTTTCATGGTCTGACTCATGGACTGGGAGAAGAAACCCATGACCACCATCCTGCTGAAAAATACCCTCCGTCTCGTCACGATGAATGACCAGCGTGAAGAGCTGGAAGGCGGCTGGGTTCTGGTGCGGGGGCGGCAGGTGGTCGCAGTCGGTTCCGCACTGGACCCGCTGCCAGAGGCGGATGTGGTGGAGGATATGAGCGGGCATGTGGTGATGCCCGGAATGGTGAACACGCATCACCATATGTATCAGACGCTGACCCGTGTGATTCCCGCGGCGCAGGACAGCTCTCTGTTTGGGTGGTTACAGGCGCTGTATCCTATCTGGGCAGGGCTGACGCCGGAGATGATCCGTGTTTCCACCTGCACGGCCATGACCGAGCTTTTATGGTCCGGCTGCACGACCACCAGTGATCATCTTTACCTTTTCCCCAACGGCAGCCGGCTGGATGATCAGATTGAAGCCGCGACCCGCATGGGGATGCGCTTCCATGCAGCACGCGGTTCCATGAGTGTGGGGGAGAGCAAGGGGGGACTGCCGCCAGATAGCGTGGTGGAGGAAGAAGCCGCTATTCTTGCCGATACGCAGCGGGTGATTGAGGCGTTTCATGACCCTTCTCCGCTGGCTATGCAGCGGGTCGTGGTGGCACCGTGCTCTCCGTTTTCCGTAAGCCCGGATCTGATGCGCGAGGCTGCCGGGCTGGCCCGTGCCACAGGCACCATGCTGCATACGCATCTGGCGGAAAATACCAGTGACATAGCCTATAGCCGTGAGCGCTTTAACATGACGCCCGCGGAATATGCCGAGGATGTCGGCTGGGTTGGCGCGGATGTGTGGCACGCGCATTGCGTGAAGCTGGATGCGGCGGGGATCAGCCGCTTTGGGGTAACACGGACCGGGATGGCGCATTGCCCCTGTTCCAATATGCGGCTTGGTTCAGGTATTGCGCCGGTGCGGCGGATGGTGGCGTCCGGCATGCGGGTCGGGTTGGGGGTGGACGGGTCGGCCTCCAATGATGGCAGCCATATGCTGGGGGAAGCCCGGCAGGCCATGCTGCTTGGGCGTCTGCTGGAAACGGAAGATAATTGCCCGATGATGCAGGCGCGGGAAGTGCTGGATCTGGCGACCCGGGGCGGCGCTGCGGTGCTGGGGCGTGATGATATTGGCGTGCTGGCTCCCGGCAAGGCGGCCGATCTTGTGGCGTTTGATCTGCGAGGGATTGACCATGCGGGGGCGCAGTCAGATCCGGTGGCGGCCCTTGTCTTCTGTTCGCCCCGGCGGGTTGCGTATTCCATGGTCAATGGACGGTGGCTGATCCGGGATGGGCAGTTTGTGGATCATGATCCGGCATTGCTGGCCGAGACGCATAACGCGCTGGCGCGTCAGCTCCTGGAAAAGGCCTGAAAGCCGGGTTTTCGGGAACTTTCCATCGGCAGAACGTTACGACTATAAAAAGATTGATTCCCGAATTCGAAGTGCGTATATCTGCCTAAATCATAGGCAAAGTGGAAAAGACTGTGCAAACGCAACCGTTATTGCGGCCGATTGATCTGGGCGGCGTGCGCCTGGAGACGCCCGTTATTCTCGCCCCCATGTCCGGGGTGACAGACCTGCCTTTCCGCCGTCTGGCGCGAAAGCTGGGAGCCGGGCTTGTCGTGTCCGAAATGATTGCGTCCTGGGCGATGGTGCGGGAGAACGACACAACGCTGCGGATGGCTGAGGTTGCCGATGCCGGTGGCCCGAACGCCGTGCAGCTTGCCGGGTGTGACCCGGACGCGATGGCGGAAGCCGCGCGGATTGCTGTCGGCCGTGGCGCGGACCTGATTGATATCAATTTTGGCTGCCCGGTAAAAAAGGTGGCTGTGGGTCAGATGGCCGGGTCCGCACTGATGCGGGATGAGGTGGGCGCTGCCCGCCTGCTGGATGCCGTGGTGAAAGCTGTCCCTGTGCCGGTCACGCTGAAAATGCGGATGGGGTGGGACCATGCCCACCTGAACGCACCGGTGCTGGCCCGTATTGCGGAAGATGCAGGCATCCGCATGATTACCGTGCACGGCCGGACCCGCCAGCAGTTTTATAATGGCACGGCGGACTGGGCTTTTGTGCGGAAGGTGAAAGACGCCGTGGGTCTGCCTGTTATTGTGAATGGGGACATTCTGACCATTGAGGATGCCCGCACCGCGCTGGCGCAATCCGGTGCGGATGGCGTGATGATCGGGCGTGGATGCTATGGCCGCCCGTGGTTTCTGGCGCAGGTTGCGCATGCTCTTCTGACAGGGGAGGAGGTGCCGGACCCCACGCTGGAGGCGGAAAAAGCCATTGTGCTGGAGCATTATAAAATGATGCTGGAGCATTTTGGGGAACGCCCCGGCCTGCGTCTGGCCCGTAAGCATGTGTCCTGGTATTCCGCCGGGCTGCCGAGTTCTGCCGGGTTCCGCGCGGCGGTGAACCGCGTGGATAACGCTCCGGACGCCATAGCGATGATTTCGGACTTTTACGATCAGCAGATTGCTGAGGGTGCTGTGCGGGAGCCGCGGGCCTCCCGCCATGCCGATGCGCAGGCGCACGCGGCATGAAACAGGCTGTATGAAGAAGCCCCCCTCAGCGCCTCAGGATGGCAGCCCGTCCGCAGGGTTACTGCTGGATAGTCTGCCTGTGCCGGTGCTGGAACTGGGGCCAGAAAACAGACTGCGTTTTGCCAATGCCGCGGCGGAAGAGTTTTTTGGTACCTCCCGGCATCAGCTCTGCCAGAGCATGCTGGAAGATCTGGTGCCGGAAGACCATCCGCTCTTTTTACTGGTGCAGCATGTGCGGCGGGAAGGCGGTTCCATCACTGAGCATGAACTGGTGTTCAGCAGTCCGCGCTTCCATCATGAAGGGGTGACGGTGCAGGGAGCGGATGTTCTGGATTATCCCGGCTCCATTCTGCTGACCTTTCATGACTCCTCCGCCGCGCGGGCGCTGGACCGCCAGCTTGCTTTTCGTTCCGCCGCCCGCAGCGTATCAGGCATGGCGGAGATGCTGGCGCATGAAGTGCGCAATCCGCTCTCCGGCATTAAAGGCGCTGCGCAGATTCTGGAACATTCCGTCGGGGAGAGTGATAAGGAACTTGCCACCCTGATTTGCGACGAGGTTGACCGTATTGATGCGCTTGTTGAGCGGATGGGTGTTTTTGGGGAAGCCCCGGCAGATTACCGCTCTCTGAACATTCACCGCGTTCTGGAGCATGTGCGCCTGCTGGCCAGCAAGGGCTGTGCGGCCGGTGTGCGGATTGTGGAACGGTATGATCCGTCTCTGCCGCATGTGTGGGGGAACCGGGACCAGCTGGTGCAGATGCTGCTGAATCTGGTCAAGAACGCTGCTGAGGCCATTCAGGAGTCAGACAAGCCAGGTGAGATAACGCTGAGCACCAGTTACCGGCCCGGAATCCGGCTGGCTGTGCCCGGCACGTCCCAGTGGCGGCATCTGCCACTGGTTGTGACTGTGCGGGATACAGGGCCGGGTATTTCAGAGACCATCCGCCCGCATCTGTTTGAGCCGTTTGTCAGCACCAAAATGAGCGGCAGCGGTCTGGGGCTGGCTCTTGTGGGCAAGATTATGGATGACCACGGGGGCGTGATTGAGGTGGAAAGCCGCCCCGGACGCACGGAAATCAGCCTTTATCTGCCCGTTGTGCCTGAAGGCAGCGAAAGCATCTGACGTCTTCGTTCTTTTTTTGTAATGATCTTTCTGTATCTGAGTGTAACCTGACTCCCATGACACCTTTGCCGACCATTCTTGTTGCTGATGATGATCGCTCCATTCGTACCGTTCTCGGGCAGGCGCTGGGGCGGGCCGGGTATCAGGTTCAGTCCACGCCGAATGCGGCAACGCTCTGGCAGTGGGTTGAGGAAGGTGAGGGCGATCTGGTGATTACCGATGTGGTGATGCCCGATGGCAACGGGCTGGATCTGATTCCCCGCATCCGGCAGGCGCGGCCTGATCTGCGTATTATTGTCATGAGTGCGCAGTCCAATCTGGTAACGGCGGTTAAAGCCACCCAACGCGGGGCGTTTGAATACCTCGCCAAGCCATTTGACCTGAAGGAACTGCTGGGCGTTGTGGCCCGCGCACTCGTGGCCCCGGCGCATGAAGCGGATAAGCCAGTTGCGCTGTCTCCTCCGGAAGAACGCCTGCCGCTGATTGGTCAGTCCCCGGTCATGCAGGGGATTTACCGGAGCATTGCCCGCCTGACGACGTCTGATCTGACGGTGATGATCAGCGGGGAAAGTGGTACGGGGAAGGAACTGGTGGCCCGTGCGCTGCATGAATACGGCCGCAGGCGGGGTGGCCCGTTTGTTGCTGTGAACATGGCGGCTATCCCGCGGGATCAGATTGAGAGTGAACTGTTCGGGCAGGAGCGCGTGCCCGGCGCTGCAACAGGCCGAAGCCCCGGACGTTTTGAGCAGGCAACAGGCGGCACGCTCTTTCTGGATGAAATTGGGGATATGCCGCCGGAAGCCCAGACCCGGTTGCTGCGCGTTTTGCAGGAAGGTGAATTTACAACCGTAGGTGGCAGAGCGCCCATTCGTGCGGACGTGCGGATTATCGCCGCGACACACCGGGACCTGCGGCAGGCCATCCGTGCGGGCACTTTCCGTGAGGACTTGTATTACCGGCTGAATGTTGTGCCGCTCCGCCTGCCGCCTTTGCGTGAGCGGTTGGAGGATATTCCGCTGCTGGCCCGGCATTTTCTGGCGCAGAGCCGGGAGGCCGGAGCCGGGGCGCGTGTGCTGGACGATTCTGCCATTGCCCGCCTGCAATCCTGGCGCTGGCCGGGGAACGTGCGTGAGCTTGAAAACCTCATGCGGCGCATTGTGGCGCTTTACCCGCAGGAAACCATCAGCAGTGATCTGGTTGATGCGGAACTGGCCGAACCGCTGGCGCATGAAGCAATTACAAAAAATGAAGTGGTGGAAGAACCGCTGTCTGATGCCATTTCCCGCCATATCATGCGGTATCTGACAGCCGGGCGCGAAGGGATGCCCTTGTATGATCTGTATGAGCGTGTGATTGCGGAGGTGGAACGCCCCCTTATCCAGATGACATTGCAGGAAACGCGTGGAAACCAGATCAAGGCAGCGGCCATGCTGGGGCTGAACCGGAATACGCTGCGCAAGAAAATTCGCGAACTTGAAATTCCCGTTGTGCGCGGTGTGGTCTAACCTGCCTGCATGCAGCGTTTTCTGTCTTCCCTGAGCACTCTTCTGGCCCGCACCCGCTTCCACTGGCTTTTACGGTCTCTGGAGCGGAAAACTGTTGCCCTCACGCTGGCGGCGCTGGCGCTTGGCCTTGGGTTTGCAACCTTTGTCGTGCTGTCGGGCGGCATGTCCTTTGGCCATTATGCTGTTATTGAGCCGCTGGTGGTGGTGCTGAACAGTGTGGTGCTGGGGCTGCTGCTGCTGGCCGTAACCATGCGCGTCGGGCCGATGCTGGTGGAGCACCGGAAAGGGCTGGCGGGTGCCAGACTCCATGTCAGGCTGGTCACGCTGTTCGGGATTGTTGCGGTTGCGCCCACTCTGGTGGTGGGCGTCTTCGCGACGCTGTTTTTCCACTACGGTATCCAGATCTGGTTTTCAGACCGGGTGAATACGGCGCTGAATGAGGCCATGGAGGCCTCCCGCGGGTATCTGACGGAACATAACGCCAATATCCGTACCGATGCGTTTTCCATGTCCAACTACATCATGAGCGCACAGAATGAACTGGCCGCCAGCGGCATGAATCTGTTGCAGGACCATGATGCTCTGGCGGAAATGCTGGATAGTCAGGCGACCATGCGCGGGCTGACGGATGCGCTGGTGTATGATCCGATCACCAACAAGGTTGTGGCATCCGGCGGGCTGATGAGCCGCTCCGGCGCGCAGGCTCTGCCGCCTCCCGCCGCCACGACGATGGCGCGGTCCAATGATATCGCTATTCTCGATTCTCCGGATCAGCGAACAGTGCGGGCGGTTGTTGAACTGTCCCAGACCCCGGCGCTGATGCTGGTGATTACCCGTCTGGTGGACCCCACCATTCTGGAACATATGCACCGCACGGAAAAAGTGATTGCGGACTACCGGCGGCTTAACGGCAACCGCGCCAAGATCCAGCTGACATTCGTCATGATTTTTGCGCTTGTCGCGTTGCTGGTCCTGGCGGCGGCCGCGCTGATTGGGCTGGCGCTGGCAAACCAGATTGCCAGACCGCTCGGCCTGCTGATTCTGGCAGCCCGCCGCATCAGTGAGGGCGATCTGGGCGTGCATGTGCCGGAAGCCAACCGGGATGATGAGGTGACAAGCCTCTCCCGTGCCTTCAACCGGATGACGGAGCAGCTTGCCAGCCAGCGTTCGGAACTCATGGTGGCCTACGGGCAGATCAATGAGCGGCGGCGCTTTACGGAGGCCGTTCTCTCCGGTGTTTCCGCCGGCGTGATCGGGCTGGATGTAGAGCAGCGGATTGAACTGCCGAACCGTGCGGCAAGTCTGCTGCTGCAAATGGACCTGATGAACGCCATTGGTGAACCTCTGGCGACCCGCGTGCCGGAATTTGCTGAACTGCTGGCCGAGGTGCGCTCGGTACCGGATCAGGTTGTTACGCGGGAAGTGCAGACCGGGCCGGAAACCAGCCGCCGCATGCTGCTTGTGCGGATTGGCGCGGAACTGCGTGGCACGGTGACGGAGGGCTATGTGATGACGTTTGATGACATCACGGCCCTGCAACAGGCTCAGCGAAAAGCCGCGTGGGCGGATGTGGCCCGCCGCATTGCGCATGAGATCAAAAATCCGCTGACCCCCATCCAGCTTGCAGCCGAACGGCTGAAGCGCCGCTTCCTGCGGGAAATCACGTCTGATCCTGAGACATTTGCACAATGTGCGGATACCATTGTGCGTCAGGTCGGGGATATTGGCCGCATGGTGGATGAATTCTCCGCGTTTGCCCGTATGCCCCAGCCTGTCATGACCAATGAGGATCTCTCCCGTATTATTCGGGAAGTTCTGGTTTTGCAGCGGAATGCGCACCCGGAAATTACCTACCATGTCGGGCTGCCGGACAGAGGGCCGGTGGTAAGGTGTGACAGGCGGCTGATCAGTCAGGCGCTGATCAACCTGTTGCAGAATGCAGCCGATGCCATTGCCATGACAGCAAAACAGGGTGATGCTGAGGGAAATGGCTCACATGCGGCGAGTGCTGTATGGATTGGTCTGAAGGAAGAGGAAGGCAACGTCGAAATTTCTGTTGCGGATACCGGCGTCGGTCTGCCTTCGGGCGACAGGCATCGGCTGACTGAGCCATATGTGACGCACAAGGCGAAAGGCACCGGGCTGGGGCTGGCTATTGTGAAAAAGATTATGGAAGACCACGGGGGTGCGGTGCGTCTGGAAGACAGGGCGGAGGGAACTGGAACGGTGGCTATTCTGATTTTGCCGATGAAAGACGACCATGGCGCATGAAATCCTGATTGTTGACGATGAGCCCGATATCCGGATGCTCATTGAGGGCATTCTTGAAGATGAAGGCTATGAAACGCGGGTTGCCGCGACATCAGATGCCGCCATTGCCGCGTTTCGGGCCCGCAGGCCGTCTCTGGTGATTCTGGATGTGTGGTTGCGGGACTCTCAGCTTGATGGGCTGGGCATTCTGAATGTGCTGCACGCGGAAGAGCCGTCGATCCCGGTGATTATGATTTCCGGGCACGGCACAATTGAAACCGCTGTTGCGGCCCTCCAGCATGGTGCGTACGACTTTATTGAAAAGCCGTTTCAGGCTGACCGCCTGCTGGTTGTGGTGCGGCGTGCGCTGGAAGCCTCGCGTCTGGCACGGGAAAATGAGGAACTGCGCCTGCGCGCCGGACAGGATACGGAGCTGTTTGGCAACAGCGCACTGATTACAGCCGTGCGCGGCCAGATTGAACGTGTCGCCCCCACCGGCTCCCGCGTGCTGATTACTGGTGGCCCTGGTGCGGGGAAGGAAGTCGCGGCCCGGATGATCCACGCCCGGTCTCGCCGGGCCGATGGCCCGTTTGTGGCCCTGAACTGCGCTATTCTCGCCCCCAACCGGTTTGAGGAAGAGCTGTTCGGGCTGGAAGGGGCGGCCGATGGCACGGGCCGGCGCACAGGTGTGCTGGAACGCGCGCATGGCGGGACGCTGGTGCTGGATGAAGTGGCGGACATGCCGCTGGAAACACAGGGCAAGATTGTGCGGGCCCTGCAGGACCAGACGTTTGAGCGGCTGGGGGGCTCGACCCGCGTAAAAGTGGATATCCGGGTGCTGGCCACCACCAACCGGGACTTACAGGCCGAGATCATGGCCGGGCGCTTCCGGGAAGATCTGTATTATCGGCTGGCCGTTGTGCCCTTGCGTCTGCCGGGCCTGCGGGAACGGCGGGATGATATTCCGGGGCTTGCGGAACTGTTCCTGCGTCGCGCTGCGGAAATGGCAGGTCTGCCCCAGCGTGAACTCTCAGCGGATGCGATTGCCGCCCTTCAGGCCTATGACTGGCCGGGTAATGCGCGTGAGTTGCGGAACCTGATGGAACGCGTGCTGATTATGATGCCCGGCAACAGTATGGAACCCATCCGGGCGGAAATGCTGCCGTCCACGCTGGGGGAGGGGGCTCCGGCCCTGCTGAAGTTTGATGCCTCCGCCGATGTCATGAGTCTGCCCCTGCGGGAGGCGCGAGATATGTTCGAGACGCAGTACCTGCAGGCCCAGCTCCTGCGTTTTGGCGGAAATATCAGCCGGACAGCAATATTTGTTGGCATGGAACGCAGCGCACTGCATCGCAAACTGAAGCAGCTTGGTGTAACCTCTGAGGAACGAGGGGTCGGCTGACGTGTTTGCATTCACTGTGCAAGCCATCGTCCGGCTATAACAAAAAACGAGAATAGGGCCTCCCACCGTGGATAAGGACACCGGATATAATGTGCAGGACGCGTTTCTGAGCCAGATTCGCCGTTCGCGCTCATCTGTGACAGTTTTTCTTGTGAATGGCGTAAAATTGCAGGGCAATATTACGTGGTTTGATGATGCCGCCGTTTTGCTGAAACGCGACGAGCATACACAGCTTATTTACAAGCATGCCATCAGCACGGTCATGCCGACTGTGCCTGTTAATATCTTTGAAGCACCGGAAAATGGTGCTCAGACAGACAGAGAACCCACACTTGGCGACGATTTTATCTGATACAAAGCCTGTTGCGACCCGTGGCGCGGTTATTCTCCCGTGGGAAAAATCCGCCCATGATCAGGACGTAAGGGCAGCGGAAGCCCGGCTTGAGGAAGCAGTTGGTCTGGCGGCCTCTATCGGGCTGGTGATTGTTTTACAGGCCACTCTCCTGCTGCGGGCCAGACGGTCTGCGACCTTACTGGGGAAAGGGCAGGTCGATTCCCTCAAAATTGCCGTGCAGGCTGAGAAAATCGACGTTCTGGTGGTGGATGCCCGGCTCAGTCCGGCTCAGCAGCGTAATCTGGAAACCGCGTTTGGCTGTAAGGTTATTGACCGGACCGGGCTGATTCTCGACATCTTTGGCGCCCGTGCTGCGACAAAGGAAGGGACGTTGCAGGTCGAACTGGCGCATCTGGAATATCAGCGGTCCCGGCTTGTGCGGTTGTGGACCCATCTGGAGCGTCAGCGTGGGGGTTTCGGCTTCCTCGGTGGCCCGGGTGAAACGCAGATTGAAGCTGACCGCCGGATGATTGGCGACCGTATTGTGCGGCTCAAGAAAGATCTGGAACAGGTGCGCCGCACACGCGGGCTGCACCGGCAGGCCCGCAAGCGGGTGCCGTTCCCTGTGGTGGCACTGGTTGGATATACCAACGCGGGGAAATCAACGCTGTTCAACGCGCTGACGGGGGCGACGGTTTACGCAAAAGACCAGTTGTTCGCGACGCTCGATCCGACCATGAGGGCCATTACGCTGCCTTCCGGCCGACGGGTGATTTTGTCCGATACCGTGGGCTTTATCAGTGACCTGCCGACGGAGCTGATTGCAGCGTTCCGCGCAACGCTGGAAGAAGTGGCGGAAGCAGACATTATCCTGCATGTGCGCGACATTGCCCACCCGGACAGTGCCGCACAGAAAAAGGATGTGTTCCACGTTCTGGAAGGCATGGCGCGGGATAACATGATTGAGCCAGACTGGTCTGGCCGCATGATTGAAGTGCTGAACAAGATTGATCTGCTCGGTGAGCCGGAAGAACTGGCGCAGATGGGCGATGCGGTTGCGATTTCCGCCATGACCGGAGACGGTCTGCCGGAACTGCTGGCCCTGATTGACCAGCAGATGACGGCGACAATGGAAGAGGTGCGCTATCGCGTGCCCTTGTCTGACGGCGCTGCCTCCGCATGGCTGCATCAGCATGGTGAAGTTCTGAACCGTATTGATGATGAAGAGGGCGCGGATATTACCGTCCGCATCAAGGCTGAGGATCGGGCACGTTTTGAACTGCTGTTCAAACAAGTTGAACCGCTTCTGGCGTAAAGTCTGATCCGGGTTATCGGTGTGTAAAACGGTCAGGTTCTGTATGAGTCTGACCGTTTTTTATGGCCTTGTTTTTCCCTTCTGTTCCCGTAATGTTTTGGGGGCAGATGCGGGAGGCCCTTACCAATGGATATTATTCTGGCGCCGACCAACCTTGGACTAAGCCCGCTGTACGTAGGGCATGAACCCGGAACATGGCGTGCGCCGGAGGCGCTGATGTCTGCGGGGCTGTTGGAGGCTTTGGGCGTGGAAGCCTCGGTTATCAGCCTTCCGCGTCCTCATTATTCTCCGGAGCCTCCAGCCGGGACACTTATCCGCAATGGCGATGCAATCCGCACGTTCAGTCTGAGGCTTGCGGAAGACGTGGCGAAAACTGTCGCGAGCGGGCGGTTTGCTCTGGTGCTGGGCGGGGATTGCTCAGTTCTGCTGGGGGCACTGGCGGGTGCGCGGCGCAGTGGTCCGTTGTCTCTCATTCATTGTGACGGGCATAGTGATTTTCGGCATCCCGGTAATTATGACGCGAGCCGGACGATGAGTGGCGTGGCAGGTATGGATCTGGCACTGGCGACAGGACGAGGGGAGGATTTTCTGACCCAATGGCCCGGGATCACTGGCCCGTTAGTGCAGGATGCGCACGTGCTCCAGATCGGGGAACGGGAAAGCCATGACGCTGATTTCGCATGGCCAGATATTGTTCAGACAGTTATCACCCAGATTGATATTTTTGCGTTTCAGGCACTGGGGGTATCCGGGGCCTCTCTGGCTCTTCAGGAGTTTTTGAAAAAGCAGCCTGCTGGCTTCTGGATTCATTTTGATGTGGATGTTCTGGATCAGAGTATCATGCCCGCAGTGGATTGCCCCGGTTCACCCGGTCTTTCGCCTGATGATGTGGTGGCACTCCTCAACCCTCTGGTCTCTGACGCACGCTGTCTGGGTATGACAGTTTCCATTTATGATCCGGACAAAGATCCGACGGGATGCTGTGCCAGAACACAGGTCCAGATATTGGGGCAGTTCGCATACCGGGCTACTAACGTGCCCGGCTAAATGCGGAAGCGTCTGGCCCCTGTGCGTGGGCAGCAGGTGGGGTGGAGAGGATGTGGATTTTCCTTTAGTATTTCAGGAAAGTTTTGAAAGTCATGAGAGCCAGAGACGCCTGTTCCTGCTTTTTAAGAGAACGGGAACAGAGCTTTCGTTTACGCTTTTGGTTGCGCTGCCATCAGGGCCGCAACAGCCTCCCATTCCGGGGCGGCGTCTGCTGCGCCGTGGCGTGTTGTCGCCAGTGCACCGCAGGCTGAAGCAATTCTTACGGCGTGTGAAAGCGGTTTCCCCTGAGCCAGAGCGAACGCCAGTCCGGCGTTGAAGCAATCTCCCGCTGCCACAGTGTCAACCGGGTTGACCGAGAACGGCGCGCTGTGGCCGCTTTGTTTGCCGTCATGCCAGAACACACCCCGGCTGCCCATTTTCACCAAAACCGCCCGGACGCCTTTTGCTAGAAGCAGATCAGCCGCGCGGGCTGCGTCTTCCGCTGTGTCCGGGCGCAGGCCGGTAAGCTGGAAGGTCTCACTTTCATTCGGGGTCAGAATATCAATCTCCTGCCAGAGTGCGTCCGGCAGGCCGTGTTCCGGGGCAGGGGCGGGGTCCAGCACAACCAGAGCGCCCGCTGCACGCGCTTTGCGGGCCGCAGTCAGAACGGCGGCGTGAGGAATTTCAAGTTGCAGCAGGACAACGGCGGCACGTTCCAGCCAGCCGGATGCGGCCTCAACGTCCGTCTCATCCACAGCCATGTTGGCCCCGCCAACCACCGTAATGCAGTTTTCCCCACTGCCATCTATCCCAATCAGGGCGATACCTGTGGGGTTGGCCGTGTCTTCCCGCAGGGGAGCCAGATCAACTCCAAAGCCTTCAAGCGCCTGACGTGCCTGCGCGCCAAAACTGTCCTGACCGATGCGCCCGGCGAGTGCGACCTGGAGACCGGCCCCCGCAGCCAGCCGCCCGGCAGCGGCAGCCTGATTGCTGCCCTTGCCGCCCAGCATGACGGCGTAGCTTTCCCCATGCACCGTCTCACCGGGGCGCGGCAGGCGGGCAGCACGCGCTGTAACGTCAATATTGATGCTGCCAAAAGACAGGATCAGGGGCTTCAGGTTCGCCATAGAGTGTATTCCGCTCAGATTTGAGCGCCCTGTTTAGCATAAAGCAGCGGCGGCAGAGGAGGGGTGGTTAGCAGGCCGGGCAAAGCGGTATGCGCGTCAGTCGAACTCGGTCGGCAGGGTGGGGGTCGCATGATGTGCAAAGAGCCGTTCAATCTGGTGCGGGAGAACGCGGCCGGTTGAAAGGTCAGCGGGGATTTCGTCGCGGGCAAAAAAGCGCACTTCGCTGGTTTCAAGACTGGTGGTGGGGCTGCCGCCTGTCAGTTCTCCAAGAAAAAACAGCTTGGTCACGGTAAAGGCTTCCGGCGGCTGATGGCCCTGCTTGGCGCGATCCAGCGCCATGGCAAGCTTGGTAATGCGGACGGTATAGCCGGTTTCTTCCCAGACTTCCTTGGCGGCGCAGTCTGCGGCGGTCAGATTTACATCAGTCCAGCCGCCGGGCACGGTCCATTTGTTGTGGTCCAGCACTTCCCGCACCATGAGAATACGGTCGTCTTTGTCAAACACGCCGACACGCACTTCCAGTTTTGGTGTGGCATAGCCAGACTGTTCCTGAAAAAGTGTTTCTATTTTTCCGGCGGGAAGGCCGCTGCCTTCCGCCATCATCCGGGCCGCAAGGGAGCGCAGCATTTCATAGCGTTCTTTATCAAAAGGGTCTCTGGCGTAGGTCAGCCCGGTCTGGGAAATGCCCTGAAGTTCACGGGCCCACAGCAGCCAGTTGGGTTCAGCCATAAGGAAACTTCCTTCATCATGCGCGCAATAAAAAACGGGAAGGCCTGAGCCTTCCCGTTTCCGTTGTGCCTGTTTGTCGGGTGATCAGGCAAGAGCCGCGGCGGCCTCCTGACCGTTAATGAGGAGGCCATCACCGTTGGCGGAGACTTTAACATCCTCACCATCATGAATGGTCCCCTGTAGCAGCAGTTCTGCCAGCGGGTTCTGAAGGCTGCGCTGGATGACCCGTTTGAGCGGGCGGGCCCCATACACAGGGTCGTACCCCTCATTGGCCAGCCATGCGTGAGCCAGATCATCCAGACTGAGGACGATTTTACGATCTTCCAGCAGCTTTTGCAGGCGGCGGATCTGGATATCCACAATTTTAGTCATGTCTGCTTTCTGCAGGCGGGAGAACAGAATGATTTCATCCAGACGGTTCAGGAATTCCGGACGGAAATGCTCCCGCACCACCTTCATCACCTGTGCCTGCACCATGTCAGTCGATTCACCGTCCGGCTGGTGGGCCAGAACATCGGAGCCGAGGTTGCTGGTCAGCACAATAATGGTGTTGCGGAAGTCCACCGTGCGGCCCTGACCATCCGTCAGACGGCCGTCATCCAGCACCTGAAGAAGAATGTTGAAGACATCCTCATGCGCTTTTTCAACTTCATCAAACAGGATGACCTGATAGGGCCGACGCCGCACGGCTTCCGTCAGCACGCCGCCTTCTTCATACCCGACATAACCCGGAGGAGCACCAATGAGGCGGGCGACTGCGTGTTTCTCCATGAACTCACTCATGTCGATACGCAGCAGAGCCTTTTCATCATCAAACAGGAAGCGCGCCAGAGCCTTGGTCAGCTCGGTTTTACCCACACCCGTCGGGCCGAGGAACAGGAAGGAGCCAATCGGGCGATTGGGGTCCTGCAATCCGGCACGCGCACGGCGCACGGCGTTGGACACAGCTTTAAGCGCCTGCTCCTGACCCACCACGGATTTACGCAGATCATCTTCCATGCGCAGCAGTTTGGCGCGTTCACCTTCCAGCATGCGGTCCACCGGCACACCCGTCCAGCGGGAGACAATGGAGGCCACGTCCTGATCCGTCACGGCTTCTGACACGAGGCCACTTTTGCCTGCGTCAGACTGGGATTTCTGCGTTTCCTCTTCAATCTGCGCCTGAAGATTGGGAATGACGCCATACATCAGTTCAGAGGCTTTGCCGAGGTCGCCTTTACGCTGGGCCACGTCCACTTCGGACTTAGCCTGATCAAGCTGTTCCTGAAGCTTCTGTACAGCGTTCACACGGTCTTTTTCCGCGTGCCAAGCCGCACTCATGGCGTCAGATTTTTCTTCCAGATCGGCCAGTTCCGCTTCCACGGCTTCCAGACGGTCCTTGCTGGCGCTGTCATTTTCCTTGCGCAGGGCTTCACGCTCGATTTTGAGCTGAATGACGCGACGGTCGAGTTCGTCGAGTTCTTCCGGCTTGCTGTCAATCTGCATGCGCAGGCGGCTGGAAGCCTCGTCAATCAGATCAATCGCTTTGTCCGGCAGGAAGCGGTCCGTGATGTAGCGGTTGGACAGTGTGGCAGCAGAGACCAGCGCGCCGTCCGTAATCCGGATGCCGTGGTGCAGCTCATATTTTTCCTTGATGCCGCGCAGGATGGAGATGGTATCCGCAACCGAGGGTTCCCCCACAAAGACCGGCTGGAAGCGGCGGGCAAGCGCTGCATCCTTTTCGATATATTTGCGGTATTCATCCAGCGTGGTGGCCCCTATGCAGTGCAGGGTGCCGCGGGCCAGTTCCGGCTTGATAAGGTTGGAGGCATCCATTGCCCCATCCGTACGGCCCGCGCCAACCAGCGTGTGCATTTCATCAATAAAGAGAATGACCTGCCCTTCGGCCGATTCAATTTCTTTCAGAACAGCTTTCAGGCGTTCTTCAAACTCACCGCGATATTTGGCGCCAGCCACCAGAGCGCCCATGTCGAGCGAGAGCAGCTTTTTGTTCTTGAGTGCTTCCGGCACGTCCCCGTTCACGATGCGCTGGGCCAGACCTTCCACAATGGCGGTCTTACCCACGCCGGGTTCACCAATCAGCACCGGATTGTTCTTGCTGCGGCGGGCGAGAACCTGAATGGCGCGGCGAATTTCCTCGTCACGGCCAATCACAGGGTCCAGCTTGCCAGCCTGCGCAACTTCAGTCACGTCACGGGCGTATTTCTTCAGAGCATCAAAATTGGCTTCAGCGTTTTCGCTGGTCACGGTGCGTCCTTTGCGGATGGTGGCAATGGCTTTGTCCAGAGCGTCCGGCGTGGCACCGTTCTCTTTCAAAGCGCGCGCGGCAGGGCTGTCAGAGGCGGCAACGGCCACCAGAAGACGGTCCTGCGCTACAAAGGAATCTCCGGCTTTTTGGGCCTGCTGCTCGGCAGCATCCAGCACACGGACCAGATCGGGTGTGGCGGATGGCTGGCCAGCGCCGCCGCCCTGTACTTTAGGCAGTTTTGCCAAAGCCTGTTCATTCGCCGCTCTTACGGCATCGGGGTTGCCCCCGGCTGCGCGGATCAGCGAGGAAGCAGCCCCTTCCTCATCATCCAGCATGGCTTTGAGAAGATGTTCCGGCGTGAGCTGCTGATTAAAATCGCGGATGGCGATTGTCTGTGCGGCCTGCAGAAAACCGCGAGACCGTTCTGTAAATTTTGCGATATCCATAATTTCCCTCTTGTCCCTTCTACTCAGGCGACTGAAGGCCTTGTCTCCATCCCATTATGGCAATGGCGGCATGGTCTTTTCTCGCAAACAGAGATTGGAAGATCTGTTGCAACAATCAAGAGGGGGTGATGCAGGGCTGGTATTTTTTGCAGGCAATCAGGCAAAAAAAACGCCTCCGGTGAGGGAGGCGTTCTTTGCGGACCAAGCTTGAAAGAAACTCAGGCAGCGTTGAGCTGAGCTTCAGCAAATTCGTAGTTTGCCAGCTTGTCCAGATAGTTGGTGATGTAGTCCGGGCGGCGGTTGCGGAAGTCCAGATAATAAGCGTGTTCCCACACATCCAGACCCAGCAGCACCTTGCCCTGACCTTCAGCCAGCGGGTTGGAGCCGTTGGCGGTTTTGGTCACAGCCAGCTTGCCGTCCTGACCCAGAACCAGCCATGCCCAGCCGGAGCCGAACTGCGTGGTGGCGGCCTTCTTGAATTCGTCCTTGAAGGCATCAACGCTGCCAAAGTCACCGTTGATTTTTGCGGCCAGCTTATCCGGAATGGCGCCACCGTTGGCGGAGAGGTTCTGCCAGAAGAGGATATGGTTCCAGTGCTGCCCTGCATTGTTGGAAACAGGAGCCTGAGCGCTGTCACCTTTAACGGCCAGAATAATTTCGTCGAGGGATTTGCCCTGCAGCGCCGGGTTGGCTTCGACAAAGTTGTTCAGCGCCGTAACATAGGCCTGATGGTGTTTGTCATGATGCAGTTCAAGCGTTTCCTGGCACATGCCGCGTGCGGCAAGAGCGTTGTAGGAATAGGGAAGGGCTGGCAGTTCAAAAGCCATGACATACTCCATAAGAAAAAAGCGCGCGGATATGCGCCATAATCCAGAGCTATGAGGCTCCGGCACATGCGTCAAGGGAGGGCGGTGTGACAATCGTGCTTTTCTGCGGGCCGGTCACACACTCTTGTCCCTGCATGCGGTGTCTTTTTGATTAACGTCTTCTGCCGGAAAAAGATCCCTTGAGGCCTGATCAGGCGTGGCTGATTTTTCCATCAGGCCCGGTGGCAGCAGATAAAATGACGGCAGAGAAGATGCAGGGGGAGAGTGCGTGAAGAGAGAAGTGCGGGGTGAGCAGTCGGCAGGGCCTTCCAGAACGGAGGGGCTGGAGGAGGCCGTGCGTCAGGCGGACCCGGATCGCGCTTTGTGTGCGGGGTTTTTGCCTGCTTCCGTCCGGGCGGATGTGACGGTGTTGCTTGCGTTCCATACAGAACTCACCCGTGCACTGGCCCCGGCGCGGTCTGCGGCAATAGCCGGGCCTATGGCAGGGCTGATCCGCCTCCAGTGGTGGCGGGATGTGCTGGAGGGGGAGCGTGCTCCGGACCACGCACTGGCTCCGGCGATTTTGTCCGCGCTGGCGCGTGGTGTTTTTCATCGGGAGACGCTGCTGCGGGTTCTCAGCGCACGGGAGGCAGAACTTAACCCTGAGCCGGAAGTCAGCCCATGGCGGCAGATGATGCGGGACGGCGCAGGCTGTGTGCAACGGGCGGTGGGTGAGGCGCTTGGTGTGCGGGATGAGGCTGTACTGACGCGGCTGGAAGCCAGCGGCGCGGCCTACTGTGCAGGTGCCATGCTGCGGCACTGGCCGCATATCCAGCAGAGCGGGCGGTATTTATTCCCCGGAGAGACGGCGGCCCTGCGGCAGGAGGGTGAGGCGTTTCTGCAAAGCTGTGACGCGGAAACACTTCCCGCCGCCGGGAGGCTTGCCGCTCTGTCCGCTGTGCTGGCTGCCCGGGATCTGGCACGGACCAGCGCGCAGGCCGGGCAACCGCGCGGGCTGGGGGACCGTCTGGCCGTGATGCGGGCAGGCTGGAAGGCGGCCCGCATGTTTCAGAAGTCCGGTGAGCCAGCGTTATAAACCGGGGCTATAAACAGGAAAGCTGCCGTCCTGCTGGCGTGCTTTGCGCTGTGGCGTAAAGCTCCACCAGTTTCTGGCTTCTCCCGTGCGGGCCTGATGAATGGCCGCGGCAAAGACATCATGCACGCAGGGGTCATGTCGCTGCCGGGTTTTCTGACAGAGCGTCAGATAAAGGTGGTCCGCGTCCTGCCCGGCAAGCTGCCCGATTGTCTGGATTTCCAGCACGGCAAAATCCGCAAGTGCGGCCTTGCCAATGTTGCGCAGGCTGACGAGGCCCCCGTGGCCATCCGGCACAGCCGGTTTCCCGGCCGCGCGTTGCTGACCAGTCCCGCCTTGCTGCGGTGGGTCTTCAGGCATCATTCGCGACGATATGTTCCATCACCCCGATCAGGGCAGAATAGTCCTCATTCGCGGCAGCGCGGCGGGTGAGGGAGAGTTGCTGCGTTGTGGCGGCCATGGTTGGCATGGGCACAGCCTGACGGGCGGCGGCATCCAGCAGCAGGCGCATGTCCTTCTGCATCAGGCGGGTGGGGAACTGCGGCGTGAAGTCTCCCTCCTTAGCGGCCCGGATTTTACGTTTGTGGTGGGGGGAGATGACAGCGACTTCTCCCAGCGCATCAAACAGCATCGAACGGTCCAGCCCGGCCGCCAGACCGTAGGCAATGGTTTCCGCTACGGCCGCAAGGCCAGCCCCCATAATCCCGTTAATCACCAGTTTCAGCCGTGCGCCGCTGCCAGACGGCCCGGCGTGGATGGTTGTCTTGCCAATGCAGTCAAACACGGGGCGGGCGCGTTCCAGCAGGGCGTCGTTCCCCCCGGCCAGCACAACCAGAGCGGCGGCTTCAGCTTCCGGCGTGCTGCCGGAGACGGGGCAGTCAATCACACAGACCTGTTTGTCCTGCCCGGCTTTCTGGAGTGCATCCGTCGCTTCCGGGGAGACAGAGCTGGTGTTGAGCAGCAACTGGTTTGCGTGGGCACCTGCCAGTGCGCCGTGTTCTCCATACATCGCGGCGGTCAGTGCTTCATCATCCGGCACGCAGACAAGGATGATATCCGCTTTGCGCGCGACATCGGCAGGGGTGGGGAGGAATGGTGTGGTGCCATCGCCTCCCTTGCCGGAGGGGGTATAGGCAACCAGAGCGTATCCGGCTTTTTTCAGGTTGTCCCCCATCCGGCTGGCCATGGCGCCAAAGCCAATAAACCCAATGGTCTGCTGCGTCGTCATTCTGCAAGTCCCTGTTCTTGTGTGTGCGCGGAGTATGGCAGAAACGGCCGGGCGGCTCATGTGGTTTCCTGCATAGCGCTATTACACGAAATGCGGAGTAAGGCCGGGCGGTGCGGACGGCTACCAAAGTTTCATGACGCTTTTTTCCATATACATTCGCCAGACTTTCGTTTTCACTGAACGCACTGGTTAGAGTTCTGTAAAAAAGGAAGGGGCTTCCTTATGGCTGTGTATCGCTATCCTCGCCCGGCTTCCTCGGATATTACGCCGCGTCGGCTGTTTTTTTCACGTCGGGCTTTGCTGGGCACGGCTGTCGGGGGTGTTCTGGCCGGTGGCCTCAGGCCCGGTATGGCACATGCTGATGCGCCTGTTACGGAGTCTGCACGCGGCTGGCCAGCGGCTGAAACGCCGACACCTCGCGATGATGTCACACATTATAATAATTTTTATGAATTCGGGATGGAGAAGAGTGACCCGGCAGAACTGTCCGGCGGGTTTCACCCTCGCCCATGGCAGGTGCAGGTGGACGGGCTGGTTGACAACCCGCAAACCTGGGATCTGGATGCGCTGGGCGCGCGCTTTGGGCATGAGGACCGGCTGTATCGGATGCGGTGCGTTGAGGCGTGGTCCATGGTGATCCCGTGGCAGGGGTTTGAACTGGGGGCGCTTCTGCGGGCTGCAGGCGTTAAAGCGGGGGCGCGCTATGTTGCGTTTACGTCAGTTGTCCGGCCTTCTGAAATGCCGGGGCAGAGGGGCGGTTTATTTTCACTGAGCTGGCCGTATGTGGAAGGGCTGAGGCTGGATGAGGCCATGCATCCGCTCACCCTGCTGGCAACAGGGGTGTATGGAGAGGCGCTTCCTGCCCAGAATGGTGCGCCCATCCGGCTGGTTGTGCCGTGGAAATATGGGTTTAAGGGCATCAAATCCATCACGCGTATTACCGTGACAGATCAGCAACCCCCCACAAGCTGGAACAGGATGGCGCCGGAAGAATACGGGTTTTACGCCAATGTTAATCCGGATGTGGACCATCCGCGCTGGAGCCAGTCGAGCGAGCAGATTATTGGCGAGGGCAGTCTGTTCCGGACAGCGCGCAGACCCACGCGGCTGTTTAACGGCTATGCGGAACAGGTTGCCGGTTTGTATCGCGGTATGGATCTGAGGAAGGATTTTTAGGCAGATGGCTCCAGCACCCTCAGGGCGGCGGCGTTCCCGTTTTTCGCCGTTAACGCGGCAGATTTTTCTTTATCTGTTTGGCCTGCTTCCCGCTGTGCTGGTGCTGGCACAGGGCATGGCAAACATGCTGGGGCCTAATCCGGTTTCGGCCTGTTTGCATGAATTCGGGCGGTGGGCGTTCCGGTTTTTGCTGATCTCACTGGCAGTCAGCCCGTTAAGGCGTTTTGCCAGGCTGGATTTCATGGTCTATCGCAGGCCGCTT
The DNA here is from genome assembly GCF_018256955.1 of Acetobacter persici. Classification (NCBI taxonomy): domain Bacteria; kingdom Pseudomonadati; phylum Pseudomonadota; class Alphaproteobacteria; order Acetobacterales; family Acetobacteraceae; genus Acetobacter; species Acetobacter persici. The sequence continues at coordinate 42,577 of NZ_JAERKU010000006.1, forward strand.
GGTTTGCTGGCGTTTACCTATGCGGCGTTGCATGTCGTGTTTTATGCTGGTGTGGCAAGGCATTTTGATACGCATGTCCTGTGGAAGGATTTTACTTCCCGGCCGTTCCTGACGTTCGGGCTTCTGACATTTCTGATTCTGCTCGTGTTGGCTCTGACATCTACCCGCAGGGCGATTATGGCTCTGGGGCGGCGTTGGGCAAAGCTGCATAAGCTGGTGTATGTGGCCATGATACTGGCCTCTGTGCATTACACCATCGCCTTTAAAACCTGGCATGTGGAGCCATTTATTTATGCCGCACTCGCGGCTGGTCTGCTGGCCTTGCGGCTGGTGCCAAAACAGACAAAGCGCGTTGCCTGATTATAGAAGTCACACACGCCACGCTGGTGACAGCCCTGAGGCGGTTTGTTCTCCCGTTCTCTCCGGCATGGCTGCTTGACAAAAGGGGGCACTCAATCCGCTCTGTTTATGTGCGTCCGTCTTTGGGAAAATACCTGATTGTGGACTTGCTGGTCTTAAAAGCCGGATGAAAAATTCTGATAAAAAAACCCCGCCAGACGGGAAATTTGGCGGGGTTTTTTGTGCGACTATTCTGTAAGCCTCATTAAGCAGAGGGAGAGATCTGTGTCTCTGCCAGAAGTGTGTCATGCCCCAGCGCGTTGAGAAGCTGAGCGGCCCGGGCATCCGGGTTGAGGATCTGCACGGTTTTGCCGCGCCCCTGCAGGCGTGAGACGATTTTTTCCAGCGTGTCGGCAGCGCTGATGTCCCACAGACGGGCGTCTTTCAGGTCCAGCACGATGTGTGTGGCCGTGTCCTGAAAATCAACGGCGTCAGACAGGAGGCTGGCGGAGGCAAAAAAGATCTGCCCGTGAATGTGATAGGTGCGGGTTATGCCGTCCGGGCTGAGAGTGTCAGTAATTTTCAGAAGTGTCATGACTTGAAAGGAGAAGAACAGGCCGCTCAGCAGCACGCCGCAGGCAACCCCCGCCGCCAGATCATGCGTGAGTACCACTACTAGAACCGTGACCAGCATGACGGTGGAAGACAGGCGCGGGTGGCGCACAAGGTCCCGCAGGGAAGACCATGAAAACGTGCTGACAGACACCATGATCATGATGGCCACCAGAGCCGCGACAGGCACGCGGGCCACAAAACCATGAAAGGCTACCAGAAGCAGCAGCAGGAACGCCCCGGCGGTAAAGGTGGAAAGCCGACCGCGCCCCCCGTAACGCAGGTTGCCAACCGTCTGGCCGATCATCCCGCAGCCAGCCATGCCGCCAAACAGGCCGACAAAAATGTTGGAGAGGCCAAGGCCCGTGCATTCCATGCGTTTGTTGCTGTGGGTGTCCGTCATTTCATCCACCACCGTGGCGGTCATGAGGGATTCCAGCAGCCCGACCATGGCCATGGCAAAGGCGTAGGGCAGCACGATTTTAAATGTGTCCAGCGTTAGCGGCACATGCGGCAGCGTGAAGGACGGCAGGCCGGTGGGCAGTGCCCCCAGATCAGACACCACATGGACAGGCATGGGCACGGCCATGGTCAGGCCCGTCAGCACCAGAATACAGATCAGAGGGGAGGGGATGGCGGTTGTCAGGCGGGGCAGCAGATAGACAATGGCCAGCCCCAGAGCAATGAGCGCGTAGGTGTGCCATGTGACATGCAGCATCTGCGGAATCTGCGCGGAAAAAATCAGCAGACCGAGCGCGTTGACAAACCCTGTCTCCACCTCCCGCGAGACAAAGCGCATCATGCTTTGCAGTCTGAGCAGGCCAAACCCGATCTGAAAGGCCCCGGCCAGAAGGGTGGCAAGCAGCAGATACTCAAACCCATGCCCATGCACGAGGTCCGCCGCGACCAGAGCAACAGACCCGGCTGCGCCGGAAATCATTCCCGGTCTGCCGCCCGTAATGGCAATGGCGATGCTGATAACAAAAGAGGCAAACAGCCCCACTGCGGGAGCCACACCCGCCGCGTAGGAAAAGGCAATGACTTCCGGGATGAGGGCAAAAGTTCCAACCATGCCCGCCAGAAGATTTTTGACCGGATCGTCCGTCCATTCTCTGAGATATTGGCTAACAGTCACGAGACCTCTTTCTGCTGTGTCCGATATTTTGTCTGATGCTGTAGGGCATAAGATGGAGACACCCGGATCGGAAAGGTTTTTCTGAGATTGTGCTGCGCCGGGTGCGTCGGTATGCGTGGTTTATGGATGCGCATATTCCTTCTCCCGCTTCTGCTCCCCTGATCTGGATTCTGGCTGGTGAGGCGAGCGGTGACGTGCTGGGCGCCCGCCTGATGCAGGCGCTGCGTGCGCGTAACCGGGCCATCCGCTTTGCCGGTGTGGGCGGTGTGCGCATGGAGGAGCAGGGGCTGCGCAGCCTGTTCCCTATGCGGGATCTGGCCGTAATGGGGCTGGTGGAAGTGCTGCCGCGCCTGCGCGCGCTCTCAGCCCGGCTGAATGAGGCTGTACAGGATATTGAAGCCCGCAGGCCGGACCTTGTGGTGACAATTGACAGCCCCGGTTTTGCCCTGCGCGTGCTGCGTCGCATTCGGGGGCTGGGCATTCCCCGTGTGCATTACGTGGCCCCACAGGTCTGGGCGTGGCGGCAGAAACGAGTGAAGGAATTCCCGGGCCTGTGGGAAGAGCTTTTGTGCCTTCTGCCGTTTGAAGAAGAGTTTTTTAGCAAGCATGGATTGCTGACAAAGTTTGTCGGCCATCCTGTAATGCAATCAGGAGCCGAGACTGGCGATGCCGCGCGCTTCTACCGCAAGCATGGGGTGAAAGAGGGCGCGCACGTCCTGATTCTGATGCCCGGTAGCCGACGCTCCGAAGCGCCGCGCCTGTTGCCGGTGTTTGGAAAAATGCTGGCCCTGTTGCGGCAGGAGATGCCGGATGTGGTGCCCGTTATTCCAGTCTCCCCTGTTGTCGCGGCGACCGTGGCGCGCGAGACAGCCCGCTGGCCGGTGCGTCCGGTGATTGTGACGGATGTGCAGGACAAACATGATGCATTTGCCGCAGCCGGGGCCGCGCTGACAAAGTCTGGCACATCTACGCTGGAGCTTGCGCTGGCCGGGGTGCCCATGGCGGTGACCTATCGGGTTAACCTCCTGACGGCCTTTATGGCGCGGCGGCTGATCCGTGTGCCGTATGTGGCAATGGTCAATCTGCTGGCGGGCCGGGCCGTGGTGCCGGAACTGTTGCAGGAACAGTGTCGTCCCTCCGTGCTGGCACGCGCCGTGCGGGCATTGTTTGAAGACCCTGAGATGGCCCACGCGCAGAAGGAAGCCTTTAAAACCGTGTTGCAGGGTTTGCAGGGGCCGGGGGGCACGCTGCCAGCCGAAGCCGCGGCAGACGCTGTACTTCAGTTGCTTGCGGAGCGGTCTCAAAAGGAACAGGGGCCATAAAAGCCCTGAAGAGTTCAGACTGATTCCGGGTGTCGGAAATGTTTTTCCTGAAAATTTTGAGGCTTTTTGCCATTTAGGCTTACTGAGTAGCTGGTAGCCAGAGGCCGCCTGTTGAGCAGCCTCTGTCCAATATTCCTGTTAAGCCTTTTTACCGTAAAGCGCGTTCGGGTCGATTTCCGGCTTCATCAGTTCTACCAGCCCTTCCGGCCTGAAGGCGCGATAGAAACAGCTGCGGCGGCCTGTGTGGCAGGCAACGCCAATCTGGTTGACCAGAAGCAGCACGGCATCTGCATCGCAATCCAGACGGGCTTCAGTCAGATACTGGATTTGTCCGGATGTTTCCCCTTTGCGCCAGAGCTTTTTACGGCTGCGGGAGAAATAGCAGACGCGGCCTGTCTCCAGGGTTTCCTGAAGGGCTTCACGCGTCATCCAGGCGATCATCAGCACTTCGCCGGTGTCATGCTGCTGGGCAATGGCGGCAATCAGGCCGGAGGCATCGAATTTAACGGTGTCCAGCATGGCGGAAAGAGCGGAGGGGGCAAGGGGCTGATAGGTCATGAGGAAGAAGACGAATCCGGGTTTGGGGTGGATGCAGGCGGCTGGGGCGGCACAAGGGCCTCAGCAAGCCAGACGGGCGGGCGGGGCACAAGAGTATGCCCGCCACAATCCAGCTTTTGTGTCACAGCACTGGTTTTGAGCAAAGCAAGCCCGACATGATCCTGTGAGGAGCACAGCGTGCCCACCTCCACACCTCCGGCCAGAACGGGTGTGCCGGGGGCGGGCATCGGGCCGGTGCTGGCAACCGGCACCATGCGTTTTTTGACCAGCGTGCGGTAATGCATGCGGGCCGTTACTTCCTGCCCCATATAGCAGCCTTTGCTCCATGAGACGCCGCCCAGCAGGTCCATATTGGCCTCGGCGGCCAGTGTGCGGCCCACTTCACAATCCTGCACCCCGTCGGGCAGGCCCAGAATCAGCCGGTGCAGATTGTAGTCCTGAGGGGTATCGGTTGGCTGTGTGGGCTCCGGCACATCCAGCAGACGCCACCCGGCGGCGGGCAGGCGCGGGTCCGCAAAGCTGATGCTGTTTTCCAGCAGGGCTGCATCTGGCGCGTTCCCCCATGCGACCATAACGCGCATGCCGGTGGGCTCCATCTGAACATCGGCCCGCAGACGAAAGCGCAGGAGCTGTTTGCACAGGGTGTCCGCCTGCTCACTGGCGCAGTCCAGCAACAGGCAGGTATCATCCGGATCTGACACCAGAAAGAAATCTGCCTGCCAGCGGCCTTGCGGTGTCAGGCAGGCGGACCATGTGGCCTGCCCCGGCTCAAGCGCCGCGACGTCGGCCGTCACGAGCCCTTGCAGGAATTTGACCCGGTCCGCGCCGGAGAGTTTCAGAACGGTCCGGTTTTCCAGCAGGGCACTATGAGAAGAGGTGGGCATGACAGGTGCTCCCGATGATGAGGCAGACTTTATAACGGCCGGCTGAGTGTTTCAAAAACATCTCCTGCCGGAGCAAGCCCGTGGATATGTGTGCGGTGCCACAGGGCATAGAACAGTAACGTCCATGCGGCGGGGCCGGTTTTGCGGCCTGCTGCTGCCTGAAAGAGTGCCCGTACCCGCTCGGGTCTGGCAATTTCCTGAATGCAGTCCTGTTGTGCGACAAGCTGCCCCAGCCGCGCTCCATCCTGCGCAATCCATGTGCCGATGGGCACGGTAAAGCCCTGTTTGGGGGCAAAGGGACGGGCTGCGGGGCAGTGCTGTTCCAGCCAGCGGCGGAGCAGCCATTTGCCTTTATCGTCCCGCACACGGAGGGTGTCGGGCAGACGCCAGGCCAGATCTGCCACAACCGGGTCTAGCAGGGGTGTGCGGCCTTCCAGCCCGTGGGCCATCAGGCACCGGTCCAGCTTGAGCAGGAGGTCATTGGGCAACCATTCCGCAATATCGACGGATTGCACGGCGGACAGGCGGGTGGGTGCGTTTGCCGCGCACATCTCAGCGGCCATAAGGCCATCGCGCCAGTGTGCGGGCCGGTGGCGGAGCGTGTCCAGACGGTCAAACATGCCCTGCCGCCACATGCGGCGTCCGCCCTTCCACCATGGCCGCACGGCGGAGCGATACCGGCCGTAGCCCGCAAACAGTTCATCCCCGCCTTCACCGGACAGGATCACGCGGACATCCCTGGCCGCTTCACGCGCCAGAAACCATGTGGGGATAATGGCGTAATCGGCCGCAGGATCATCCATGCATGCGGCTATGGCGGGCAGGTGCTGCCAGACCATGGCGGCGGTAATGCGCACGGTCTGATGTTCAGTCTGTGCTGCGCGGGCAAGGGCTGTGGCGGCGTCGGCCTCATCCGCTGCGTTGCGGGCGTCAAAAACGGCTGTCCATGTGCGTAATTTTTCAGGGCGGGGCAGGCGGCTCATGGCTGTCAGCAGGCTTGCGCTGTCAATCCCGCCGGACAGGAACAGGCCGAAAGGCACATCCGCGCGTTCATGCGCCTGCACGCTGTTCATCAGTGCGTCGTCCAGACGGGCCAGTGCAGCCTCTTCCGTCAGGATGTGGCAGGTGTCCGGCTGGGACGGGAGGGGGGACAGCCGCTGGCGGTCCAGAATACGGCCCTGCACGATGCGGAGCGTCTCACCGGGCAGGACGCGGGAGATACCTTTGAAAATCGTCTCCCGCCCGGTGGTGAACTGAAGTTGCAGCAGTTCATCCCGCGCGGAGGAGGACTCCGTGCGGGGCGCAAGCCCTGCGGCCAGCAGGACGGCGGGTTCGGACGCAAACGCAACGCCGCCGTCAAATTCCGTGAAATAGAGCGGCTTTATGCCAAACGGATCCCGGCAGAGCAGAAGCTCATCCTGTGCGCTATCATACAACGCAATGGCATACATGCCGCGCAGATGGCGGGGGAAGTCCGCGCCATGCCGTTCCCAGAGCCGCAGGGGGGATTCACAGTCGCTGCCGGTTTTGAAGTGGTCGGGGCCGATTTCAGCGCGGATCTCCGGATCATTATAGATCTCGCCATTGGCAATCAGGGTACCCGACCCTGCGGAAAGAGGCTGATCCCCGCCTGCAATATCAATAATCGAGAGGCGCGTGTGGATTAGGTCCGCGTGCGGAAAGCGGGCAAAATGCGCGCCATCCGGGCCACGATGTTGCAGGGCGGCGGCCATGCGGTCCAGCACGTCCTGCCCGCAGGGGGGCGTACCGCGTGTGTAAACCAGACCACCAATGCCACACATCAGGGCGCCTCCACTGTGGACAGGAAGTCCGACCATGCCCGGAGCACAGGGCCTGTGGCAAACGTCTGATCATAGTCCGCGCGGCCTGCGGCGGCGAGCTTGCTCGCTCTCACCGGGTCTTCCAGCACAGCGGCAAGTTGCTGTGCGAGGGCGCGGTCATCCTCCACCGGGGCCAGAAGGCCGTTTTCTCCAGAGCGGATCAGTTCCGTCGGACCTTGCGAGGCTGCGGCCACCACGGGCTTCCGGGCTGAAAACCCTTCAATCACCACATTGCCCAGCGGTTCATGCCGGGAGGGGCAGACAAGGGCCGAGCAGGCGCGAATCAGGCCGCCGGGCTGCGTGGCCCAGCCGGGCATCAGCACGCGGTCGGCCACGCCTTCCTTGCGGGCAAGGTCTTCCAGTGCGGCGCGTTCCGGGCCTTCCCCGGCAATAACCAGCCAGACGCCGGGGAGGTGCGCCATGGCGCGGATCAGCACATCAAACGCCTTGTTGGTGTGCAGGCGCCCCAGAGCGAGAAGAAAAGGCGCGCCGGGGGGCAGACCTTCCGGGCGGACGGGGGGCGTGCTGGCCAGTTCCGTGGCAAAATTGGGCAGATAATGCACCCGATCCTGCGGCCAGCCCTGCTCGCGCATCCAGCGCACCAGACCGTGGGTGTTGCCAATCAGGTGTGAGCAGCGGCGATAATAGGACAGATCATAAAACCCGCCGAGCCGACCGGCCAGAATCCAGTCTCCCTGTGGGGTGAAGCGCGCCGCCCGGTTCATCCAGGCAACCGTCACGCGCGGGGCAAACTGTTTGAGGCGCGCGCGGATTTGCGGGCGCGTCCGCCAGTCTGTCAGGCCGCCAAAATTCAGTTCACAGGCGGGGGCGCCACCAGCCTGCATACGGGCTGCACGGGCTGCGTCCTTGCGGATGATGGGCAGGACGGAAAGGCCGGATGCAGCCTGCGCCATACAGAGCCGTTCAAAAAACAGTTCAGCCCCGCCGGTGGGCGCTCCGGCCATAACATGCGCAACGCGGAGGGGGGAGGAAGGGAAGTGTCCGGTCATGCGTATGTTTCCGCCAGCAGGGTGGAGGCCGCCTGTGTGACAGCCGCAACGGAAAGTCCGGCAATGGGGGCTTCTCCCTCCGGTCCGGGGGCGGCAATCCATGTGGCGCAGCGGCCTGATGGAGCATATTCCGAGGCGCGGGAGGGGCCAAAAAGCCCCAGAGTCGGCGTTCCCGCCGCTGCCGCCAGATGCATGAGGCCGGAATCGTTCCCGATAAACAGGCGGCACCGGGCCAGCATGGCGGCAACCTGCGTCAGGGAGAACTGGCCACCGGCATCAATCGCGTTCGGCAGGGCTTGCAGAACAGGCAGCGCAAGGGCGCGTTCCTGCTCACCGGGGCCGTAGAAAATGGCCGGGCGGGCCGCCGGGTTCTGGCGGGACAGGTCCGCCCACAGCGGCAGATAGCGCTCTGTGGGCCAGATTTTGCCGGTCCAGTTGGCCGTGGGGCCAAGCGCAATAACCGGGCCGCCCCCGGCAGGAATGATCTGACTGGCGAGGGTTTTATCTGCCTCGGAAAGCCAGACTGTTGGCATCGGCGGAGGGGAGAGGTGAAAAAGCTGCGCAAGATGGCTCAGCCGGAGGCCGGGGCGGCGGCCCCCGCGCATGATCATCCGTTTGCGCGTGCGCAGGAAAAACGTGGTGGCGGAGCCGCGCAGGTCAAGCGCGAGATCCCATTTCTGGCCAATGCAGGCTTTCCACAAATCCAGCCAGTGCCGGTCATGCGGGCGCTTGGTCATGATGAGCACGCGTTCGAGTCCGGGCAGGTTCTGAAATAACCCAGCGGCCACGGGCCCGCAGGCAATGGTAAAACGCGCATTGGGGTAGATCTGGATAAGGTGAGCCAGAAGGCCGGTCGAGAGCACGGCATCGCCAAGGCGTGTGGCCGTGATGAAGAGAATGCGCATTGGAAAGAGTCTATACGGGCCTCTCCCCGTTTTTCCAAGTGCGCGGCACGGAAGGAAATTTTATGCCGTATTCTGGCCCACAACAGGGTGCAGAAGGCGGGGGATGGACATTTGCACGGCCTGTGTCATGTGAACGCGCAGGTATGCCAGCAGCCGCCCGAAGGTTCGGGCCGGAGATGGCGTGCAGAACAGGGAAATTGAGAATGAGGAAAGGTTTTTTTCTGGTTTTGGGTGGCCTGCTGGCCGGGGCTGGTCTGGCAGACTCCGGCACGGCCCGGGCCGCAACCGGAGCATGGGGTGCGCCTGCCTGCGGGGCGGAGCCTGCAGCACCGTCTGTCGATGTGTCATCCGTTGAGCATTACAACGCCAGCGTGGACAAGGTGACAGCGTATGAAAAAGCTGCCCGGGCCTATAACACCTGTGTAGCCCGCACGGCGAACAAGGAAGAAACCGCCATCAGCAATGAGGCGCGGGAAAAAATTGCCCATATTCATGAAGGCAGTTCCGCAGTGCAGAAGCGGATTGCCGGCAATTTTGTGCATCTGACAGCCTCATTGAAAGCCGCAAGCGCAAAATTCGGTGGCAGCGCTCACTGAAAGCTGGCCTTCTGCCACGTATGTTAAGGGGTGTCTTTCTCGCAGGTGGCTTGTATGATGGGTGTGCATAGGGCAGAAGTGCCGATTACGCACGCATCATAGTCAGAACGGGAACCAGCCAGACGTGGCAGAAGATGTTTTCAAGGAAGTTGACGACGAATTGAAGGCTGAACGCCTGCGTCAGACTGCTCGCCGTTATGCTGGTCTCGGGATCGGGGTGATCGCCGCCGTGGTGGTCGGGGCCGGAGCGTGGTCATGGCATGTATCCAGCCAGAAATCGGCCTCTCTTGCCGCCACCGGCTCCTATCTGACAGCCCTGCGTGAGACGGATCATCTTCCGCCCGCTCTCTCCACACAGACGCCGCTGACGGAAACGGCCCAGACTGGCCTTTCTGCCTTGCAGAAGCTGGTGGCGACCGCCCCCAAAGGTGTGGCAACGCTGGCCCGCCTGCAGGAAGGCGCGGTGCAGGCCGCGCATGGGGATGTCAAAGCGGCTCTGGCAGCATGGGATGCCGTGCAGACGGACCAGAGTGCGGACCCTGTCCTGCGGGATCTGGCCACGCTGTTATGGTGCCAGAAACAGCTTGATGCGGGGGACCCGGCTACACTGCGCTCACGCCTGTCTCTGCTGACTGGCAGCGGCAAGCCGTGGAATGGTCTGGCGACAGAAGCTCTGGCGACGCTGGATGTCCGTGAAGGGCATCTGGATGACGCCCGTAAGAAATTTGCCGTGCTGGCCGCGGCGCAGGACGTTCCTTCGGGCGTGCGGAACAGGGCTCAGGCGCTGTCCCAGGCTCTTGATCCGTCGGCAGGGTGAGGCATCATGAGTAATAAAACAGACGCTGGCAAAACAGACTCCGGCAAAACACGTTCCGGCTTTTTTGGCCGTCCGTCCGTCGCACGCAGAAAGCTTCTGGCCGGGGCCGCCATGATGCCCGTTCTGGCGGGTTGCAGCCTGTTTGATGAAGATGAAAAGCCCATTCTGGCGGGCCACCGCACCAATGTGCTGTCCTCCGGCGCGGGGCTGACGGTCGATAAGGAAGACCATACCCCCATTACCCTGCCGGAAGCGGTTTCGGTTTCAGACTGGCCGCTGGTTGGCCGCGTGACCTCGCATGTTGGCAGCAACTATCGCTGGGGTGGGCTGCATCCGCGCTGGACGAAGGATATCGGGGCGGGCATTTCCGAACCGGACCTGCTGGCATGGGCCGCTCTGGGCGACTTTGGCCGCGGGCTGATCCAGTCTCCCCCCGTGGTGCATGACGGGCGTCTGTTCATCATGGATGCCCGGTGTGTGGTGCGGGCATTTAGCTGGCCGCATATGTCACATTTGTGGACCATCAACCCCAAACCCAAGAAGCTCCAGTCCAGCAACGTGGGCGGCGGCATCGGCGTGGATGGGGATACGGTCTATATCATCGACGGTATTTCTCAGGCGCTGGCCGTCAACGCGGCGACTGGCAAGATCAAATGGCGCTCCGATTTCGGGACGCCGGGCCGCTCCGCCCCGACTATCGCGGATGGCCGCGTGTTTTTTGCCACCATTGACGAGCGCCTGTTTGCGCTGGATGCCGCAACCGGCAGCCAGCTCTGGTCCTACACGGCGACGGCCGCGGAAACCACGGTGTTCGGTCAGCCTGCTCCGGCGGTGGTGAATGGTGTGGTCATCGCCGGGTTTGGCGGGGGAGACCTTGTGGCTTTCCGCGCGGAAAGTGGTGAGGTTGTCTGGAGTGACATGCTCGGCAACGTCGGCAGTCAGGCCAGTACGCTGAATCTGGCCTGTGTGCGAGGCCTGCCGGTTGTGGTGGACAGCACGGTTTATGCCGTCAGTTTGGCGCAGGTCATGGCTGCTGTGGATATCCGGACAGGCCGCCGCCTGTGGGAGCGTGCAGTCGGGAGCCAGAACAGCCTGCTGTGCGTGGGGGACTGGCTTTATGTCCTGTCTCAGGATGATCAGCTTGCCTGTATCGACCGTCTTTCCGGGCATGTGCGCTGGATTACGCAGCTCCGCCGGTTTGAGCGCGTCGATGTCAGCAAAAATATTGTGACATGGATTGGCCCGGTTATGGCCGGTGGCCAGCTTGTGTGCGTCAGCACCATGCCGGGCAACGGCGTTGTGCGCGTCAACCCGACGACGGGTGCTATTATTTCCGTGGATTCCACGGATCAGGTTTCTTTTGTTCCCCCTATTGTTGTTGACGAGCAGATGCTGATTGTCACCAACGACGGAAAGCTTCGTTCTTATGGCTGATCGCCGGCGGCCCATGCGGCCTGTTGCGCCTGTACCTTCTGCTGATCTCCCGCTGGTGGCTATTGTTGGCCGCCCGAATGTTGGCAAATCGACTCTGTTTAACCGCCTTGTTGGCCGCCGTCAGGCGCTGGTGGCCGATACCCCCGGTGTCACGCGGGACCGTAAGGAAGGTCTGGCTGTCCTGCGGGGGCGCACCATCCGTCTGGTCGATACGGCAGGACTGGAAGAGGCAGCTCCCAACACGCTGTTCGGGCGTATGCGGGCATCGTCCGAAAGTGCCGTGCGGGATGCCGTACTCGTGCTGTTCTGCATTGATGCGCGTGCAGGGATTACCCCGGCGGACGAGCATTTTGCCGCATGGGTGCGCAAGCAGGGGCGGCCGGTTATGCTGGTGGCTAACAAGGCGGAAGGGCGCGGTGGCGCGGCCTCTGCCATGGAAGCCTATTCTCTGGGGCTGGGGGAACCGGTTGCCGTTTCTGCCGAGCACGGGGAAGGTCTGTCTGACCTGATGGGCGAGATTGTTGACCATCTGCCGCCGGAACCGGAACCAGAGGACGTATTTGAGGAAGAAGATGCATTCGAGCCAGATGCAGAGGCACTGGACCCAGATGCGGAAATTGTTCTCCCCGCCCGTCCGCCCGGCCCGATCCGGATTGCGATTGTTGGCCGCCCGAACGCCGGGAAATCCACGCTTCTGAACTCCCTGCTGGGAGAAGAGCGGATGATTACCGGACCGGAACCCGGTCTGACGCGCGATTCCGTCGCGGTAACGCTGCATGATGAAGGCGATGTCTTTGAGGTGGTGGACACCGCCGGTCTGCGCCGTAAGGCCCGGATTGACGAAGCGCTGGAAAAAATGTCGGTATCCGCCTCCATTGAGGCGCTGAAAATGGCGGAAGTGGCGGTGCTGGTGCTGGATGCCACGCTGGGTGTGCATGAGCAGGATTTGCAGATTGCCCGCCTGATTGAGCGTGAAGGCCGGGCCTGTGTGCTGGCTCTGAACAAATGGGATGCGGTGGAAGACCGTAATGCCACGCGTCAGGCTATTCTGGACCGCCTGAGCATTTCCCTTGCCCAGATGCGGGGTGTGCCGGTGGTGACGTTCTCCGCGCTGACGGGGGCTTCCGTGCATCGGCTGCTGCCTGCCGTGCGGGAAGCGTGTGAAGTATGGAATGCTCGTGTGCCCACCGGTGCGCTGAACCGTTGGTTTGAGGAAGCTCTGGAACGCCATGCGCCGCCGCTGGTGGATGGCCGCCGCCTGAAGCTGCGTTATATGACGCAGGTGAAAGCCCGCCCGCCGACATTCGTGATTTTTGGCACCCGCGCCGAGCAGACGCCGGAAGATTATAAACGGTATCTGGTGAACGGCCTGCGTGAGACCTTTAATCTGCCGGGCGTGCCGATCCGCCTGCAAACGCGCGGCACGAAAAACCCGTATTCCAAATAAATTCGTCTTCGGGACCCTGAATGACAGACCGGCCTATCAGGCCGTCCGGGTTTCAGGGTTTGCGGCAGAACGTTTTGAAAAGGGCTCTCTGGAAACAGAGAGCCCTTTTTCTGTTGGGGGTTAGTGAATCACCCAGGACAGCGGCAGGCAGATCAGCAGGCCGAGGACGGCAATGAGCGTTTCAATCATCGTCCAGCTCCGCAGGGTCTGGGAGAGGTTCATCCCCAGATATTCCTTCATCTGCCAGAAGCCTGCATCATTCATCAGGCTTAGCCCTACGGAGCCAGCCCCTGTCACCAGCACCAGCAGTTCCGGTGAGACAGAATGGGACGCAGCCAGAATGGGGCCGACAATACCGGAGGCTGTTGTGGTGGCGACCGTCGCGGAACCCGTGGCGATACGGACCAGCAGGGCAAGCATCCATGCCAGAACCAGCAACGGCACATGCGCGCCCAGCGCCAGATTTGTAATGGCGTGGGACAGCCCGCTGTCTATCAGTTCCCGCCCGAAGCCCCCGCCTGCGCCAATCAGCAGCATGATGGTGGCTGTCGGGGCCAGACACTCATTGCTGAAGCGCAGGACAGTCTCACGGGAGAGGCCACTGAGGCTCCCCATCAGCCAGAAGGACATCAGCGTCGCGACAAGCAGGGCAATATCCGTGTTCCCCAGAAAATGCAGAATACGGTAGGGCAGGGCTGTTGCGGGCCAGACCAGTTCAGCCAGCGCGCCAGCCAGCATCAGCACAACCGGGCTGAGCAACGTCGCGCAGGAAAGCGCAAAGGACGGCAGTTTGTCGTGCTCAAACTGGCCGGTAAACTGCTCCTCCAGCGCCGTGGGGGCCAGCGTGCCGATGCGCGGTGCGATGTACCAGGTGTAAACCGGCCCCGCGAGCGCTGCGATGGGCGTGCCAATTACAATCCCCCAGAACAGCGTGCGGGCCGTGTTGGCATGATACGCTGTAATCGCCAGTAACGTGGCTGGGTGCGGGGGCACCATGGCATGCGTGACGGATAAGGCCGCCGCCATAGGAAAGGCCAGAACGGGCAGAGGCAACGTGTTGCGGCGGGAGAGAATGAAAGCCAGCGGAATAAGCAGTACGAACCCGACTTCAAAAAAAACTGGCAGCCCGACCAGCAGGCCAATCACCATCATGGCCCATGACAGATGTTTTTTCCCGGCCATGCGGGAAATGGTCAGGGCGATCTGGTCCGCGCCGCCGGTTTCCGCCAGAATTTTCCCCAGCATGGTGCCCAGTGCCACAACACCCGCCACATGCCCCAGAACGTGGCCCATGCCGTTTTCAAAAGAGCTGATAGCCTGCTCCGTTGGCATGCCCGTTGCCAGAGCCAGCCCGACGGAGACGATAAAGAGCGTCACAAAGGGGTTGAGGCGCGCCACGCCGATCAGGAGCATGAGCAGGATGATGGCGGCGGCTGTCAGGCCTGAGGCGAGTAAGGGCGTCATGACCCGAGGATGGAGCGGGACGGGGCGTGAATGTCAACCATTCGTGCAGGCAGGGGGCTGTCGTCTTTTCCAGTGGGGGAGCAGCCAGAAAACGCAGGGCCAGTCAGGAGCTGGAGATTTCTTGTTATTTCATAAATGAATAAATCCACTCTCTCCGCACGCGCACAATTCCGTGTGCTGGCTCCTGTGGCCTGTTGTCTGGTGGTATGCCGCAGAAAGACCAGTAAGCCTGACTGGCCTTCCCCTTTCCGGTTCAGGGTGGCACAGAAGCCCTCCGGCGCAGGACGTGAGACGTCAGAAAAGGAATGATCAGGCTGATGAATGAACATGCGCAGAACGCAGGGAACACGGTAGAGCCGGCAGCCACGGCAGGCCTGTATGGCCGCGCGCGGATGTGGGCCATGCTGGCGGTCTCGCTTTCCGTGCTGATGGCCTTGCTGGATTACGCCATTGCCAACGTGGCCCTGCCCGATATTGCGCGGGACCTGCATGCGTCGTCCTCTGCGTCCATCTGGGTGGTAAATGCGTATCAGCTAGCCAGTCTGGTCTCTTTGCTGCCGCTGGCGGCACTGGGGAGTATGGTCGGGTTTGCGCGCATGTGCCGCTTTGGCATCGTGCTGTTCATGGGCGCTTCTGTTCTGTGCGCGCTGGCGACGACACTCCCAGCACTCGCTGCGGCCCGCGTATTACAGGGCATTGGCGGGGCGTGCATCCTTAGCGTGAATATTGCCCTTGTGCGTTACATCTATCCGCATGCGGAAATTGGCAAAGGCATTGCCCTGAACGGCGTTGTGGTGGCCATAGGCGTGGCACTGGGGCCAACGGCGGCGGCGGCTATTCTGACAGTGGCTTCATGGCCCTGGCTGTTCTGGGTGAATCTGCCGCTGGGCGCTGTGGCGCTGGTCATGGCATTTTCCGCATTGCCTGCCGTGCCGCCAAGTGGCGCGCGCCCGGATATTGCGGGCAGCCTGCTCTGTATGCTGGCGTTTGGGGCGCTGGTTATGGGCGGAGACGGGCTGGCGCATCAGTCCGGCATTATCCTGTCTTTTGGGTTGATTATGGTGGGGCTGCTGTCCGGCCTGCTGCTTATCCGGCGGGAGAGCGGGCTTCCGCAGCCTATTCTGCCAGTTGATATGCTGGCCAGACCGGACTTTGCCATCGCGTTTGTCACCGGGCTTTGCGGCTTTGTGGCCTCCAATTTTTACATTATCTCCATGCCATTTACGCTGCATGATGTGCTGGGCATGAGTGCTGCGGAAACAGGTCTGCTGATCACGCCATGGCCGATCGGGATTATGTGCGCGGCCCCTCTGGTGCGGCGTCTGGCCGATACGGTATCCGCCGGGGTGCTGTCTTCCATTGGGTTGCTGATGACGGCAACCGGATTTTTTCTGCTGTGGAGCATGCCCGCGCACCCGACTGCTCCTGATATTATCTGGCGGACCTGGCTGGCTGGGTGTGGGTTTGGCCTGTTCCAGCCGCCGAACAACCGCGCCATGATGGTCTCGGCGTCACATGCGCGGGCCGGGGGCGCAAGCGGCATGGTGCAGGTGGCGCGTCAGGCTGGGCAAACCCTTGGAGCCATGGGGGTCGCGGCTTTTTTTGCATTATTTGCAGAGGGTGCTGCGCTCAACTGCCTGCTGACTGCGGGCTGCGTCGCGGTGTTTGCCGCGTTGCTGAGTTCCAGCCGGTTACTGGCGGGACGCCGGGCTGACAAGCCAGCCTGACAGAGCGGGTATTAAAAAATCAGACTTCAAAAAAGGCTGGCGCGCAGCAAGCGGCCAGCCCGGAGAATGCGCGATCAGATCTCGCTTTCACCAAAGATGCGGGTCACATCGCCGCTCCATGCGCCGTAATAGCGTTCCAGCCAGCGTTCCGCCTGCGTGGGGCCACCGGCGGCCATGGCGGTCAGCGGGGCCAGATAAGCCCATTCTTCCCGCTCGTTTTCATCCACAAAGCCACGGGCCTGAAGGCCATCCATGGCAATGCCGATAACCTGTGCGGCTAGATCCCGCACGGTGCCTTCACCCCACGGGGTATTCAGCGCCTGAGACGGCACCAGCGCCCGCAGCTTGGCGTAATCTTCCCACGGGCGCTCACACACCAGTTCATAAGCGGCTTCCAGTGCGGCATCATCATACAGCAGGCCAACCCACAGGGCGGACTGGGCCAGCATCATTTCGGCGGAGCCCGCATCGGCGCCGCGCATTTCCAGAAACTGCTTGAGGCGCACATCGGGGAAGGCGGTGGAGATGTGGTTTTCAAAGTCAGCCAGAGTAGGGGTGACATCCTCCAGCCCGTCCTGACGGTCCCCGTTCATCCATGCGCGGAAGGAGCGGCCGGAAACATCGCGCATCTTGCCGTCACGGATAATGAAATACATGGGCACGTCCAGCACCCATTCCGCATAGCGTTCAAACCCGAAGTCTTTTTCAAACACGCAGGCGGGCATCCCGGCACGGGCGTTGTCCGTGTCTGTCCAGATGCGGGCGCGGTTGGAGAGGAAGTTGTTGGGCTTGCCCTCAAAGAACGGTGAATTGGCGAACAGAGCCGTGGCAACGGGTTGCAGGGCCAGAGAGACCTGCATCTTGCGCACCATGTCCTGCTCAGACCCGAAATCCAGATTGACCTGCACGGTACAGGTCCGCTGCATCATATCCAGACCCAGCGCGCCCACTTTTGGCATGTAATTGCGCATAATGGCGTAGCGGGATTTGGGCATCCACGGCTGGTCGGCCCGTGTGGCGGTCGGGTGGAAGCCAAGCGGGCTGAAGCCTAGTCCCAGTTTGCGCGCCAGCGGGCGCACGGACTCATAATGCGCGGCCAGTTCTTCCGCGGTTTCATGCAGTGTGCTCAGGGGGGCGCCGGAGAGTTCAAACTGTCCTGCCGGTTCCAGAGAAATGCCAGCGCCCTTCTGCTCTTCAATGCCTTTCAGGCCAATAATCTTGCCTTCATCCAGAATGGGCTGCCAGTCATCCGGTTCCACTTCCTGAAGGCCGTCCAGCAGCGCCTCTATGCCTGCCGGGCTGTAAGGAGGTGTTGCGTAAGCCGTGCGGCCGGCCTGCGGACTGGTGCCGTTTGCCGCAGCCTCCGGGCGGACCCAGCCGAATTTTTCATGCTCCGTGCCAATGCGCCATGAATCGCGGGGCTTGCATCCTTTGGCAAAAACCTCGGCCAGCTGAAAAACTGAACGAACGGGTGTGTCGTCGTGGGCATCGGCGTGAGACATTAGAAATCACTGTTCCTTGAAAAACAGCCCGGCAGCAGGAGGCGGGCCAGAACGAAGGTAAGGGTATTCTGACTAATCCTGCGCGGAGCGCAAGCCGTCGCCCATAAGCGCCAGTCCTGCGGCCACCGCCGTATCAGCCCGCAAAACCAGCGGCCCCAGAGAAATGGGGGTGATAGCCGGACGCGCAAGGAGGGCGCGGCATTCCGTATCGGAAAAACCGCCTTCCGGGCCAATTAGCAGGCCATCGCCCGCGCGGGCATCGCGCAGGGTGGCGTGGAGCGTAACGCCACGGTCCTCCGCACGCTCCATCGCGGTAAACAGACGGGCCTCCTCCGGCCATGCGCCCAGAAGGCTGGCAAGGGGGCAGGGCTCGGCAATGGTCGGGATATCCAGCCGCTCGCACTGCTCGGCGGCTTCCGTGGCGATGGCTTCCAGCCGTTCCGGGTTGGTGCGGTGGGTGTTGGTGCGTTCTGTCATGACGGGCAGGAAGCGCGTCACCCCCAGTTCCGTCCCCATACGCAGGACCATATCGGTCGCATCGCGCTTGAGGAGTGCGAAGGCCAGAACAAGCTCCGGCCGGGGAGAGGGTGGGCGCAGGGGCTCCGTCAGGCTCAGGCTGCCGCGATCCTTGCGAATCTCGCCCAGAGTGGCCAGCCATTCCCCCATTTCCGCATTAAATACCCGCACAGGGTCTCCGGCCTTTTTCCGCATGACGGTGCCCAGATAGCGGGCCTGCGCCGGGCTGAGCAGGCAGGATGCGCCTGCGCGCGCGGCACCTTCGGCAGCGTCCAGCGGGATGAAAAGGCGGGGGAGATGCTCGGGCGAACTCATGGCATTCAGCAATCAGGCAGGGTGCAGAGGAAGGGGAGGCACGGTCCGGGTGGATCGGTCTCGGAATGATCGCCTGATGTTTAGGCGGTAATCCACGTCCGCGCAAAGAGGTTCATGCCAGAGCGCAATTTATGGCATACCCCCGGCACCTGTTGTGTTTGCTTAAAGGACTGCCTGTATCGTGTCAGCGTCTTCCGGTCATACCGATATCCGGGTAACGGGCTGGATTGCCCGCCTGCCTCCGGCCCTGCGTCCTTATGCCCTGCTGGCGCGGCTAGACCGGCCTATTGGCACATGGCTGCTTTTCCTGCCCGGTGTCTGGGGGATTCTGCTGCCGCAGGGTGTGCCGGTTGCGGAGCGGGTAAGGCTGATCGTGCTGTTTGGCATCGGCAGTCTTGTCATGCGGGCCGCAGGCTGCGTGGTGAATGATATGTGGGACCGGGATATTGACCGGCAGGTAGCCCGCACCGCAGGCCGTCCGCTGGCGTCCGGCGCGTTGCGGATGCGGCATGCGGTGCTGTTTCTGGCTCTTCTGCTGGCGATTGGCCTCGCGATCCTGCTTCAGTTGAACGGGTTGTCCCAGATTCTGGGGGCGTCTTCTCTGGTGCTGGTGGCGTTGTACCCTCTGGCCAAGCGGTTCACATGGTGGCCGCAGCTTGTCATGGGCTTTACCTTCGGGTTTGGCGCGCCGCTGGGCTATGCTGCGGCGGCAGACCATCTCTCCCTTGCGCAGCTTGCCTTATATGTTGCGACTATCGTCTGGCAGCTTGGGTTTGATACCATCTACGGCTTTCAGGATATGGAAGATGATGCCCGGATTGGCGTAAAATCCACCTCGCGCCTGATGGTTGGGCGGGCAAAGGGCTTTATCGGCACCTGTTACGCCCTGATGGTAATTTTGCTGGCTGTGGCCGCAGGCCTTGCGGGCACTGGCAGGCTGTTCTGGCCGGTTCTGCTGCTGCCGCTGGTCCTGCTGTGGCGGCAGGTTGCGGGGCTGAACCCGCAGAATCCGGCGCTGTGTCTGGCGCAGTTCCGTGCCAACCGGGAAATTGGTCTGGCGGTGGCTCTGGCCTTTCTGGCGGGGCTTGTTGCTGTGTGAGCGGCTGATGCCGGTCCGGACTGGGCCGGTACTAGTCTGTCGGAAAAGTAATGAAAGGGGCGGGATCAGGTTATGATCCCGCTCTTTTTGGTTTTTAAAATAATTCATTCAGAATACTGATTTGAAAATGAGAAATATTCTCATTATGTAAGAATAAATTGAGATTTATCCTGAAAATCCTTATAAAAAGCAGATGCGCAAATTTACAGCTCTGACTGAACAGGAAATTCTTGCTCTGGCCATTTCCAATGAGGAAGAGGACGGACGCATTTATGCCGATTTCTCCTATACATTGCAGGAGAATTACCCCGACACCGCGAAAATTTTTGCGGACATGGTGCATGAGGAAGATGACCACAGGCGGCATCTGATTGATGTCTATGTCCGGCGGTTTGGCGCGCATATTCCTCTTATCCGCCGTCAGGATATTGCCGGGTTCATGCCGCGGAAGCCCGCCTGGCAGATTCAGGGGCAGGGGATTGAGGTCGTGCGGCGTTACGCGGAGGACATGGAGCGCGATGCCGCCCGGTTTTACCGTCAGGCCGCCCTGCGCACCAATGATGCCGAAACCCGGAAACTGCTGGGGGATCTGGCCACAGCGGAAGACCAGCACGGCCGCGCCGCCAGTGATATGACCTCCCGCCATCTGACGGAAGACAAACGTGAAGACGAGGATGAAAACGCCCGTCGGCGGTTTGTCCTCCAGATTGTTCAGCCCGGTCTGGTCGGGTTGATGGATGGGTCTGTGTCCACACTGGCCCCGGTTTTTGCGGCAGCCTTTGCCACGCATGACCCGCACAGCGCGTTTCTGGTCGGGCTGGCGGCCTCGTTAGGGGCCGGGATTTCCATGGGTTTTGCGGAGGCACTCTCGGATGATGGTGCCTTGTCCGGTCGCGGCAAGCCGCTTATCCGCGGGCTTGTGTGCGGGACAATGACGATGGCGGGCGGCATTGGCCATACCCTGCCGTTCCTGATTGACTCCTTCAGCGCCGCAATGGTGGTCGCTGTTGCCGTTGTGGTGGTGGAACTGTTCCTGATTTCATGGATACGGTGGCGGTATCAGGATACGCCTTTTGGCTCCGCCATTGTGCAGATTGTATTTGGCGGTGCGCTGGTTTTTCTGGCGGGTGTGCTGATCGGCAGTTCCTGAGCCTGAGCCTGAGCCTGAGCCTGTCTCTTTCTCTGTGTTTGCGCCCTGATAGCGCTGCCTCTGTTATCCGGCGTCTGCTGGTGGCATACTGTGGGTGCCATAATAAAGGCGCAGGCAAGAGGTTTGCTGGCGGCCTGTGGTCACCAATGGGAATGACAGCGCGTATGACACCACGTTCCGGCAAATTTTCCGCCCTTTGTCTCGCTCTTTCTGTAGGGGGCAGCGTGAGTGCACTGGCCCCTGTTGCTCCGGCTCTGGCGCAGGCCGGGACACAGAGCGCTGTTCAGAGCGCACAGCAGGCGGAAGCACCGGAGGGCATCACGCTCTCCGCGTCTGACAAGGCATGGCTTGGCAAGATTGAAAAGGCGCTCAACAGCGTCACGACCTTTCAGGCGCATATGCAGCAACTGGATGCGGACGGTAAGCGTACCACCGGCATTGTCTGGATGCAGCGCCCCGGCCAGATGCGGCTGGCGTATGACCCGCCAACCCCGCTCCTGCTTGTCGCCAGTCAGGACAAGGTGGTGTTCCGGGATAACCAGCTTGACCAGACGACCGTGATCCCGATGGATCGCACCCCGCTGGGGTTGCTGCTGCGCAAGCATGTCAGTCTGGCGGAGGATGTGACCGTCACCGGCTTTCAGCACGAGGGCGGCCTTGTGCAGGTAACGGTTGTGCGCACATCCTCCCCCGGTGATGGCAGCCTGACGCTGGTGTTTTATGATAACCCGGTCTCCCTGCGCTCATGGAGCGTGGTGGATGCGCAGGGGCGCGAGACCCGTGTGACTCTGTTTGATGTCAAAAGCGGAATTACCATTCCCGCCGGTACGTTCACGCTGCCTGCGCAGCCGGAATAAGGCGCACAGGCAGGCCACGGCTCTGCCCTGAGATTAAGGGCAGGGGTGGTAAAACAGAGGCGGCAACCCGATATCAGGGGCGAATATTTTCAGGACAGGCAGGTATGGCGGCACGGCGCACAACAGCTTCAGACATGGCGGTGGGTGAGGACCTTTTTGGAGGTCAGGCACCGTTGTCCGACCATGCGCCGTCGTCGGCCCATCCGGCACGTCCTGCCCCTAACCAGCCTCTGGCTGACCGCCTGCGTCCTGACAGGCTGGAGGATGTTGTCGGGCAGGCGCATCTGCTGGGGCCGGATGGAACGCTTACCCGCATGCTGGAGCGTGGTTCCCTTGCCAGCCTGATTCTCTGGGGTGGCCCCGGTGTGGGGAAGACAACCATTGCCCGGTTGCTGGCGCAGGCGGCTGGCCTCCGGTTTGTGCAGCTTTCTGCCGTATTTTCCGGCGTGGCGGACCTGAAAAAAGCCTTTGAAAACGCCCGCAGGCAGGCGGAGGCCGGAGGCGGCACACTGCTGTTTGTGGATGAAATCCATCGCTTTAACCGCGCCCAGCAGGATGGTTTTCTGCCCGTGGTGGAAGACGGGACGATTGTGCTGGTGGGGGCCACGACGGAAAATCCGTCCTTTGCGCTGAATTCCGCCTTGCTTTCCCGCTGTCAGGTTATGGTGCTGAACCGGCTGGATGATCCGGCGGAGGAAGCTCTGCTGGCCCGGGCGGAGGAAGAAACCGGCCGCGCGCTACCGCTGACAGAAGAGGGGCGGGCAACCCTCCGCGCCATGGCGGACGGGGATGGCCGGTATCTGCTGAACATGGTGGAGCAGATTCTGAGCCTGAAGACGGATGCGCCGCTGGATGCGCAGGCGCTGGCCCGCCTGCTGGCAAAACGCGCCGTGCTGTATGACCGGGACCGGGAAGAACATTACAACCTGATTTCCGCCCTGCATAAGTCCATGCGGGGTTCGGACCCGGATGCGGCCCTGTACTGGTTTGCGCGGATGCTGGAAGGCGGGGAAGACCCGCGTTACCTCGCCCGGCGCATGACCCGCTTTGCGGCGGAAGATGTGGGCATGGCGGACCCGCACGCCCTGCCGCTGGCCATTGCCGCGTGGGAAACCTATGAACGCCTTGGCTCCCCCGAGGGTGAGCTGGCTCTGGCCCAGCTTGTGGTGCATCTGGCCACGGCCCCCAAATCCAACGGCGTTTACAAAGCCTATGGCGCGGCCCGGCGGGCGGCCAAGGCCACTGGCAGCCTGATGCCGCCTGCCCATATCCTCAATGCCCCGACAAAACTGATGCAGGATATCGGGTATGGGAAGGGCTATCAGTATGACCATGATACGGAAGAGGGCTTTTCCGGGCAGAACTATTTTCCGGACGGCATGAAGCGCCAGACCTTCTATAATCCAACCGGAAAAGGCTTTGAGCGGGAGATCCGCCATCGTCTGGAAACATGGTCCCGCTTGCGGGATCGGCGTCAGTCGTGAATATCGTCGCATGAGTGTTGTGATTCTGACTGTCAGCGAGGACGAGGCGGATATTCGCCTTGATCGCTATTTTCGTCGCCATTACCCGCATCTGACGCAGGGTGCGCTGCAAAAACTGTGCCGTACCGGGCAGATTCGGGTGGATGGCAAACGGGCTGAGGCCTCGACCCGCCTGCAACCGGGCCAGTCTGTGCGGGTGCCGCCTATCCCGATGGCTGCTAAACCGGCGAAGGATGCCCCGCGCCCGCTGGATGAGCGGCTGGTGCGTGAAATTCAGGGCATGGTGCTGTATCAGGATAACCACCTGATTGTGCTGAATAAACCGGCAGGTCTGCCGGTGCAGGGCGGCCCCGGTATTACCAAACATGTGGATATGATGCTGGACGGCCTGCGGGCTGAAGCGGATGATCCGCGCCCGCGTCTGGTACACCGCATTGACCGGGATACATCCGGCTTGCTGCTGCTGGCCCGCACGCCCGGTGTTGCCGCCAAGCTGGCGGAAGCCTTCCGTGGGCGGGACGTAAAAAAGACCTACTGGGCTGTTGTGGTGGGGCGTCCTGACCCGATGGAGGGTGAGATTGATCAGCCTCTGGCGCGGCTCGGGGTTGGCGCAAACGCTATTATGGTGGCGGCAGACCGGAAAGACCCGGACGGTCAGTATGCCCGGACGGCCTATGAAGTCGTGGATTCGGCTGCGCGTAAATTTTCATGGCTGGCGCTTTCTCCGCATACGGGCCGGACGCACCAGTTGCGCGTGCATTGTGAATCGCTCGGCACCCCGATTCTGGGTGACCCGAAATATGGCGGGGGAACCGCGCATGTTGATGGCTTTGCCGACCAGTTGCATCTGCATGCCCGGCAACTGGATATGCCACATCCGGCCGGAGGGCGTCTGACGGTGACGGCCGAACTCCCGCCGCATATGCGTGAGACCTTCCGTTCTCTGGGCTTCACGCCGGGGGCTACGCCCAAACCGTCTCGTCGCGGCGGATAACAGCGACTTCTGGAACGCAGGAGGAAGGCCCATGCGGCTGAAATGGAAGATCGGTCTGGTGGCCGGAGCTGCCGTGCTGTTGGTGGGCGGCGGCAGTGTTCTGTCCGCCATGCAGGAGGCGGACTGGCTGCGCGTCCGGCTGGTAGCGGCTGTAGAGGAAAAAACCGGCCGCCATCTGGCGATTGACCATCTGCATGTCTGGCTTCTGCCGTTCCCGTGGGTGGAAGCGCGTGGCGTGCATCTGTCCGGCGTGGCAGAGGGTGATAGCGCAGCAGGCGCACCGGAGGAGCAGGCAGCCCGCACAATGCTGGATGTGGCGGAAGTGCGTGCGCGCCTTGGGCTGTTGCCGCTGTTCAGCCATCGCATTGTTTTTAATGATGTCAGCCTCATTCAGCCGCATGTTTCCCTGCGTCGCCTGCCGGATGGCCGGGCGGACTGGGTGTTTACGCCGCCTGTGCGGCCGGAAACCGGCGGGGGCAGCACGTCCTCGGGCCAGATGCACTGGGATGTCAGTGTTTCCACGCTTCGCGTCTCCAAAGCGGATGTGCGGTGGGATGATCAGCTCCGGCGCAAGACGGGCCAGATCGGGTTTGAGCGTATTCAGGCAAGTGATCTGGACGGCGCAGCCCCCACGTTTGACGTGCGGGGGGAAAAGGGGAAGGGCCAGTTTGTGCTGACAGGCCAGACAGGCCGCCTGCTGCCCGCACGCGCCAGGGACTTCCCGGTACAGTTCAAACTGGCGCTGAATGTTGCGGGCCACCCTGCGGGGCTTGCGCATCTTGATGGCAGGATCACGGACCCTGACGGCGCTCGGGTCTACGCGCTTCAGGCCGGAGGGTCTCTGGGGCAGTTGCGCGATCTGGAGCAGTTTTTCCCGCGGGCGGACTTGCCGGACGGGCAGAATATTTCCGTGGATGCGCAGATTGCCGGGGCAGGCCAGCAGCCCGTGGTGCAGGGGCTGCATGTGCATACCGGGCAGGTTGAACTGGGCCGTTTTGTGCCCGGCAGCAAGCTGACCCGCGCCATGCTGGACGCGACAAAAGCGGAGGACCCGCTGACGGTGCAGGCTGACGGCCAGCTCGGGGCGCAGGCTCTGGGGCTGCGAGGTTCTCTTGGCACGCTGGCGCAGATGACGGCGCTTGCCCTCGCGCCGGAAAAAACGGAAACTCCGGTGGACCTGACCCTTGTGGACGGGGCTTCCAGCCTGAAAATGGCTGGCACGCTGGGTGGTGGCCATTCGTCCGTAGAGGTGCATGGTGTGCTGGACCAGCTTGCTCCCGGCGGTACCTACCCGACAGCAGAGAGCGTGAAGGTGGATGGGCATGTGGAAGCCGCATCCACACTGGCGCTGGTGAAGAGGCATGCGCCGCAGGATCTGGTGCGCGGTCTGACGCTGAACATGACTGTGGAAAGCCCGCACGTCAGTTGGCGAGACCTGAGCTGGTCTCAGGTCACCAGCCATGTGGTGGTGCAGAACGGGAAGCTGGTGGCGGACCCGGTGCAGGCTGAAGGCTCAGGCACCGCGCAATCCGCCCGGTTTGTTTATGATGCCTCCGGCAACAGCCCGGCCTATGAGATTGCAATGCACCCTGTCGTGCTGCCGGTGGCGGCTGTGCAGGGCTGGATGGGGGTACCACCCCTGATGCAGGGGGCGCTGATGCTTGTCGGCGCCGTTAGTATGCAGGGGGATGATACTGAGGTACGGCGGCGGACGCTGGCCGGGCATATCGGCGCGTCCGTGGTGGATGGCTCCATTGGCGGGGCGGCGCTCCGCACTCTGCTGGGGCCGGATATCCCGTTGAAAGGCAAAATGCCGGTGCGCTGCTTCGGTACCCACATGCAGCTTGCTGATGGAACGGCGCAGATTGATCTGCTGGCTATGGAAACCCCGTTCCTGTCCCTGCACGGCCACGGCACAGTGGGCCTGGGCGCGCACACGCTGGACCTGCATCTCTCGCCGCGCGTGTTGCTGGGCGGGGCATCCGCGTCTTCCGACCTGCGGGTAACAGGCACGCTGGACGCACCTGTGCCAAAAATGGAGCCTTCTTACGGCGGGCGTTACGGGTTGAATATTGGCGGGAATGACGGGGGGAATGACAATTGCCCCACGCTGCTCTCCGCCGCGCGGGAAGGTGGGGCTGGCCCCGCGCCCACGGCCCCCCAAGCCGGGAAAGAGGGCAAGGTGATGAATATGCTGCGTGGACTGGGGCTGTTCAAATGACCGGCTCCGAGAAAGCGCCTACTCCGGCAGGGGCGCGCAAGCGGTTCTGGAAACAGGCCAGCGTTGTGCCGGAGCAGGACGGGTTTGCTGTCCAGCTTGACGGCAGACCCGTCCGCCTGCCGGAACGGACCGTGCTGGCTGTGCCCTCCCGCCCGCTGGCGGAGGCACTGGCGGCGGAATGGCAGGCGGCTGGCCTGACCGTAGGCGGATATTTCCGGCCGGAAGATCTGCCGCTGACCCGGATTGCCGGCTCCATGCTGGAGCGTATTCCCGGCGCGCGGGCGGGCGTGATCGACAGTCTGCTGGCGTATGCGAGCAGTGACCTGCTGTGTTATCGCGAGGCCGGGAATTCCAGACTGGCCCGGCGGCAGCGGGAGCTGTGGTCTCCCTGGCTGGACTGGTGTCAGGATACGTTCGGGATGGCGTTGCGCACTACGGAAGGTGTGATGCCCATCACCCAGCCGGACGCTACCATGCGGACGCTGCGTGCGCTGCTGGAGTCTCTCCCGGATGCGGAACTGGCCGTGCTGGGGGTTGCCGTCCCCGCGCTGGGGAGCCTCTATCTAGGGCTGGTTCTGGTTAAAGGGCCGGGTACGCCGGAGGAACTGGTTGCCTGCGCCACGCTGGATGAGCGGGAGCAGATGGCGATCTGGGGTGAAGATACGGATGTAACGGACCGTATTGCCATGCGCCTGCGGGATGTGGCGGACGCTGCCCTTTTTCTTGAACTGCTGCGTAAGGCGTAAAGCGTAAGTAGTAAGGCTTCCTGCTACTGCTGGCTGCGCCCGTGTTTTATGTGTTGATCGACACGCATCTGCCATGAATTTGCCCCGGTCTGCCTCCAGACAGAACATCACAGACTGATGAACGGGAGCGTTCTCTCAGCCTGAAAAGACGGTCATGTCACCGGATGAGGAGCATGCAGATGCGATATGAATCCACGGGTGGAGAACCTCGGCATCAGGTCCCGTCACGTTCCGGCTCCCGGGCGCGGTTGCAGGGGCGGGTGGCCCATGCTGTTGCAACCTGCGCCATGGGCTCCTGGTTTCTGCTGGGGCTGATCCCGGTCTTTGTCATCATCTATTCCATGAGCTGAAGCAGACGCTTCTGGTGACAGTGCAGTGACTCATCTTGCACAGGGGCCGGGGATTGTCTGATAGTCATCAGCGCACAGATTTTTTCAGGAGTTGTCAGAGTCCATGAATTACAGAACTGGTTTCCTTGCCGCAGCGGCAGTCATTGGTCTCTCCGTTGCAGCTCTGCCTGCCTCAGCACATCCCGGCCATGGGGGCTTTCCGCCGCCGGGTGGTCCGGGTGGCCCCGGCGGACCGGGTGGCTGCATGCCGGGTGGCCATGGTGGCGGGATGAGCATGCTGGAAGGGCTGGACCTGACCAAGCAGCAGCGCAAAAAGATCGACGCCATTCTGCGTGAAGCCCATGATCAGGATCACGGGGATGATATGCGGGATGATGCCTCCAAGATCCATCAGCAGATTCAGGATATCCTGACGTCTCCCGGCCCGGTTGATAAAGACAAGATTGCGGCGTTGCAGCAGCAGCAGGCGACTCTGCGGGCACAGGCTGAAGCCCGCCATCTGGACGTGGCCGCCCGCATCCATGATGTGCTGACGGCGGATCAGCTTGCGCAGGTCAAGGCGCGTCAGGCCAAGATTCATGACCTGATGGAGCAGCTCCGCGAGGTTGAACATCCCGCCCCGCCGGTTTCCGACAAGTAAAAGACAGACGTTTCTTGACTCGGTGAGAGCGGGGCTGTAACCCGTTCTCACAAATCAGGACCGCCACTCCGCGAGTGTTCGCGCAGTGGCGCGTCTCCTTTTGGGGTATTACGCTGTTGTTCGAGGCACTTTCAGGCAGGCTTTCAGGGGTTTTTGACGGGCTCGCCAAACGTGGCGCGCTGTCCGAAGCCGACGTTATGGAGGCAATGCGCGAAGTCCGTCTGGCTATGCTGGATGCAGACGTCGCGCTGCCTGTGGTCAAGGACTTTGTTAACAAGGTGAAGGAACGCGCCGTAGGGGCGGAGGTGCTGGAAAGCATTTCTCCCGGTCAGGCCGTTGCGAAAATTGTTAATGATGCCCTGATTGATGCCCTCGGCGGAGCGGGCGCCGTCCCGCTCAACCTGAACGCCGTGCCGCCTGTGCCTGTCCTGATGGTTGGCTTGCAGGGGTCTGGTAAAACCACAACATCCGGCAAGATTGCGCTGCGCCTGTCCACGCGTGAGCGGAAAAAGGTGCTGCTGGCGTCTCTGGATACGCAGCGCCCTGCCGCACAGTTGCAGTTGGCGCAGCTTGCCGAGCAGGCGCATGTCGCCTCCCTGCCGATTGTTGCAGGCCAGACACCGGTTGAAATCGCCCGGCGTGCGATGGATGTGGGTCGGCGCGAAGGCTATGACGTTGTTATTCTGGATACCGCAGGCCGTCTGTCCATAGACGAAGCGCTGATGGAAGAGGTCCGGCAGGTTCGTGCCGTGACCCAGCCTGCGGAAACCCTGCTGGTTGTGGATGCCATGACCGGGCAGGACGCCGTGAACACGGCCAAGGCGTTTAATGACGCCGTGGGTGTGACCGGCGTGGTGATGACCCGTATGGATGGTGATGCCCGCGGTGGCGCGGCCCTGTCCATGAAGGCCATTACCGGTGCGCCCATCAAGCTGACCGGTTCCGGTGAAAAGCTGGATGCGCTGGAAGAATTCCACCCCGAGCGTGTTGCAGGCCGTATTCTCGGTCTGGGTGACATTGCCGGGCTGGTGGAAAAAGCAGCTGATACCCTTGACCATGAAGAAGGGGAGAGGCTGGCCAAAAAGATGATGGCCGGCAAGTTTGATCTGGATGATTACGCATCCCAGATCAAACAGATCAGCAAGCTTGGGTCCATTTCCGGAATTGTCGGCATGCTGCCGGGTATGGGGAAAATCAAGGAAGCCCTTGGTGACAAGGATCTTGATACCTCCGTTCTCAAAACGCATCTGGCCATTATTTCATCCATGACCAAAGGCGAGCGTAAAACGCCAGCCGTTATCAAGGCGTCCCGCAAGAAGCGGATCGCAGCCGGGTCAGGGACGAGTGTTCAGGAGGTCAACAAGCTGCTCAAGCAGTTTGATATGATGTCCTCAATGATGAAGCGCTTTAACAAGCTCGGCATGAAAGGTCTCATGCGCCAGGGTATGTCCGCGCTCATGCCTAAAGGAATGGGAGGAGGGCCGCCGGGTGGTGGCCGTCCCTTCCGCTAAGGCGGCCTGTTTCTATCCGAAGTTTTTTCAGGGTTTTGGAGAAGTCTGAATGAGTGTTAAAATCCGTCTTGCCCGTGCAGGTGCCAAGAAGCGTCCTTACTACCACATCGTTGTGGCTGACAGCCGCTCCCCGCGCGATGGCCGTTTTATTGAAAAAGTGGGTTCCTACAACCCGATGCTGCCGTCCGACCACGCTGAACGCGTGCGTCTGGTGAACGACCGCATCACCCACTGGCTGGCTCAGGGTGCGCAGGCAACCGACCGTGTTGCACGTTTCCTCGGCAACGCTGGTCTGGCTCCGAAGCCTGCTTACAACGAGCAGCCGAAGCAGGCCGCTCCGAAGAAGAAAGCCCAGGAACGCGCTAAAGCTGCTGCTGCCGCTGCTGAAGCCGCAGCCTGAAGCCAGAGCGAGCTAAGCTGACCGGATCATGCGCGCAGACCTTATCCAGATAGGCGTTGTTGGCAGGCCGCATGGCGTGCGCGGGCTTGTGCATGTGCACAGCCACGCAGCCGATGCGTCCGCGCTGGAAGCCTACAGGGTTCTGGTGGATGATAAGGGGCGGGAATGGTCTCTGCGCTGGCG
Organism: Acetobacter persici; assembly: GCF_018256955.1. Taxonomy (NCBI): domain Bacteria; kingdom Pseudomonadati; phylum Pseudomonadota; class Alphaproteobacteria; order Acetobacterales; family Acetobacteraceae; genus Acetobacter; species Acetobacter persici. The sequence continues at coordinate 72,636 of NZ_JAERKU010000006.1, forward strand.
CGGGGCGGACGGTGTGGCGGAACTGCGTGATGCGCAGGGCACGCCACTGGCCGACCGGACTGCGGCACAGGCGCTGGTCAATACCCGTCTTTTCGTGCCGCGTGACGCGCTGCCCGAGCCTGAGGAAGAAGAATTCTACCATGCTGATCTGATCGGCATGGAGGCGCGGGAAGGCGACTGCTCTCTGGGGCAGGTTGTCATGGTGCATGATTACGGGGGTGGCGCCAGTCTGGAGCTGACCGGGGGCGTGCTGGTGCCGTTCACCCGTGCCTGCGTGCCGGAGATTGATCTGAAAGGGCGTGTGGTGACCATCGTGCGTCCCGTTGAGGTCTCTGGTGAGGAAGGGCGCGGTGTGGGGGCAGTAAAAGCGGCGGGGCCTGCGGCATGAGCTGGCAGGCAACGGTGCTGACGCTGTTTCCGGAGATGTTTCCCGGTCCGCTGGGGCTTTCTCTGGCGGGTCGCGCGCTGGAAAATGGTGTGTGGTCCTGCACTGCGCAGGATATGCGGGAGCATGGTCTGGGCCGGCATCGGGCGGTGGATGATTCCCCGTTTGGTGGGGGCGCAGGCATGGTCATCCGCCCGGACGTGGTGGATGCCGCTCTGGCAGCCACGCAGGTTCCGGTGGATGTGCCGCGTGTGTTTCTCACACCGCGTGGCCGCCCGCTCCGCCAGCAGGACGTGCAGCGTTACGCACAGGGGCTGGGTCTCGTACTGTTGTGCGGCCGGTTTGAAGGCGTGGATGAACGCGTGCTGGAAAGCCGGAAGATCGAGCAGGTTTCCATTGGAGACTATGTTCTGTCCGGTGGAGAGACAGCCGCCCTTGTGCTGCTGGATGCCTGCATCCGGCTGCTGCCCGGCGTGATGGGGTGTGAGGAAAGCGGGGTTGAGGAAAGTTTTTCCGAAGGCCTGCTGGAGTATCCGCACTATACCCGTCCCGCCGTATGGGATGGTCAGAACGTGCCTGAAGTCCTGCTGTCAGGAAATCACGCGGCAATTGCTGCGTGGCGCCAGACGCAGGCGGAAGAAATCACGCGGGAAAGACGGCCGGACATGTGGTCTGCCTGGCTGGCTCGCAGGGAGAAAAACGGGGCTGCTGCCAACGGGAAAAACGGGCAGACAGACCCAACAGGGGTTTGAGGAAGGATACCGAAATGAACATTATTCAGCAGTATGAAGCTGCAGAAATCGAACGTCTGACAGCTGCTCGCGCCGTGCCGGAATTTGCAGCCGGTGATACGCTCCGCGTGTCCGTGCAGGTTGTTGAAGGTGAGCGCAAGCGTCTTCAGGCTTTTGAAGGTGTTGTGATTGCCCGTTCCAACAAGGGCCTGAACAGCAACTTCACCGTGCGCAAGATCTCCAATGGTGAAGGCGTGGAACGTGTGTTCCCGCTTTATGCGCCGACCATTGCGGAAATCAAGGTTGTGCGTCGCGGTAAAGTGCGTCGTGCAAAACTGTATTATCTGCGTGGCCGTAGCGGTAAGTCCGCTCGTATTGCTGAACGTCCGCGTGACGTTGCAGCACCGGCAGCTGCTGGCTAAAATCACGTTGCAGCAGGCGGCCTCTGGGCGGCCTGCTTTACCGCAAAACCCGGTTGGGCTTCGGCCCGCCGGGTTTTTGGGTGCTGAGAAGATGAAGGCGCGGGTTTTTCGTCTGTTGGACCAGGGCTGAGTTCAGGCTGATCTGCGCGAGTCCGTGCCGTTCCATGAAAGGGGAGGGCCATGGCGCCGCGTACGTTATTCGACAAGATCTGGGACCACCACGTTGTCGAAACTTTGCCGGATGGCACCTCTATCCTTTATATTGACCGTCACCTTCTGCATGAAGTGACAAGCCCGCAGGCGTTTGAAGGCCTGCGTCTGGCCGGGCGTAAGCTGCGTCACCCTGAAATGACGATGGCTGTAGTGGATCACAACGTTCCCACGTCTGACCGCACCAAACCCATTGAAGAGCCGGAAAGTCGCAACCAGATTGAAACGCTGGAGCGGAATGTGAAGGAATTCGGGGTTCCGTATTTCCCGCTGCTCTCTGCCTCTCAGGGCATTGTGCATGTGGTCGGGCCAGAGCAGGGGATTTCTCTGCCGGGCATGACCATTGTGTGCGGGGATTCCCATACGTCCACGCATGGTGCCATGGGGTCTCTGGCGTTCGGTATCGGCACGTCTGAAGTCGAGCATGTGATGGCAACCCAGACCATCCTGCAACGGCCTGCCAAGAACATGCGTGTGACGGTGGAAGGGCAGCTTGCTCCGGGTGTGTCCGCCAAGGATGTCATGCTGGCGATTATCGGGCATGTCGGCACCGCAGGCGGCACCGGGCATGTGATCGAGTTTGCAGGCTCGGCCATCCGGGGGCTGGACATGGCTGGCCGTATGACCATCTGCAACATGTCCATCGAGGCTGGGGCGCGTGCCGGGCTTGTCGCCCCGGATGACACGACGTTTGACTATGTGCGCAACCGTCCGTTTGCCCCCAAGGGCGAGGACTTTGAGAAAGCCGTCGCTTTCTGGCGCACACTGGCAACGGACGATGGCGCGCATTTTGATAAGGAAGTTTCTCTGCGCGCTGAGGATATCGCTCCCAGCCTGACATGGGGCACCAGCCCGGAAACCGTTCTGCCCATTACCGGCACGGTGCCGGACCCTGCACAGGAAGCGGACGAGTCAAAACGTGCGCAGATGCAGCGTATGCTGGATTATATGGGGCTTGAGGCCGGGCAGAAAATTGCGGGCACGCCGGTGGATGTGGTGTTTATCGGCTCCTGCACCAACAGCCGGATTGAAGACCTGCGCGCTGCGGCTCAGATTGCCGCAGGCCGGAAGGTGGCGGACGGCGTGCGCGCCATGATTGTACCGGGTTCCGGGCTGGTCAAAATGCAGGCGGAAGAAGAAGGTCTGGACAAAGTCTTTCTGGATGCCGGTTTTGAATGGCGTGAGGCCGGGTGCTCCATGTGTCTGGGGATGAACCCGGACAGACTGACGCCGGGGCAGCGCTGTGCGTCCACCTCCAACCGTAATTTTGAAGGACGTCAGGGGCCGGGTGGGCGGACGCATCTGCTGTCCCCCGCCATGGCGGCTGCTGCGGCGGTCACGGGCTGCCTGACGGATGCGAGGGAACTGGTCTGATGGAAAAATTTACAACCCTGTCTGCTGTTGCTGCCGCTCTGCCGGAAGACAACATTGATACGGACAAGATCATTCCGGCCCGCTTCCTGAAAACCACGCAGCGCACGGGTCTGGGGAAATATGCGTTTGACAGTATGCGCTATCGCCCGGACGGGTCTGAAAATCCGGATTTTATCCTGAATAAGGAGCCCTGGCGGAAAGCAGAGATTCTGGTCACATATGACAATCTCGGCTGCGGGTCTTCCCGTGAGCACGCGCCCTGGGCGTTGCTGGATTTTGGGATCCGCTGCGTGATTGCACCGTCTTTTGCGGATATTTTCTTCAATAACTGCTTTAAGAACGGCATCCTGCCGATCCGCCTCCCGCGTGAAATCTGTGATCAGCTCATGTCGGACTCCACCATGGGCAGCAATGCCCGGCTGACCATTGATCTGCCCCGGCAGGTCGTGATCCGCCCGGATGGTGAGGAAGTGCCGTTTGAAATTGATCCGTTCCGCAAGCACATGCTGCTTGAGGGGCTGGATGATATTGGCCAGACACTTCAGCACGAGACTGAAATTAAGTCCTTTGAACAGAAGGTTGCCGGGGAACGTCCCTGGATGCCTTCAATCACCCTTGATTGAAGAATGGGAAAAACCATGACTGCACAGCCTGCAAAACTGCTTGTTCTGCCCGGGGATGGTATCGGGCCGGAAGTGATGCGGGAAGTTGGCCGCGTTATCACATGGCTGGAAAAGAACCGTGGCCTTGCGTTTGACATCACGGAAGATCTGGTTGGTGGCGCGTCTCTTGCGGAATATGGCGAACCGATCCGGAATGAGGTGATTGAAAAAGCCCGCGCGGCGGATGCGGTTCTGTTTGGCTCCGTGGGAGACCCGCGCTGGGGGCATGTTGGTTTTGAAAAGCGGCCGGAAGTCGCCATTCTCAAACTCCGGCAGGAGCTGGAGCTGTTTGCTAACCTTCGTCCGGCCAAGGTGTTTGACGCGCTTGTGGATGCCAGCACGCTGAAGCCCGATGTGGTGCGCGGACTGGATATCATGATTGTGCGTGAGACAGTCGGCGGCATTTATTTTGGGGACCCGCGCGGGATTGAAACCCTGCCGGACGGCACCCGTCGCGGTATCAACACGGAAGTCTACACAACGCCGGAAATCGAGCGCGTGGTGCGCGTGGCGTTTGAAATGGCCCGCAAGCGCTCTGGCCATGTCTGTTCCGTTGAAAAATGCAACGTGATGGAAAGCGGTCTGCTGTGGAAAGAGGTTGTGACTGACCTCCATGCGCGTGAATTTTCTGACGTCAAACTCACGCATATGCTGGCCGATAACTGCGCCATGCAGCTGGTGCGTAACCCGCGCCAGTTTGACGTGATTGTCACCGGCAACCTGTTTGGAGACATTCTGTCCGATCTGGCCTCTATGCTGACAGGCAGCCTCGGTATGCTGCCGTCCGCCACGCTGGGTGCGGTGCAGTCTAACGGCAAATGTGCGGCCCTGTACGAGCCGATCCATGGCAGTGCGCCGGATATCGCCGGGCAGGGTATTGCTAACCCGATCGCGCAGATCCTCTCCTTTGCTATGCTTCTGCGCTATTCGCTCAACCTTCAGGAAGAAGCGAAGATGGTGGAAGAGGCTGTCTCTCACGTGCTGGAAAGCGGGTTGCGGACAGCGGATATCATGAGCGACGGCATGGCGCGCGTTGGTACATCCGTGATGGGTGAAGCCATTGTCCGTGAGCTGGATAAACTCCAGAAATAAGGTTTTCTTTTCAGGTGGCTGCTGTGCGGCCTGAAAAAAAACGGCCCCCGGTGTGAGAACGCCGGGGGCTTTTTTTGTTTGCTCCAATTTGTTGGGCCGGTGGGTAGACTGTTTTTCAATACGGTGAAAAAACAGTCTGTATGATCCATCAGATTTTTCCGGGAACAGTAAGAATGCGTTTGAAACGTTTACTGCTAGCAGGGGCTGCCTCGGCGCTGCTCATGGCAGAGGCCGCACAAAGCGGGCTGGCACAGACGGCTGCCGCCGGTGCCGCGCCGGTCATTACAGCCAATACAACTATAGCGTTTCTGGATGATATTCATGGTGCGCAAGCCATGGCATGGGTGCGGGCCCAGAACTTGCACACCACCAGCACGCTGGAAAAAGACCCGCGTTACGCCGGATTTTACAAGACCGTTCTGTCTGGCCTTCAGGCGCCGGACCGTCTCGCCATGCCGTCTCTCATGGGTGGGGCTGTCTGGAATTTCTGGCAGGATGCAGCCCATCCGCATGGGATCTGGCGGGAGGCCACTCAGGCCTCTTACCTGAAAAAAACACCGGACTGGACCGTGCGTCTGGATGTGGATGCTCTGGCAAAACAGGATGGTATCAACTGGGTCTTTAAAGGAGCAAATTGCCTTGCTCCTGCGGATGAGCACTGCCTTGTGGCGTTGTCCAATGGTGGGGAAGATGCTGAGACGCTGAGGGAGTTCAACACAAAAACCAGCCAGTTTGTGCCGGATGGTTTTGTATTCTCCCGTTCCAAGCAGACCGCGGCATGGGTCGATGCCAATACGATTTTGCTGGCGCGTGACTGGGATGGAAAAGGCACAACGCTGACGCCGTCAGGCTATCCGTATGTGGTGAAAACCATGGTACGGGGTACGGCGGCCGGGCAGGAGGCAGAGCTTTATCGCGGCGAGCCTTCTGATATGGCGGTCATGCCGATGGCGCTGACAGATGGAGACGGGCACCAGCTTGTGCTGATCCAGCGGAACGTGAACTTCTTTGAAACCCGTTATGCTGTGGTGGAGGGCGGCAAAAGCCTGCGCTGGCTTGCGCTGCCAGCAAAAAGCGAAATTCAGGGGATGCTCAAAGGGCGCCTGATCGTCTCTGTGGAGGAAGACTGGCACCCGGCCGGGCAGGCTGCAATTCCGGCGGGGAGCCTGTTGTCCGTTGACCCGGCCGCAGCGGAGCGGGATGTGCAGGTCATTTTCACTCCCGGTGCGTCTCAGTCCATTGATCAGGTGGGTGTTACGAAAAACACCGTGGTTGTGAGCCTGTTTGATAACGTGCGTGGGCGGGCAATGCGCTTTACCGCGCCGCAGGCTGGTCAGCCATGGCAGGCAACGCCGCTTGCGCTGCCGGATATGACCTCCATCCATATTGTCGATACGGATCACGCATCGGACACAGCGTTCCTGAGTGTGGAAGGGTATCTGGAGCCGTCTCAGCTCTGGCTGCTTGAGGGGAAGGGGCAGCCGCGCAAGGTCAAATCCGCTCCGGCGCGGTTCAAAACGGATAATCTGGTTACGGAGCAGTTCTGGGCGACTTCCACGGATGGTACCCGGATTCCGTATTTCATCGTGCATCGGCGTGACATAAAGCTGAATGGTGCCAATCCGACTTTGCTGACAGCCTATGGCGGCTTTCAGGTCTCTTACACCCCGCTTTACGCGCCGGAAATTGGCCAGCTCTGGCTGGAGCGTGGCGGTGTGTATGTGGTGGCGAATATTCGCGGTGGCGGGGAGTTCGGCCCCGCATGGCATGAGGCAGGCCGTAAATCAGGCAGACAGAAAGTCTATGATGACTTCGCCTCCGTCGGGCGTGATCTGATCAGCCGCAAGATTACCTCACCGCGTTATCTGGGGATTCGCGGGCGTTCCAATGGTGGCCTGTTGTCCGGGGTGCAGATGACGCAGCATCCGGACCTGTGGAATGCCGTGATTATCGGTGTGCCGCTGCTGGATATGGAGCATTTTGAAACCATGTCTGCCGGGGCTTCATGGGCTGCGGAATATGGGTCTATGTCCGTCCCGGCAGAAGCCGATTTCCTGCGGTCCATTTCTCCGGTGCAGAATCTGAAAGCGGGTATTTCCTATCCGGAACCGTTTATCTTTACAGCCACCAGTGATGACCGCGTTGGCCCCGTCCATGCGCGCCGCTTTGCTGCGCGGCTTGAGACAATGGGGAAGCCCTTCTTCTATTATGAAGATATTGAAGGTGGCCATTCCGGAACGGTGAACGCGCCGGAAGTTGCGCATGAGCGGGCGCTGGAAGCGGTCTATCTGTCTCATCGTCTGATGGACAAGGAATAAAAAAAGGGCGGGACACACTACGTGTCCCGCCCTTTTTAGCGTTCTGTGTGCGGAAGCTTTAGAAGCCTTCGCGCTCGAGACGCTTGCGTTCCATTTTACGGGCGCGGCGCACAGCCTCAGCAGACTCACGTGCTTTACGCTCGGAAGGCTTTTCGAAATGACGACGCAGCTTCATTTCACGGAAGATGCCTTCACGCTGCATTTTTTTCTTGAGCGCTTTGAGAGCCTGATCGACATTGTTGTCACGGACGAGAACGTGCACTTGGCCACTAACCCCTGTTTCAGAAAACCCGGATAACCCCGGTTTTGACGTGATATGGAAAAGACTCGGTTCAGCACTTCCGTGCCACCGATTCCTCTATTGGCGGCGTCTATAGCACGGGCTTGCAGAAAGACACAATTCGTTCTTGCTTCCAGGCAACAAACTCTTGTGAGGGCTGAACAGGGCTGTAAGGAGGCTGGTATGGCTATTTTGAAAATTGCCCGGATGGGGCACCCGGTTCTGCTCAGACGGGCGGAGGACGTTGCGGACGTCACCGCGCCGGAGATCACATCTCTGATTCAGGATATGATGGAAACACTGAAGGATGCCGGGGGTGTCGGGCTTGCGGCGCCTCAAGTCCATGTTTCAAAAAGGGTTTTCCTGTATTTTGTGCCGGAAAGCCGGAGTGAGGGAGAGGATGACCCATCCTGCGACGTACAGGTGCTGATCAACCCGGTGCTGGAACCCGTGGGGGAAGAGCAGGTGCCGCGTCTGGAAGGGTGCCTGTCCATTCCCGGCCTGCGGGGGGAAGTTCCGCGCTACAGGCGGGTCCGCTATGCGGGATATGATCAGAAAGGCAAGCCGGTGCAAGGCGTAGCCTCAGGCTTCAGAGCAAATGTCATGCAGCATGAAATGGATCATCTGGACGGGATTCTTTATCCCATGCGAATGGATGATCTTGGAAAGCTCGGATTTGATGCCGAGGTAACGCGATACGGAGTGCGGACATGACCACCACAGGATGGGGCAGGGTCGAGCAGGCAGTTTCTCTGGCTGTAGCCGGGCTGGCAACGGGCAGTATGCCATTCCCTGTTGAGCGGGATGCCGTGCGGGATACGGCGCTGCGCAAACTGGCTGCTGTTGCCGGGCAGCGCGGGTGGAGTGTGCAGGTTCTGCGGGATGTTGCCGGGCCGGAGGCAGACCTGCTGTTCCCCGGTGGGCCGGTGGAAATGGTCGAGGCCTGGTCAGACCTGTGTGACCGGGAGATGGTTGTTGCTATGCAGGAGACTGCGGAGCCCCGCCTGAGCCACCGTGTTCGGCAGGCCCTTCTGCTGCGTCTGCCGGTGGATCAGGCCATGCGGGCCGGAGCCAGAAGCGGATTTGCCACGCTGGCGACACCCTGTGCACGCGGCGCGTTGCGGCGTTCCCTGATGCGCACCGTCAATGCCATCTGGCAGGCGGCGCAGGATGAGTCCTCGGGCATGACGTATGTGACCAAACGGCTCACGCTCGGGGCGGTCTATGGGGCGACTCTGCTCTACTGGCTGGCGCGCGGGCAGGATGAGGCCGCTCTTGCGGCCTTTATTGATCGCCGGCTGGCTGGTGTGCTGCGTCTTGGGCAACTTCGCGCACGCCTGAGCGGCAGAAAGGCCCCTGTGCGTCCGGCTCCAGTCTGAGGCGCGGCGCGTGCAGCAAGGCGGCAGACGCTGATGACATCAGGATATCGCCCACATGATGAGGCCGGTGCCGGGCTGCTCTTTCTGCGGGAAGAGCAACTCAGACTGGCTCAGACCATGATGTTTCTGGCAGGGCGCGATATGGCGGCTGCCCTTGAACCGATTCTGACAGAAGAAAAACTGGGAAGCGCGCATTATCGGGTTTTGCAGGTGCTGGCGTTCAGCCCCGGTATTCCGGTCAGCCGCCTTCAGGACACATTGGGTGTTACCAAGCAAAGTCTGGGCCGGACGCTCGGCGAATTGCAGGACCGTGGCTATCTGGACAGTGAAACCGGGCTGCGGGACAGACGACAAAGGTTGTTGCGGCTCAGTAAAGAAGGGCAGGCTGTGGAGGCCCGTCTGTTTGCCGTTGTGCGCCAGCGCCTGAGTGCGGCCTATCGGGAAGCTGGAGGGGCCGCGGTGGAAGGGTTTCGGCGTGTGATGCACGGAATGCTTTCTGAAAGCAGCCGCGCCATGATGGCGGATGACGCCGCCGGACGAAGAAAGGGACGCAATGGAACTTAGTCACCGTGAGAGTGTCCCGGAAGAAGGAACGGCCCCCCATGTCATTGTGGTGGATGATGATCCGCGCCTGAGGCGTCTGCTGCAACGCTATCTGTCTGAACAGGGGTTCCGCATCAGCGTTGCGGCCAGTGCGGCGGAGGCCCGGCAGGCCTTACAGGGGATTCAGCCGGACGCCATGGTGCTGGACGTTACCATGCCGGGTGAAAACGGACTGGAACTGACGCGCGCCTTGCGGGATGCCGGGCAGGATCTGCCCATTGTGCTGCTGACGGCGCGTGGTGAACCCGCTGACCGGATTTCTGGTCTGGAAGCGGGCGCGGATGATTATCTGGGGAAGCCATTTGAACCACGGGAATTGCTGTTGCGGCTCAAGGCGCATCTGCGTCGTCTGACGCCCGCACCCGCCGCGGACAATCTGCGTATTATCCGTTTGGGGGAGAAAGAGTTTGATCCTGTCCGCGCCTTGTTGTCCGGCCCGGAGGGGAATGTGCATCTGACAGGGGGGGAGGCGGCTCTTCTGTCTGTTCTGGCGCGTCACCCGAACGAGGTTTTCTCCCGCGAGGAAATTGCTCGTGCGCTGGATATGGCGGAAATTGGCGAGCGTGCCGTGGATGTGCAGGTTACGCGCCTGCGCCGGCGGATTGAGCCGGACCCGCGTGAGCCGCGTTTTCTGCACACCATTCGCGGGCGCGGTTACGTGCTCAAGCCCGGTGTGCAGTGACATATTTTTGTCAGTGATGCCGCGATGAAACGGCGCGCACTCAAACTTTTTCCCTCAGGGGTGCTCAGGTCCCGTGGTGTGGAAAAATCCGTGCGGCGGGTGCTGCCCCGCTCCATGTTGGGGCGCTCTCTGCTGATTGTCCTGATGCCGTTGCTGATTACGCAGGCCATCTCGCTGGAACTGTTTTACGGAAACTTTCTCCGGGTTGTCTCCCGTCGGCTGTCAGACAGTGTGACGGCCGATATTGTTTTGTCTCTCAACGCGCTGGAACATCTGCAAAAGCGGAGTGACAAGGACTGGTTTGTGGCGCAGGCGCGGGACCATCTGCAACTGGTGGAAACATGGCATCCTGGAGCCCGTCTGCGGCGTTTTGGGTTTAACCACATTACCGGGCCGATGGATGATGATCTGGCGCACGCGCTGGATACCGCCATTGATTATCCGTTCTTTGTGAACTGGAAGGTGGACCCGCATACCGTGAAAATTTCCATCCAGTTGCCGGACGGGGTGCTGGATGTGGATGCCCCCCGCAAGCGGCTGGATGTGGGGCAGATCTGGCTGTTTGTCGGCTGGGCGCTGAGTAGTTCCATTCTGCTGTTTGTGGTGGCTAGTCTGTTCATGCGCAATCAGGTGCGGGCTATCCGCCGTCTGGCGCGCGCTGCTGAACAGTTCGGGCTGGGGCGGGATATTGGTCCTATCAAGCTGGAAGGCGCGCAGGAGGTGCGGAAGGCGGCTGTGGCGTTCAACCGCATGCAGGACCGGATTTACCGCTTTGTCTCCCAGCGGACCGGCGTGCTGGCCGGGGTCTCGCACGACTTACGCACGCCTCTGACCCGCCTGCGCCTTTCTCTGGCCATGATGCCCCGCAGCGGCACGGTCAAAGGCGAAGAGCTGAGTCAGGAAGTGGATGATATGATCGGTGATGTTGCCGAGATGGAACACATGATCGGCAGCTATCTGTCTTTCGCCCGTGGCGAGGGCGCGGAAAACCCGGAGCAGGTGGAAATGGCGCCGTTTATTGAGGACGTTGTCACAGCGGCCCGCCGGGCCGGGGCGCGGGTTGAGTCTGTGACCGTGCAGCCGGGTCTGTATGTCCATATGCGACCGGACGCCATGAAGCGCGCTCTGACAAACCTGCTGGACAATGCCCGCAGGCATGGGGGAGCAATAGCGGTCACCGCCTACGCGATGCAGGAAGGGGCCTGTATTCTGGTGGATGATGACGGGCCGGGTATCAGCCCGGAGCGGCGGGAGTCCGTCTTTCGGGCTTTTGAAAGTGGCCGTGGAGGTGGCACCGGTCTGGGCCTGACAATTTCACGCGATATCGTGCGGGCTCACGGGGGCGATATGGAACTCGAATCCTCGCCCGCCGGAGGGGTGCGCGTCAAACTGATCCTGCCCTAGGGCAGGAGGTCTGAGGCTGAAGGAATAGAGCTCAGCCAAAAAACGGTTTAGAGCGTATTCCCCGCACCGAAGTGGCCCGGGCCGCTATTGCCGCCCATCATACCCGTGCCGGTGCCGCCACCGCTGGAATTCATCATATTCTGCATCGGGTTGTAACGGCCCACATTGCCCAGAATCTGCTGGAGAATGTTGATGCTGGTGCCCGGTGTCGGCGTGACCTTGCTGATCATGGCCACAGAGCGGCTGTCTTTACGGTTCAGGGTCCGCAGGCTTTGCAGGGTGCCTGCGCCGTCAAACTTCAGGACAACGACCTGCTGCTTATCAATACCGGGGAAATCCAGCGGCCGCATGTAGGTCGTCATGGAAATGTAAATCCACGTGTTATCGTCAAAGGCACCCTTGGTGGTGGGGGAGCCCAGCAGATCGACCGCATCCGCACGGGTGCTGGAACCCGGTGTCAGCTGATTATAATCATCTGCCTCGATAAGGGAGCCGCGCGGCACGGGAGTGGGTGCAAACACGGAGCAGCCGGAAATGACGAACGCAGCCGCCAGCGCCCCACAGGCGGTGCCGAAGCGCGTCATACTTTTCTTGCGGTGCGGTGTCATGCGGTAAGGCGTCCCCAAATCTATGCGGTCACTCTGAGAAAGACCTACTCTGTCGGATGCCCCAACGGGCTCTGTGCGTCAATTCCTGAATTGTGCAGAGGGCGGGTTTTCAGGCTGATCATTGCGCTTGGGGCGCTTTATGTTAGGCCTGCAGAAAGGTGCTCCTGTAAATCCGCAGCAGGAGGCCGGTCTGTTTTTCCAGAAGCCAGAGTTTCAGGAGGTTTCCATGTCGCATAAGCCGGAATTTTCCCGCCCCGTTGCCGTGCGTCGAATCGGCGCATCAGGGCTGGATCTTACGGTCGAGGCTACGCCCGCCGAGTGCGCGCAGATTGCCAGACGTCTGGGTTTGCCTGAAATCAGCATGTTCCGCTGCAAATATACCCTCACTCTGGGGCGGCGGGATCTTGTGTCCGCCCACGGGGCGCTGGCGGTGCGTTTTAAACAGACGTGTGTGCGCACACTGGAACCGTTTGAGGATATGCTGGCAGGCTCCTTTGCGGTGCAGTTTGTGCCTGAGGAGCATTTTGAAGAAAGTGCCGCACCCGATCTGGAAGCTCTGGACGAGATTCCCTATGAAGGGGAATCGATTGACCTTGGGGAAGCTGCGGTTGAGCAGTTTGCACTGGATCTTGAGCCCTATCCCCATGCTCCGGACGCCAGTCTGCCCGAAGGGCTTGTCATAAGTGAGGAAGAGGCGGAAAAGCTTGGCGCGCAGGAAGCTGCGACGCAAAAAGTGAATCCGTTTGCCGATCTCGCACGGTTGCGCCGCAAAGATAGCTGACGTGCTGCGATAGGTTTTATTGCGCTCTTGCTTGCGAAAGAGGCGGCTCTCTGCTAGAGGCCGCCCTCAATCTGGTGATTAACCTGTTTTGTCTTTCGGTGGTGTGGATTGTCCACGGTGCCGGTAGTCTTTGATCTGTTTGGAGGGGCTCGGTCCCATGGCTGTACCCAAAAGAAAAACTTCGCCTTCACGTCGTGGCATGCGTCGCAGCCATCAGGCTCTGCGTGTGGAGGCTCATGCTGAATGCTCCAACTGTGGTGAGCTGAAGCGCCCGCACAACATCTGCAGCCACTGCGGCCATTATGACGGCCGTGAAGTGATTGCGGCTGGCAAGGCACTGAAAGTCGCTGTTCGCGCCTGAGGGCAGATGGCTCACATTGCCATAAGGTAATGTGTTGTTACGGGAGTAAGGCATCTGCGGCATGGCAGAGAAGCAGGCATGAGCGATAGAGAGATTTCCGAGAATTCCCCCGCTGAACAGAGTGAGGTTTTCAGCCTTGCTGTTGATGGAATGGGGGGGGACGGAGCTCCCGACGTGGTCGTTGCCGGGCTTGCCATCGCAGCTGATCGCCATCCCGGGATGCGCGTGCTCCTGACGGGTGATGAAGCCCGTCTGCGTCCGCTTCTGGCGAAATATCCCAAAGCGGAAGCAATCTGCACCATCTGGCATACAGATGCGGCCATCCCTATGGACATGAAGCCTACCGCCGCCCTGCGGGTGCGTCGGTCCTCCATGCGTCTGGGGATGGATGCTGTTGCAAGTGGCCGCGCCAGAGGCGTGGTCTCTGCCGGTAACAGCGGCGCCATGCTTGCTCTGGCAAAAATCGTCGTTAAGACCATGCCCGGCATTTCCCGGCCCGCCATGGCCGCCATCAGTCCGACAATCAAGGGTGATGTGGTTATGCTGGACCTTGGGGCCAACGTGGCGTGCGACTGGCGCAATCTGGTTGAATTTGCCGTGATGGGCGAGGCCTTTGCCAAGGCTGTGCTCGGCCTGCCCGCACCCAGCATCGGGCTTCTCAACATCGGCTCGGAAGAGCTGAAAGGTGATGAGAAGCTGCGTGTTGCGTCCGAGGCGCTACGTGAAAGCCCGCTTGCGGCCCAGTTCCACGGTTTTATTGAAGGTCACGACATTACGGCGGGCACGACCGACGTGGTGGTGACGGACGGTTTCACCGGGAATGTGGCCCTCAAGACCGGGGAAGGTGCGCTGAAAATGGCGTCCTCCCTGCTGCGGCAGGTTTTCAATCGCGGTATTATTTCCAAAATTGGCTATCTGCTTGTCCGGCCCGGCCTTGAGCGCATGAAGGAATGGCTTGACCCGCGCCGCTATAACGGTGCGGTTTTTGTCGGCCTGAACGGCGTTGTGGTCAAATCTCATGGCGGAACAGACGCCGAGGGATTTGCTGCGGCTGTGGATGTGGCCATGGATATGGTCACGCATGGATTTAATGATGGTATTCGTGAGCGCCTGACCCATATGGGGGCGCTTCTTTCCCGTCAGCAGGCCTCGCTTGAGCGTGAGCCTGAGACGACGGCTTCCTGATCAGATACGGGTTCAGGGCCTGAATGTCAGGCAGTCCTGAGTGCTGGTGTCTGGCAATGAAAGAACGGTAATGGCGAGACGTTCGCTTCTGGTAGGGTTTGGCGGGTTCCTGCCGGATCGGGTCGTGTCTAACGATGAACTGGCAGTCCGGCTTGAAACCTCCGATGAATGGATAAAAACCCGTACCGGCATCACCCAGCGCCATATTGCGGGTGAGCACGATACGGCGACCAGCATGGGGGCTGCCGCAGCACGCCGGGCACTGGATTACGCTGGCCTGAGTGCTGACGATATTGATGCCGTCATTGTCGCGACATCCACGCCCGATCAGGCTTTCCCGGCGACGGCCGTGCGGATTCAGGCCGAACTGGGAATGACGCAGGGCTTTGGATTCGATCTGGCCGCAGCCTGCTCCGGGTTTGTGTATGGTCTTTCCACTGCTGATGCGTTTATCCGGGCCGGACAGGCACGGAATATTCTGGTGATCGGCAGTGAGGTCTATTCTCGTATTGTCGACTGGTCCGACCGTGGCACCTGCGTGCTGTTCGGGGATGGAGCCGGCGCCGTTGTGCTCTCTGGCTCCGATGCGCCGGGCGATAAGGGGCTGCTTTCCACCCACCTGCATTCCGATGGTACAGCGGGGGACCTGCTGTATGTTGATGGTGCAGTAGGGCGCCGGGATAAAAGCGGTTACCTGAAAATGAGCGGGCGTGATGTGTTCCGGCATGCCGTTGCCAAGCTCTCTTCCTCAGTTGATGAGGCTCTGAAAGCCGAAGGTCTGGATTATTCAGACGTCAACTGGCTGGTGCCGCATCAGGCCAACATCCGCATTATTGAAGGTGTGGCGAAAAAACTGAGCCTGCCCGCCGAGCAGGTGGTGATCACGGTTGACCGGCACGCCAATACTTCAGCAGCCTCTATCCCGCTGGCTCTGGATGAAGCCGTGCGCGATGGCCGTATCCAGAAGGGTGATCTGGTGCTGATGGAAGCGCTGGGTGGCGGCCTGACCTGGGGTTCAGCGCTCGCCCGTCTCTGACGGTATTTTCAGAATTCTGACGGCAGGACGACGGGCGACCTCACGATAGAATTGACGAGGTCGTCCAACGTGTTACTTTCGTCAGTATGGAAACTGTCACGCGTGCCTCTCTGGTCGAACAGATCTATCAGCAGGTTGGGCTGTCCCGTAAGGAATCGGCTGTCCTGCTGGAAGATATTCTGGAAACGGTCATGCTTGCGCTGGAGCGCGGCGAAAGCGTCAAGCTCAGCGGTTTTGGTACTTTTTCCGTAAGGCAAAAAGGCCAGCGCTGCGGACGTAATCCAAAAACGGGTGAGGAAGTGCCGATTCTTCCTCGTTCCGTTCTGGTTTTCCGCCCGAGTCAGTTGCTGCGTGCGGCTATTAACCACGAGCCGCTTGAGGGTGGCGAGGCATATGACGATGAGTGATACCGACCAGCTTTCCTCCATGATCGACTCTTCCGGCCTGCCGGATGATGAAAATGGTGTGCAGACCCGCACGGAAAAAGGTCCGCTCGCGTTCCGCACCATTAGCGAAGTCGCTGATGAACTCCATGTGCCGCAGCATGTTCTGCGATTCTGGGAAACACGGTTTGAGCAGGTTCGCCCGCTGAAGCGCGGTGGTGGCCGGCGCTATTACCGCCCGGCAGACGTGGACCTCCTGCGCCATATTTCCGATCTTCTTTATGCCAAGGGCTACACGGTAAAAGGTGTGCAGCGCCTGTTACGTGAAGGGGCGGTGGAAACTGACGCCGCACCGCAAAATCCTGTTGTGACGGAGACTGTCGCTGACGTGCTCCCTCACGAACCGGCAGCACCAACATTCGAGGATGCGCAGGAGGGTGTATCATCTGCAGCAGAGCCAGCAGAAAATACGCATGTCGTTGAAAATTTTGCTTCTGCGGACATTTTAGAAGAGCAGCCTGCTGATGCTGATGCTGATGCTGATGCTGATGCTGATGCTGATGCTGATGGAGGCGGCGTAGAAGATGCCATCGGTCAGCTTCATCACTTCGCCGATCTTCAGCAGGAAACGCAAATTGTGCTGGGTCAGCCGGATGAGGTTGCTTCCCCGCAGGATAATGCTGTTGAGGCTGCATCTGCATCTGCATCTGCACCTGCACCTGCACCTGAAACCGCGTCTGCCGAGGTTGTTCGTCGGCTGGAAATGCGGAATGTACGCCTGAGAAATGATCTTGCGGACATTCTTGTTGAACTGGAAGCGTTTCGGGCCCGCATTACTGCGTGAAAAAATCCGCAAGGTGGCTTGTGCGGCGTGAAGGGGCCTGCTAAACACCCTTTCACCAAATGGACGGGCAGTAGCGCAGTCTGGTAGCGCATCAGTCTGGGGGACTGGGGGTCGTGGGTTCGAATCCCGCCTGCCCGATATTTGTCCAGTTGGTCTTCTGAAAATTTCAGAGCAGTTTGACGGGTGTTCAGAACATGAACACCCTTTTTGCTGTTCAGGCTTTTATGGCGTTATTGCCAGACGTCCAGCGGCGCCAGAGCAGATTGAGTGCTGCCATTGCCGCAGGCCCGACAAACAGGCCCAGCAGGCCCCATGTTTCTGCACCTCCCAGAATACCCAGCAGTACCCACAGGAAGGGGAGCTGCGTGCTGCCACCAATAAGCACCGGGCGGATAAAATGGTCGGCGACGAAAATGACCACTGCACCAATACAAAACGTCACAATGCCAGCCAGAGAGGCCGCTTTTGCAAGAATCAGCAGAGAAACAAGGCTGACGGCAATCATGGCGCAGAAGGGGATCATGGCGGCGACTGCTGTAATGACACCAAACAGGGCAGGGTGGGGCGCACCGGCAAGAGTGTAGACAATCCCCATCAGCACGCCTTCCCCGATACCAACCAGCACCAGCCCCAGCACAGTCCCGTGAACAGAGGCGACAATCTGGCGGGCGATTGTTTCACCGCGCTTTCCAAAAGCACGGCGGGACGCAATGCGGCACTGGCGGATGACAGAGGTGCCATCTTTATAAAGAAAAAACAGGGTCACGATTGAAAAGCAGAAAAGCGTGCCTCTGTGCGCAATCTGGGAACCGAGGGCTTTGGTAATAGCCATCCCTTTGCTGTCCAGCGCGCCCGTCAGGCTTGAGACATCTTCCGGGTTGGACAGGTGCGCCTGCCACCAGTTGATAAGCGTCTGGCTGCCGAAGGGCAGGCGGCTGAGTGCATCAGGCACCGGCACACCGTTTTTCCGGGCGTCTTCCAGCCAGCTCAGGGCGCTCTGGGCTTCTCCCACGGCTTCCAGCGTGATGAGCATGAGCGGGATGACAAAAATAAGGGCCATGGCGGCGGTAAAGAGAAACGGCAGGGCCGAGCCATTGGCGGCTTTAGGCCACGCAGCCTGAGCGCGCGTGTAAAGCGGCCATGTTGCGATGGCGAACACGCCCCCCCAGACCAGCGCGGGCAAAAACCCGTGGATGGTGTAGAGGGCAACAGCGAAGATGAAAATTGCCAGAACGTTCCGCGCTGTTTCCTGTCCCTTCCGGGAGCGTTGGCTCGGCTTGACCAGAATACAGCGTGGGTGCCCGGAGACTGTGGGCTGGCTTGTCGTGTCTGGCATATGGGGCGTTTCTCCTCTTACCCAGTAAACATATCATTTCTGACAAGTTTGCGCGTTCGCACGCTTTCGGTCGAGCAAAATATAGAGCGGCACGGGTGCTGCACAGGGCCGTTTTATTTTAAGGATTGCAGTCTTATCCCCCTATCTCTGGAGGGAGCGCTGCCCGTATAAGCAATCTGTCATGCTCAAAAATTTTCTTACTGTTGGCGGCTGGACCATGCTCAGCCGTATCCTTGGTCTGGTGCGGGATCAGCTTCTGGCAGCCTTTATGGGTGCGGGCGCGTTGCAGGACGCCTATCAGGTGGCGTTCCGGTTGCCGAACATGTTTCGGCGGCTGTTTGGCGAGGGAGCCTTCAATGCTGCCTTTGTCCCGCTGTTCTCGTCCGTCCTGACGAAGGAAGGGGAGGATGAAGCCCGGACATTTGCGCGTCGCGCTCTGGGCGTCATGCTGGTCTGGCTGCTCTTTCTGTGTGTGCTTGGGGAGATTTTCATGCCGCAGGTCTTGCGGCTGATTGCTCCCGGCTTTTCGCAGGCGGGTGAGCGGTATGCGCTGGCCGTCAGTCTCAGCCGGATTACCTTTCCGTATCTGGTGCTGATCTGCGCGGCGGCTCTGGTTGCCGGTGTGCTCAACGGCCTGCATCGCTTTGGCATCGCCGCGGCTGCGTATCTGGCCTTTAACGTGGTCGGGATTGCCGCCATCCTGTTTGCCTCGTCCTTTTTGCCGAATGTGGCCTATGCCGCAGCATGGGGGGTGACGGCCTCTGGCGTGGTGCAGCTTGGGCTGCTGCTGTGGGCTGCGCATCGTGCAAATTTCGGGCTGATGCCGCTTCGCCCCGCGCTGACGCCCCGCATCCGTCTGCTTGTGCGCCGCATGGTGCCGGGACTGGTGGGGAGCGGGGTTGGGCAGATCAACCTCACCGTAGATACAATCATCGGCACGCTCCTTCCTTCGGGCAGTGTTTCGCTGATGTATTTTGCGGACCGGATCAACCAGTTGCCTCTGGGTGTGCTGGGTGCCGCGGCGGGGACAACCCTGCTGCCGGTGCTGACGCGCCATCTGGCCGCCGGTGAGCATGATGCCGCACATTCCGCCCAGAACCGGGCCATGAGTTACGTTCTGCTTCTCACGCTGCCTGCGGTGGCCGGATTACTGGTGCTGGCAGGGCCGATCATGATTGTCCTGTTTGGTCATGGGTCTTTTACCGAGCGTGATGCGCTTCTGTCCGCACAGGCTTTGCGGGCCTATGCGATCGGCCTTCCGGCATTTGTGCTGGTAAAAGTCTTTTCCCCCGCTTTCTTTGCCCGGGGTGATACCCGTACACCGGTGTATGTCGGTATTGGTATTCTGGTGCTGAATTTTCTTCTCAATCTGCTTTTCATGAAGCCTCTGGCCCATATGGGGCCACCGCTGGCCAGCAGTCTGGCGGCGTGTGTCAATGTGGCGTGTCTGGCACTTCTGCTCCTGCGGCGTGACGCGTTGCGGGTTTCCGGAACGGAGCAGATCAGAATGGTCAAGACGGCCTGCGCGGCGGGTCTTATGGGGCTGGTGCTGGTCGGCGTTCAGGCTGTTCTGGCGTTTCCTGCCGGGCTGATTCTGCGCGTTCTCTGGCTGAGTGGCATGGTGGGGCTGGGGGCTGTTCTGTACGGTGTGTTCCTGCATCTGTCGGGCATTATGAATGGCGCGGACATTCTGGCGCGTGTGCAGCGCCGTCTGCAAAAACGCCGGAGCTGAAAGACGGGACGAAAGAACCATGACAGAGATTGTTCTGGCGCATCAGGTTGATCTGCAAACATGGCGGCAGGCGGCGCGGCACTATGCTCTGGCAGGTGTGCCGCCGGAGGCTCTGTCCTGGCGTGTTGCACAGTCTTCTGAAGACATGCCGCAGGTTTTTCAGGCCTCTGCGTCTGCACAGGCAGGCTCTCAGGCTGTTCTGCACCTGCCGCGCAGGCTGGTTGAATGGATTCTTCTGGGGCTTCAGTCCGCACAGGCTGAGAGGTTCGACTTACTTTATCGTCTGGTGTTCCGCGTGGCGCAGGAAAATCTGGATCTGGCAACCGCTTTGGATGATCCGGACGTGCGCCGTGTTGGGCTGCTTGTGGAGACTGTTAAAGCGGAAACGGAGCGTTTTCGGCTTGAATTTGCGGAGATATTTGCAGACCCCGCCCGGACCGTCTGGGAGACGACGCCTGCTGCGTATGTGGTGGAAGGGAACGCCGCGTATTGCATGGCGCGGTACGCCCGCCCGTGGGAGATCCGCACCCCGTATCGCAGAATGAAGTGGGACGGTAAAACGCTCTGGTTCGGTGCATCTGCTGCCGACACGACTTCTGAACCGCCGGGCGGATGGCAGCAGGCCGGTCACGGTCTGTGGCAGGACTGGCCCCGTACGGTTCTGACCCCGGACAGGGCAGAGGTTGAACAGACAGCGTCACTGGAGAGCCTGGGAGCGGAAGCCATGGACTGCCGGGCCTGTGCGCTCTGGCGTGCGGCCTCCCGCACTGTTTTTGGAGAGGGAGCCTCCTCAGCGCGTGTGATGCTGGTGGGCGAGCAGCCGGGGGATCAGGAAGATCTGGCAGGGCGACCGTTCGTAGGGCCTGCCGGGCAGGTGCTGGAACGCGCGCTGGAGGAGGTCGGGTTAAGCCGGAGCACGGTCTACGTCACCAATGCGGTCAAGCATTTTCGTTTTACATGGCGCAATGGCCGGCGGCTGCACCAAAAGCCGGAGCAGGACAACGTGCAGGCCTGCCAGATGTGGCTGGATGCGGAGCGACGGCTGGTCAGGCCAGCCTTGATTGTCATGATGGGTGTTACCGCAGCGCAAAGCCTGCTGCATCGACCGGTGACGATTTCTCGTGAGCGGTCCCGTATTTTCCCGTTGAGTGACGGCAGTCAGGGGCTGGTGACCGTCCATCCGTCCTATCTGCTGCGGCTGCCCAGTGAGGCGGATAAAGAGCGGGAATATGCGCGTTTTGTAGAAGATCTGAGGCGCGTCAAAACATTTATGGATAGCCTGCCCTGAGAGCTCAGGGCGCTTATGGTAAGAAGTAAGGTCAGTCTAGAGTGTTCACTTCAGGCTTTGCGCGCTTTATTGATACGGGCGTGCAGGTCTTTCCCCGTTTTAAAGAACGGGATGTATTTTTTAGAAACCTGAACTTGCTCACCTGTTTTCGGGTTACGGCCAATACGCGGGTCACGCTCTTTAATGGAAAATGCCCCAAAGCCGCGTAATTCCACCCGATTATTGTCTGCCAGACTCGTAGAAATAGAATCGAAGACAGTATTGACGATCAGGTTGATGTCTTTGAGCTGAAGATGCGGATGTTTCTGCATAAGAGCAGCAATAAGCTCGGACTTAGTCATGGTCCACCTTCCACATTCTGGACAGTCAGCCTGCCGGACGAACAGGGCGCCAGCGGATCTGCGTAACAAAAAAGGACGCCATATTAAAAAAGTGCGCAACCGGCCCTAAAGCTGGTGCGCACTCCAAAATTCACTAAGCCGGTATGATCCGTCAATACATAAATAGTCTGACAGTACGAACCAGAGGAATACTGTCAGACTTTAAAGATCAGGCTGTCGCTTTTTTGCTGCGGCGGCCGCGTGTGGCCCCTTCTTCACCTTCCGGTGTTGCATGAATTTTGCGGCCCAGACCAATTTCACGGGCCAGAGTGGAGCGACGTTCCGCATAGTTCGGAGCAACCATGGGGTAGTCAGCCGGCAGGCCCCAGCGCTCACGATACTGTTCCGGCGTAATGCCATAGGCGCTCTGCAGGTGGCGCTTGAGCATTTTCAGTTTCTTGCCGTCTTCCAGACAGACAATGTAATCCGGGAAAACAGAGCGTTTGACCGGCACGGCAGGCTGAAGCTTTTCCGGTTCATTCTGCGGCTGGTCAGCCGTTTTCAGAGCCTGATACACATCGCGGATCAGGGCGGGCAGCAGGGCCGGATCGGTCTGGTTGTTGGAAACATGCGCAGAAACGATTTCTGCCGCCAGATCAAGAATATTGGGATAGCTCTGGTTCTCTGTCATAACAATTCCGCTTATTTGTGGGGCTGAATGACTCACCCATACTATTCCAATTCTTGTTTGTGAATAGAGAATATAACAATGTGATTGAATAAAATTGAATATAGAATGAAAAACAGTCCTTGAAGAGAGTGAAGAATGGGGATGTATGCAAGTAAAATAAATATTTGGTAATCTGTTTTATGATTGATTTGTCTGCTTTGGCTTGTCTTCAGGCATGGGTCGGGTAATAGCTGGCGTTTGTTTTCAAGGCTCAGGTATTTGCAAATGGCATAATTGACTTTACGGTTCAGCCTACTACCAAAACGCTCTTGCTGCGTGCAGGCAGTCTTTTCAATAGACGTGGATTGGCTGCGAGAACCCTTTAATATTTGTAAGATCCCGGAAATAAGGACTGTTGGAAATGGCCTCTTGTCGCGCTGGCAGTAAACTGATTGTGCCTGTTGTGCTGTCTGGCGGAACGGGAAGCAGGTTGTGGCCAATGTCACGGGCCAGCTTTCCCAAACAGCTCTGGTCGCTGGTGAGTGAGCGCAGCATGCTTCAGGAAACAGTTTTACGGGGTCAGGCCGCCGGTTTCGCGCCGCCCGTGATTGTTTGTAATGAAGAACATCGTTTCCTTATTGCAGAGCAGTTGCGGGAAGTTCTGGTAGAGGATGCCAGCATTATGCTGGAGCCGGTTGGCCGCAACTCCGCACCGGCTATTACCGCAGCCGCTCTCCTTGTCACGCAGACGCACCCGGATGCTGTGTTGTGGATGATGGCTGCGGATGCGGATATCAAGAAGTCCGAAGCCCTGACACAGGCCATGACAAAAGCTGTGCAGGCCGCGGAGGCTGGCCGTGTCGTGACGTTTGGGATGGCGCCCACCCGGGCTGAAACCGGATATGGTTATATTGAAAAAGGTGCCCCGCTACCCGGCGTGGACGGGGTTTTTGCCATCAAATCTTTCCGTGAAAAACCCGCGCAGGCGGTTGCGGAAGAGTTTTTGAAAGACGGCAATTATTTCTGGAATTCGGGCATGTTTGTCTTCCGGGCTGATGTGCTGCTTGATGAAATGCGCCGCTATGCTCCGCAGGTTGTGGAGAGTGTGACTGCGGCGTTTGAGAAGCGGAAAACGGATCTCGATTTTATCCGGCTGGATAAAGCGGCTTTTGCTCAGGCTCCGGATATTTCCATTGACTATGCCATTGCTGAAAAAACCCAGGTTTCCGCTGTCATCCCGGCTGATCTGGGCTGGTCGGATGTGGGGAGCTGGGATGCGTTGTGGGATATCAGCCCCAAGACACCAGATGGCAACGTGCTGCTGGGGGATGTTCTGACAGAAGACGCGCATGGCTGTTACATCCGCTCCGAAGGCCCGCTGACGGCTGTGACGGGTGTGGATGATGTTGTGGTCGTGGTGACTGCGGACGCGGTGCTGGTCACGCATAAAGACCGTGCGCAGGATGTTAAAAAACTTGTCGATCGCCTGAAGACGGATGGTCGGGGTGAAGCGTCTGAGCACCAGAAGAATTATCGCCCATGGGGGTTTTATGAAGGGCTGATCCGGAACGAGCGGTTTCAGGTGAAGCGGATTGTGGTCAATCCGGGCGGGAAGCTGTCTTTGCAGAAGCATTTTCACCGGGCGGAACACTGGGTTGTTGTGGGTGGCGTGGCACTGGTCACAAAAGGCGATGAGGAAATTCTGGTGCGGGAGGACGAGAGTGTCTACCTGCCGCAGGGTTGTGTGCATCGGCTGGAAAACCCCGGCAAAATTCCACTGACGCTTATTGAGGTTCAGTCAGGTGCTTATTTAGGGGAAGACGACATTATAAGGCTGGAAGACAGTTATAATAGAAATTGATAAATAAATAAGAATAAAGGCATAAAAAAAGCTCCCGAAAAAGGGAGCTTTTTTTATGTTATCTACCCGACTCGCTTTTGAGGGCAGGCAGGCAACCGAGTCTGATCAGCCTGATTTTAGCGAATACCGAGTTCGCTCATCAGGAAATCCCGGAAAACGGCAACGCGTTTGGAACTGCGCAGCTCTTCCGGATAGACAAAATAGGCATCCACGGTCGGGGTCGTGATGTCGGGCAGAATCTGAATAAGATCAGGGAACTGCGCGGCGGCATATGTCGGGATGGACCCGATGCCAAGCCCAGCAGCAATAGCGGACGCCATCGCTGCCATACTGTTCACTTCCAGACGGGCATTCTGCTTTGTGGGAGTGTGTTTTACGCTTTCAGCCAGCCAGTTGATATGGGCAACCGGAGGGTGATGCTCTCCGAATAACACGAGCTGATGCGCAGAGATTTCATCAATGCTTCTCGGCATACCGTATTTTTCGATATAGAGCGGCGCAGCAAAAATCGGCAGGTGGAAATCTGCCAGATGCCGCTGAATGAGGTCAGGCTGGCGGGGGGCGTGCATCCGCACGGCCACGTCAGCTTCTCTCATGCCCAGATCAAGATCGCTGTCTTCCATAATAAGGCAGATATCAATGTCTGGATTAGCAGCCATAAACTTGTGCAGCCGTGGCATAAGCCAGCAGTTGCCAAAGCCTGTGGTTGTCGTAACCCGCAGACGTCCTGCGGCTTTTTCCTTACTTTCGGTTAAAAGCGTCTGGGTCATTTCAAGTTTTGAAAAGACCTCACGCACCGTCTTGTGCAGCGTCTCGCCCTGTTCAGTGAGGATCAGTCCTCGGGCGTGGCGATGAAAAAGAGGAACCTGAAGGACGTCCTCCAGCGCGGAAATCTGCCGTGAAACAGCAGACTGGCTTAGGTTAAGCACATCTCCCGCGTGGGTAAAGGAACCGGCTTCCGCCACAGCATGGAATACCCGGAGTTTGTCCCAGTCCACGCACGCCTCCTGCAAATTGAATGAAGTTATAAGAGCATAATTATCATGCTTCGAATTTCATTACGTGCAGTAATTGCCCGGACTGGTCAAGGGATGACCTGTTATTCGGCTCCCAGTTCAGCAAGATACCGTTCCGCATCCAGAGCGGCCATACAGCCGGTTCCGGCAGCGGTTACGGCCTGGCGGTAAATTTTATCCTGCACATCGCCCGCGGCAAAAACACCGGGGATGGAGGTGCGGGTGGTGCCGGGGGTGGTCTCAATATACCCTTCCGTATCCAGAACGACTTGCCCCTTGAAGATATCGGTGGTGGGGGAGTGGCCGATCGCGATGAAAATTCCGTCCGCGGGCACGTCCTGCGTTGTTCCGTCCTGCGTATTTTTAACACGAATGGCGCTGACAGTCGGCGGTGTGCCGCTGGCCAGAATGTCTTCCACCGTTGTGTTCCACAGGATGGAGGTTTTCGGGTTTTTGAAAAAACGGTCCTGCAGGATTTTTTCCGCGCGCAGTGTGTCCCGCCGGTGCACCAGCGTGACGTGTGCTGCGTGGTGGGTCAGATACAGGGCCTCTTCCACAGCGGTATTGCCACCGCCCACCACCACCACGTTTTTGCCGCGGTAAAAGAAGCCATCACACGTGGCGCAGGCGGAAACACCGGCACCCTGCAAGGTTTTCTCGCTCGGCAGGCCAAGCCATCGGGCTTGCGCACCTGTGGCGATGATAACGGCCTTTGCGACATACTCCGTGCCGGAATCGCCATTCAGGCGGAACGGGGAACCGGATTTGAAATCGACGGAAGTAATGATGTCATATTCAATCCGTGTGCCGACATTCTGGGCCTGCTGCGCCATCTGGTCCATCAGCCAGGGACCCTGCACAGCCTCGGCAAAGCCCGGATAATTTTCCACGTCTGTGGTAATGGTCAACTGCCCGCCCGGCTGAAGTCCGGCCACCAGAACAGGAGCAAGGTTGGCGCGTGCGGCATAAATGGCGGCGGTGTAGCCTGCGGGGCCGGCGCCAATAACAAGCAGATCGGTAGTGATGGTTTCTGTCATGGGAGGGCTGACCTTTGCATGCTGAGAGTCATGGTGCGCCAGAACGCACTTTACATGCCTTGCGATATGGCGGGTGTGTGCAGGGAGAGCAAGAGCGGAACCCGTTTGCGGCCTGTGCGTGTGCATGGCATATACGCCCCAGAGTATCTGGAAAAAGGCTGCGGCGAGAAATGGATCAGGCAAGGTGACGGAACTGGACGCTGTTGACCTTCGTATTGTGGCGGAGCTTCAGGAAGACGGGCGCATGACCAACGTCGAGCTGGCCCGCCGTGTCGGAATTTCAGCCCCGCCCTGCCTGCGGCGCGTGCGGCGGCTGGAAGAGCTGGGGGTGATCCGTGGCTACCATGCGGACCCGGATGCCGGGGCACTGGGATGGCCGATTACCTTCTTTGCGCTGATTGGCCTTGATAGCCAGAAAGAGACAGTGCTGTCCGCTTTTGAGGACGAACTGTCCCGCTGGCCGGAGGTGCGGGAATGCCACATGATTCGTGGAGGCGGAGACTTTCTGGTGCGCCTGATTGCCCGGGACGCCGCGCATGAAAACTCGCTCACCCGGCGTCTGACAGAAGGCCCGCACGTTATTCGTGTGCAGACACTGCAAACCATCCGCACAAGTCTGGACCGGACCGGCGTTCCGATTTTTCCGGGTGAGGGCGGTGCCGCGTGATAGCGGCGGCTGTGGAGAAAGCGCCTGACGTACGGCCCGGGCCGGATATCAGCATCATTGTGCCGTGCTATAATGAGGTTGGTAACGTTGGTCCGCTTGTGGCCGCGCTGGAACGCGCGCTGGATGGCCGCCGGTGGGAAGTCATTTTTGTGGATGACAACTCGCCAGACGGGACCACGGCTGCTGTTCACGCCATAGCGCGGACAGACTCCCGCGTGCGGGGCCTGTGCCGCATTGGCCGCCGGGGGTTGTCTTCTGCGGTGATTGAGGGAGCTTTGTCGTCCTCCGCGCAGGTTGTTGCCGTGATGGATGGCGACATGCAGCACGATGAAAGCCGTCTTGGCGCGCTGATAGATGCCGTGCAAAGCGGGGCTTGTGATATTGCCGTGGGCAGTCGCCATGTAGAGGGCGGTGATAATTCCGGTCTGGCCAACGCCTGGCGGCATACCTTGTCTGATGGTGGGATCAAACTTGCGCAGATGCTGCTGCCCGTGCGGCTGGGAGACCCGATGAGCGGGTTCTTCGCCCTTCGGCAGGATATGTTTGCCCGGATTGCTCCGCATCTGTCGGGCACCGGGTTTAAAATTCTGGTTGATCTGTTGCTGTCGTCTCCTCAACCTTTGCAGGTGCAGGAAATCGCTTGCGGATTTCGGGCACGGGTTGCTGGTGAAAGCAAGCTGGACGCGCTGGTCATGCTGCAATTTGTCGCGCTGCTGCTGGACAAGCTGTGCCGCGGCTGGCTGCCTTTGCGGTTTGTGGCCTTTGCGCTCGTCGGGGTGATTGGGATCGGGACCAATCTGCTGGTTATGCAGTGTGCCCGCGCGCTTGGGGCGGACTTTCCTCTGGCGCAGGGGATTGGCACGGTTGTGGCCATGGTCGTGAATTTCCAGCTTGATAACAATTTCACCTACCGGGACAGACGTCTGCGCGGTGTGCGCTGCGTATGGGGTCTGTTGCTCTTTATGGTCGTCTGCTCCGTGGGAGCGCTGGCCAATGTTGGCGTTGCCGACATGGTGTATAATCAGAGCCGCGCCTTTAACGAGGCCAGTGTCGCCGGGGCTGTGATCGCGGTGGTCTGGAATTACGCAATGTCCTCCACCATCATCTGGCGCCCGTGATCCCGCGTATGCCACGCATTACCGGGGTACGGGCTGGGATATGGGCATGGGGCATCGCGTTAGGCGTTTTGACGCTCTGCCGCCTGATGATGGCAGCATGGGTACCGCTGACCCCGGATGAAGCATACTACCGGATCTGGGCGCTGGCACCGGCCGCCGGGTATCTTGATCACCCGCCGCTGGTGGCCCTCTGGATCCGGGCCGGACTGGCGTTGTTTGGGGATACCGCTCTGGGTGTGCGGGCCATGGGGCCTGTCTCAGCACTGGCCGGGACGGTGTTTCTTGCTCTGACTGCCCGCGACTGGCTAAAGACCCGTGCCCGGATGGGGGGAGAAAAGGCGACCCTCACGCCGGATGACGGTATGGTGCGAACCGGCCTGCTGCTGAACGGCACGCTTGCTCTTGGTGTCGGCACTCTGATCATGACGCCGGATACACCACTCCTGTTTTTTATGGCTTTGCTGGTCTGGAGTCTTGGGCGCGTCTGTCTGGCCGGGCAGGGCACTGGCTGGTTACTGGCCGGGCTGGCCGCTGGCCTTGGTTTTGAAAGTAAATATACCGCCGTGCTGCCGGTTGGTGGCGTGCTTGTCTGGCTTCTTCTGACCGGTGCCGGGCGTGCGTGGCTGAAAACCGTCTGGCCCTGGGCTGGCGGGGGCGTGGCTTTGTTGTGTGCTGCGCCTGTTATCGGGTGGAATGCCGCGCATGGGTGGGTGAGCTTTCTCAAACAGGGAGGACGCACCAGTGACTGGCATCCGGCCAAAATGCTCACTTATTTTGGTGAGTTGCTGGGCGGGCAGGTGGGGCTGGCTTCTCCGGGTGTGTTCGTGTTTTTTCTGGGGGGCGTCTGGCTGCTGTGGCGGCAAAAAGACAGCTTCTCCCGTCTTCTGCTCCTGATGATCGCCATCCCGGCTCTTGTCTTTGTGCAGCACGCATTTGGGGCGCGTGTGCAGGCAAACTGGCCGGTTGTGCTTTATCCTGCTCTGGCTGTGGCGGCAGTGCTGCCTGTCTGGCGGGGTGCCGTGGCATCCAGCCTGCTGGGGATGGCGCTGGTGTTAGTGATTGTCATGCAGGCTATTTTCTCGCCCGTTACACTCTCCCCGCATTTTGACATGACCTTGCGGCAGATGGGCGGCTGGCAGGACTTTGCCAGAACAGTCGCTGATCACACGCCCCCATCCTCTGTGCTGATTGCTGACGAATATGGTCTGGCGGCTGAGTTGTCATTTTACGCACCTCCGGGGCGTCCGGTGATGGCGGTTGAGCCGCGCTGGATGCTGTTTGATCTGCCGCGTGCTGCGTGTGGAGAGGGGTATCTGATTCGCAGCCACAGGCGGCATGACCAGCCGGATGCGACTCACTTTATCGTGCTGGATGAGGAGCCGTCTCTGGTCCGGCAGCGGCACGGAGTTGTGGCTGATACATACTCGGTTTTTCATGTGCAGATGCGGTGTGATGCCACAGGTCATGCGCGTGATGCCGTGACTCTGCCCTGAAAAAAGACGGGAAAAACCCATTCTGCCCGGAGGAATGCCGTGTCTGCTTGGACAGGGGCGCGGAACGGGATTACGATGTGACAAGAGTGACAAAAAAGGAAAGCGGGGCGTATGTCTTCTCCACTGAATGTGGCCGTCCAGATGGACCCTCTGGAGCACATCAATATTGATGGTGATTCCACATTCGCCATGATGCTGGAAGCGCAGGCCCGTGGGCATGCGCTGTTTGTGTATGAAGTCGGCTCCATGGCGCTGGGGGAAGGGGTGACAGAGCCCGGAGGAGTGGCGAGAGCACAGGTGAGTGCAGCCGTCCGCCCAGTGACAGTGCAGCGCGAGCGCGGCAATCATGCCAGCTTTGGCCCGGTCGTCCGTCGGTCACTGGGGGAAATGGATGTGGTGCTGATGCGTCAGGACCCGCCGTTTGACATGGCGTATATTACGGCCACGCATCTGCTGGACCATGTGCACGGTATTGGCCCCGATAAGGCGCTGGTGGTGAATGACCCGCGCTGGGTGCGGGATTCTCCGGAAAAACTGCTGGTGACCCATTTTCCGGGCCTGATGCCGCCAACACTGGTGACATGGGACGTGGAGGAAATCCGCGCATTCCGCCGGAAGTGGCGCGACATTATTGTCAAACCGCTATTCGGGAATGGTGGAAGCGGGATTTTCCGTATTCGTGAAGATGATCAGAATCTGAACGCACTGCTGGAAATGCATTTTGCCCGCTCCCGTGAGCCGCTGATGATCCAGCGTTACGAACCTGCGGTCAAAGCCGGGGATAAGCGGATTATTCTGGTGGATGGGGCACCGATCGGGGCCATTAACCGGGTTCCGTCTGGTGAGGATCACCGGTCTAACATGCATGTTGGCGGTGTTGCCCGTAAAGTTGACCTGACTGCGCGTGATAAAGAAATCTGCGCTGCAATCGGGCCGTTCCTGAAAGAGCATGGGCTGATTTTCGTCGGGATCGACGTGATCGGCGAGTATCTGACGGAAATCAACGTCACCTCACCGACAGGGCTTCAGGAACTGGAACGGTTTGACGGTATTAACGGCGCCGGACTGATCTGGGAGTGCATTGAAGCCACACTGAAAGGAAAGGCTGACTGAACGTCAGGAGGCTTTGTCGGCCTGAGTAGTAACCGATGCAGCAGAAGAATGTTCTGTCTGGTGTGTCGGGCCGTCCTCTGCGTCCGGGTCCGGCAGGACAGGGTCTTTACCAAAGCGATTGTCAAACCACTGCATCAGCGGGGATCGAAAATAGTAAATCGCAATCGATGACCAGATGATCAGTGAAAGGATGGCAATAAACAGATTTAGCATGGCAGTTTTCTTTTCACCCCGTTCTTTCAGAGCGGAACGTAAGGGCACAATGGGGCTGAAGACAAGGGCGCTTTTGTGGCAGGCATTATTTAATACAGGGAAGATGCGTTGTGGCTCTTGAAGAAATTACAGCAAGCAGGCAGAGAGAGAGCATGAGTGACGTTCTCCACGAATGCCCGCCCGGTCAGGGTGAAGATCCGGTGCCTCCTCCTTCACGCTCGGCGCTGGATGCAGAGGCTGTAAAAGTTGCCTACCGTCGGTGGGCCGCCGTCTATGATACCGTTTTTGGCGGTGTTTCGGGCGTGGGGCGCAAGCGCGCGGTTGAAGCTGTCAACGCGCTGCCAGGCACAAAGGTGCTGGAAGTCGGCGTGGGGACGGGGCTTGCGTTGCCCTGCTATACTCAGAACAAAAAAATTACGGGCATTGATCTCTCTGGTGACATGCTGGCCCGTGCGCGGGAACGCGTGCAGAAAGAGCATCTGACCAATGTTGAGGCCCTGCTGGAAATGGATGCGGAAGAGACCAGCTTTGCTGATGCCTCTTTTGATATTGCAGTCGCCATGTTTGTGGCGTCCGTGGTGCCGCATCCGCGCAAGCTGCTGAGCGAACTCAAGCGTGTTGTGCGCCCCGGCGGCCACATTCTTTTTGTGAATCATTTTCTGGCACCCAACGGTGTACGGGGCGCGGTTGAGCGCGGAATGGCGCGGGCGTCCCGCTCTCTGGGCTGGCATCCTGACTTTGCCATGGAGTCCCTGCTACCGCCGGATGATCTGGCACGGGCACAGATCCAGCCAGTGCCGCCGCTTGGTCTGTTTACACTTGTAACACTCGACCGGACGTAAAAAACCCGGTCCCGTCGCCCCTGCCGCCTTTTCTGCACAAGGCAGAGCAGACGGCGGCGCGGGACTTAACGGGTCGTCTGTCAGAATAAAAACCGTTATTATACATGTTTTACAGAGTCCGCAGAGCGTAAACGCGCTGTGGTCTGAGTAAGGTATAGGTTACGGAAATGACCTCTACCGGGCACACAGCCGGAACGGGAAGAAAAAGCATGATGAAGCAGACTGCATCGGGTACGGGTGTGGGAGCAGGGTATCTGCTTGTCGCCGCGGGAGCGGGACTGCTTGGTGGGGGTGCTTCCGTACTGCGGCAGGCCGGTGTGATGCCTGATCATGGTATCTGGCCTGTTCTCGAACATGTTCACGCCCCGCTGATGCTTCTGTTTGTTGTTCTTCCGGCGCTCGTTTGTGGGTTCAGTAACCTCTGGCTGCCCAGAGCCCTCGGCCGGACAGGGATGGTTCTGCCTGTGCTGAATGGTGCAGGACTTGGCCTGATTGCTCTCTCTGGTGTTCTGACGGTTGCTCTTGGTGCGCAGGTTCTGCTTGTGCTGCTCTGGAGCGCGGGGATGCTTTGCGCCATCATGGTTGTGCTCGCGACCATTTTTGACAGCCGTGCCGATTTTGAAGACGCACAGGCATTTTCTCCCTTCGTGTGGGGCGAAATGCTGGCGTCTGCGGTGCTGTTGCTGACGGTGCCAGTTCTGGCTGCCGTCATGACGCATCAGCTTCTTTCCGGGGCGTCAGCGGATATTCTCCCACTTCTGGATGGCTTTGCAGAGCCTGTTACACTCGTCACATTGCTCGCCGGGTTTGGTCTCGTGTTTGAAGCAGGGGCGAGAGGCAGCCGCTTTTCTGAAAAGCCGGTGGTTGCCATTATGGCCACGACGGCATCCGCTTCTGTCATTATCTGGGTGCGGGGCGTTTTCGCGCATGGGCTGGCTGCCAGTGTGCAGCAGCCGGGTGTGCTGACGTCACCTGAAAACGCTGTGCTGTCCGCCTCAACGTTGGCCTCTGTCCTTCTGGCCGCCTTGTGGATGGCGGGAACATGGCGCAGCCGCCTGTCCCTGCGCGTCCCGATGTTGTGGGGGCTTGGGTTTCTGGCCATTGTGTCCACGGGCTGGGTTGCGCAGTTTATGCAGGGCGAAGGCCTTCATTCTGCGCTTGAGGTCGGTGCCGTTTATGCGACGTTCTGCGGGCTGTATCTGTGGCGTGGTGAAAGTGGCGGATACTGGTATCCGCGCCTGCCAGCCATTTTGCAGTTCGTGCTGATGGCTGCCGCGACCGGACTGTCCTTTTCTCCTCTGTCTGCCGCAACGCAGATCTGGAGCGGCGCTCTGCTTGGCGCATCTCTCCTCTGCTTTCTGGTGACGATGGGTATGAGCCTCTTCCAGAACCGCAAAGCGGAGAGCGATTATGTCGGCACCTCTGCCCCGTCAGCCATGCTTTCTTCTTCTGAAGGAACAGTGCAGTCATGAGTGAGACTATCGCCAGCGCCGCCCCAGCGGAACGTATCCGCTTTAAGGCCGACAGAGTTGGCACCACAGCGAAAGACTGGGTGCAACTGCTTAAGCCGCGCGTAATTTCCCTCGTGGTGTTTACCGGCGCGGCCGGGATGATTATGGCTCCCGGCCATCTCAATCCGTTTGTGGCGGCGGTGTCCATCCTGTGCATCTGTCTGGCGTCCGGCGCGGCAGGGGCCATCAATATGTGGTATGACCGCGATATTGATGCCGTAATGCAGCGGACCATTACGCGGCCTATCCCGGGTGGGCGTATTCCGCCGCAGGAAGCTCTGGCTTATGGCGTAGGGCTGTCCTGCCTTTCCGTGTGTCTGATGTGGATGGCGACGAACGCTCTGGCAGCCGGTATTCTGGCCTTCTCGATCTTCTTTTATTCCGTCATTTACACCATGTGGCTCAAGCGCTCCACGCCGCAGAATATCGTGATAGGCGGGGCTGCCGGTGCCTTCCCACCCATGATTGGCTGGGCAGCCGCAACCGGCCATATGGCGGTGCTGCCGGTCGTGATGTTCGGGATTGTGTTCTTCTGGACACCGCCGCATTTCTGGTCACTGTCCCTGTATGCCTGCAAGGATTATGGCCGGGCGGGTATCCCCATGCTGCCGGTTGTTAAAGGGGCGCGGCATACGCGGTGGAACATTTTTGTCTATACACTGGTGCTTCTGGCCATCTCGCTCATACCGTCTTTCCTGCATCTGAGCGGCTGGCTGTATACGGGCACGGCTCTGGTGCTTGGACTTGGCTTTGTGGCGTGTGCTGTGCGTGTACTGCGGGAGCCACAGGATGCGACCGGCATCAGCCTGCAGGGCGATAAAGCGGCGCGTCTGTCGTTCCGCTTTTCTCTGGCCTATCTGTTCCTACTGTTCTGCGGACTGCTGGCTGACCATATTCTGACGGGGTGGATGCACTGATGAACACGTCAAGCGTTCTAAGTTCGCAGGAAATTGCAGAGAAAAAGCGCCGCCAGAAAGGCCGTCTGTCTGCCATGCTGGGCTTCATGCTGGTGATAGCTGGTGTCATGTATGGGCTGACGCTCACACACTTCTAAGTAATGGCATGCTCCCGTCCGGCGGGAGTTGCTGTGGCGCGGCTTAACGCTACCTTCTTCAGCAACGCTTTCCGTGGTTTACGTTCTCAGAAGAACGAGAGGAAGAAGGCTGTCGCTCAGGCTTCTTCCTGCCGGGGTGTGCGGGCGGTTTGCAGCAGCGCATCCATCTGGATGCTCACGCCCTTTTCCTTGAGTTTCAGGATATCAGCCTCCAGATCCGCAATTTTGCGTTTGCTCCAGAAATGCAGGAACAGGCCAAATGCGGAGGCAGAGACACCTAACACCACAACGGCAATTTCCAGAAATAGCATGGTGTCTGTCCTGATCTGAGCGTGAAAACTAAAAAGCCTGCATGCTCATAAAGAGCGATGCAGGCTTTGTGAAGCGGCGTGGGCGTTATGCGCCACGCCCCTGCTGAATGGCGGAGAGCAGCCAGCGCCCCCCACGGGAAGGACGGGTAAACGTCCAGAGTTCGGTAATTGTAACCGGCTCGGTCGAGCTACCTTCAATAACCTGCCCTGTGGCATTGGTCGTCAGGTCAATCAGGCTGTAGCGCATGGCAACAGTTGCGTAGTCCATGCCAGCTTCCTGCCAGGCTTCGGCCAGATCGCCCTGAATGAAGTGGACATCAGACACCACATTCCGAGCGCCCTGACTGGCCAGCGTGGCGAGCTGCTGGTTGAAGTAGGACACCATTTCCGGCGTGGCCATCTGCTGGAGAGCCGGGATGTTCTGCTGGTTCCATGCGGTCTGGATATCCAGCAACGTTTGCTGGAAGGCCTGATAGTCCGTGCTGGTGATCGCCAGTGTGGAACCGCCCGTACTGGCAGGGAAACCTGCAGGTGTTGTAGTCTGTGTCGGGCCGGTGGCGCCGGAGTTCAGTGTAAAAGCCGAGCCACCGGAGCCGGAGGATTTATTCCCGGAAAAACGGCGGACCAGCCACATCACGACCATAACAATCAGCCCGATCTGGATCAGCAGACCAATAAAGCTGAACAGCCCGTGCACGCCGCCCATAAAGCCGTGCCCGCTCAGCAGACCAAACAGGCCTGCGCCCAGCATGCCCCCGGCAAAACCCGTCAGGAACGGGTGACGCGCGGCGGTCCCCATACCCATTCCGCGGTTAAGCGGTGCGCCGTAATTATTCTGGCCGGGATAGCCATTATAGCCCGGAGCCGGGCCGCGCGGCGTAATGGAGCGGTCCATGGGGGCTGCGCCATAGGGCGTTGTGTTGGTGGTGGGCGGTGCGCTCCATGTCCGGCTGCCGCGGCTGCCCATGGAGCTGCCCTGACCCGGGCGTGCGTCAGCATGCTGCGCCAGTGGGCCACCAAGCATGCTGAGGGTCAGAAAAGCGGTTAAAACAGGCGTAAGAAAACGCTTTTTCACGGTGTCTGGTCTCTCCGGACGGTGTAGGCCCCGGCAAGGCTCAGGGCATCTACCCTTAATGTGGGGGCGTCACTGCCAAAACGGAACTGCAAATCGTCCGCTAATGTCATGGAAGCGAAAATTTCCAGCAGATTGCCTGCCAGAGTGAATTCTTCCGCTGCCTCGGCAATCTGACCATCGCGGATCATGAAGCCGGAGGCACCACGGCTGTAATCCCCTGTCAGGCCGTTGATGGAAGAGCCCATCATCTCTGTGATGAACAGGCCTTCCTTGATATCCGCCATCAGAGCCGCAGGTGTGACGCTGCCGGGCTGGAACGCCAGATTGGTGGGGGAGGGAGCCGGTGGGCTGGAAGATCCTCGCGCGGCGCGGCCATTGCTGGTCAGCCCAAGCTGGCGGGCGCTCCGGGTGTCCAGAATCCAGCTTTGCAGCACACCATTTTCTACCAGCGCCAGCGGTTTGCCCTGCACGGCCTCTCCGTCAAACGGGCGGGACCGCAGGCCACGCAGGCGCGTGGGGTCATCTGTGATGGTGATTTCTCTGGCAAAAATCTGCTGCCCGAGCTTGTCCTTCAAAAAAGACGTGCCCCGCGCGATGGAGGACCCGCTGATGGCCCCCACCAGATGCCCCAGAAAACTGTTCGCCACACGCGGGTGAAACACAACCGGATATTTACCGGTGCGCGGGCGGCTGGGGTTCAGGCGGGCCACGGCCTTGCGGCCTGCGCTCAGGCCCAGCGCTGCGGCATCTTCCAGATCAGCAAGATGGACCGTGCCGTGATAGTCATAATCCCGCTGCATGCCATCGCCTTTGCCTGCCAGTACGCAGACAGAGGTGGAATGGCGGGTGCGGGCATAAGACCCGGCAAAATCCTGCGACGTCACGAGAATGACTTCCGTGCGGCTGAAAGAAGCGCTGCTGCCAGCGCTGTTGGTCACACCCTCAACGGCCAGAGCAGCCTCTTCCCCGGCACGGGCGCGGGCCAGCAGGGCGTTGGCATCGGGTTCTGCCGTATCCGTCAGGTCCAGTGCGTTCTGGGTGAATGTGCCGGTCAGCCCCTGCTGGGCGAGGCCTGCATATTTATCATCCGGCAGCATCCGGGCCATGGCCAGAGCCTGCTCAATCAGCCCGTCAAACCGCGTCGGGTCGAGGGTGGTGGTGGAGACAATGGCGGTTTTCTGGCCTGCAAACACCCGCAGGCCGAGGTCTGTGGTTTCAGAGCGTTCCAGCTCTTCCGTCACACCATTACGCACCCCCGCGCCCAGCGCGGTGCTGGAGACAAAAACCGCATCTGCGGCATCCGCTCCGGCATGGCGCGCGCGGCGGACAAGATCAGAGATCTTTTCGAGGGTTTGTGCGCTCATGCCGCGAGGTTCTCCGTAATCGTGTCCAGAGACAGGACGTGTTTGACAGGCCCCAGTGCGGCCAGTGTCGGCTTCTGGGTGAAAATCCGGGCGGCAACGCGGCGGATATCCTCCGTCGTGACAGCCTCCACGCGGGCAACTGTTTCCGCAACCGGGATCAGACGGCCAAAGAGCTGAAGCTGGCGGGCAATCTGTTCACACCGGCTGCCCGTGCTTTCCAGAGACATCAGCAGAGAGGCCTTGAGCTGCGCACGGGCGCGGGCCAGTTCGTCTTCCCCCACGTTCTTCTGAACTTTTTTAAGCTCTTCCAGCGTAACGGGCACCAGTTCCGCACATTCTTTTTCACCCGTGCCGGCATAAATGCCGAACACGCCGCCATCGAGGAACGGCGCATTGAAGGAATAGACCGAGTAGACCAGACCGCGCTTTTCCCGGATTTCCTGAAACAGGCGGGAGGACATCCCGCCGCCCAGCAGCAGGGAGAGCATCAGAGCCGCGTAGTAATCAGGGTCATTATACCCCACGGAGGGGAAGCCCAGAACCACATGGGCCTGATCCAGATCTTTCTCC
This sequence comes from Acetobacter persici, assembly GCF_018256955.1. Lineage (NCBI taxonomy): Bacteria > Pseudomonadati > Pseudomonadota > Alphaproteobacteria > Acetobacterales > Acetobacteraceae > Acetobacter > Acetobacter persici. Next base: position 109,967 of record NZ_JAERKU010000006.1, read on the forward strand.
TGCCGGAACTCGCCGCCGCCATAAATGGACGGCGTGCCGGGGATGAGGGATGTGGTGCCGAGGTCGGCAAAATGCCGCTCCACCTGCCGCACAACGTCCTCATGGTGCAGGTTGCCTGCTGCGGCCACTACCATGTTGCCCGTGGTGTAATGCGCGCTCATGTAGCGCATCAGCGTGTCACGGCTCATGGTGCGGATCAGATCTTCCGTGCCCAGTGTCGGGCGGCCCATGGGCTGGTTGGGGTAGGCGGTTGCCTGAAAATGGTCGAACACCACATCATCCGGCGTATCGTTCGCCTGCCCGATTTCCTGAAGGATCACACCGCGTTCACGTTCAATTTCCGTCGGGTCAAACGTGGAATGGGTCAGGATATCGCCAATGATATCAATGCCCAGATCCAGATTTTCCTTCAGCAGCTTGACGTAATAGGCCGTCTGCTCCCGTGCGGTATAGGCATTGATATGCCCGCCCACATTCTCAATTTCCTCAGCAATCTGGAGTGCGGAGCGACGCTCTGTGCCCTTGAACGCCATATGCTCAAGGAAGTGGGAGACACCGTTTTCTTCCGCGGTTTCATCCCGCGTGCCGGTGGAAACATAGGCTCCGAAGGAAACGGTTTCGACGCGCTCCATACGTTCTGTCACAACAATCAGGCCCGAGGGCAGACGGGTCAACTGGATCGGATCGGTCATTCTTGTCCTGAAAAGAAAGGCCGCACACGCGGCCTGAAGAAAGGGGAGTTCAAGGAGATCAGGCGTTAGAGAGCACTGCTGCGCGCACGGCATCCTTTACGGCATCCGCCGTGGCCGGAACGGTGCGGTAACGCTCTTCACGCGAATAGAGGTCTGCCAGATGCACGGGCAGAGCAGGCCGGATGCCCGTAGCGGCAACCATTGCATCCGGGAATTTGGCCGGATGCGCCGTGGCCATGGCGACCATCGGTACCCCGGCTTCGCGGAAGCGGCGGCCTGCGGCAATGCCAATGGCGCTGTGCGGGTCCGCCAGATAACCGGAGCGGTCATGCAGGCTTTTGATTTCCGCTTCCGTCGCAGCATCATCCAGTGCCAGACCGGAGAAGAGTGTGCGGGCCGTCTCCCACGCTTCCGCCGGAACATCCATGTGCCCGCTGGTGCGGAAGGTCGTCATAATGCGGGCGCAGGCTTCAGCATCACGCCCCAGCAGTTCAAACAGCAGGCGTTCAAAGTTGGAAGAGACCTGAATATCCATGGAGGGGGAGAGGCTGGGCATGACGGACTTCATCGTCATGTCATTCGCATTCAGGAAGCGCGTCAGAATATCATTCCGGTTGGAGCCTACGCACAGATGGCGGACCGGCAGGCCCATTTTGCGTGCGGCCCATGCGGCCAGAATGTTGCCGAAGTTGCCGGTCGGCACGGCAAAGGAGACTTCCTGCTCCGGTGCGCCAAAATTGAGCGCGGCATACACGTAGTAGGGAATCTGGGCGGCAATGCGCGCCCAGTTGATGGAGTTCACGGCGGAGAGATGCATGTCCTTGCGGAACGGCATATCCGCGAACAGGGCTTTGACCAGATCCTGACAGTCGTCAAACGTGCCCTCAATGGCCAGATTGGTCACGTTGGGTTCAAGCACCGTCGTCATCTGGCGGCGCTGCACTTCAGACGTACGGTCTTTTGGGTGCAGGATAACCACGGAGATGCGCTCACGCCCACGGCAGGCTTCAATAGCGGCGGATCCGGTATCACCCGATGTTGCGCCCACAATGGTCACATGCTCGTTGCGCTCACTCAGCACATGTTCAAACAACTGGCCCAGCAACTGCATGGCCATATCTTTGAAGGCCAGCGTGGGGCCGTGGAACAGTTCCTGCACAAACAGGCCATTTTCCACCTGCGTCAGCGGGACAATGGCCGGATGGTCAAACCCGGCATAGGCTTTCTCGCACAGGGCGCGCAAAGTGCCGGGGTCAATATCTTCCCCGACAAATGGCCGCATGATCCGGGCGGCAAGCTCCGGATACGGCAGGCCGCGCATGGCTTGCCACTCGGAGAGTGAAAAGCTGGGCCATGTTTCCGGCAGATACAGGCCGCCATCTTCGGCAAGGCCCGTCAGCAGGACATCAGAAAACGAGAGAGCGGGAGCCTTCCCCCGGGTCGAGATATAGCGCATGGCCAGACTTATACCCTGAATGGGAGACGGCGCGAAGTAGCCTTCTGCATCCGTCTGCTCAGGTTGGGGGCGGGGTGGTGGGCAGTGTGAGCTGATAAACCGTGACGGGCCATTTCACAGTGGCCTTACCGTTCTGGAAGGCCGCGGTGTGGTCAAGCTGCATGGTGGGCACAAACAGATGCCCGTGCCCGTCCAAGCCCGGGGTGCCGGGGTAGGTCAGGCGCGGGTCCGTAATCAGCCTACGCGGGATGCGGCCGGTGCTGTAGCTGAGAATGCTGCCAGTGCTGACATCAGACCAGTAGAGCGTGCCATCCGGGCCAATGGTCATGCCACCCAGTGAGGGCGTTTTGTACCACTGGGTAACAATTTCTTCCATGGCGGCGGGGGTAATGTCCGGGTCCGTAAAGGTGCTGGTGTCCACACGGGCGAGGTAATTGCCCGGCGCCTGTAGCACAATCCAGCGCCCATCCGGGCTGATGGCAATCATGCTGGAATCAATGGCGGCGGGGCGGCCATCTCCCCAGTTGAGTGTGCCGCCGGGAATCTGGATGGGCCGCGTGGCTGTGAGTGCCGGATGGCGGTCCAGAAAGCGGCGTGTTGAGCCGGCGGGAATATCAACAACCAGCACGCCCGCAACACCTGAGTCGGCAAGATAGGCTGTGTTGCCGTAGACCGCGACGCCGGAGAGAATACTGTCCGGATGCAGGGCTGTTTTCTCGATGGCGATCGTCCCCAGAACGATATTCTTCTTGGTATCAATATGGATCAGCTTAGGTTGCGCCACCGCCGGAGCCTTGCGGTCAGGCACCCCGCTGTCCAGCACCCAGAGCGTGCCATCAGGCAGAAGGGTCAGCCCTGCCGCGGCGATAATCCGTCTGGCGCTGTCGCCCTCCGCGGCGTTCCAGTCGGCATCCGGGTAGGGCGTAAAACTGCCATCCGTGTTGCGGACGGAAAGCTGCGGGCCGGGATTGCCCACCCATGCCGGGGCTTCAAACAGCATCCGGCCATCGGGCAGGGGGACCACGGCATCCCAGATCTGTTTGTCAGACTGCGTAAAGGGTGTGAGCGCCGAGGCCGTGAGTTCCGGCACTTTCGGCATATGTACCGCCCATGCGGCGTGGGGTGGCAGGGCAGCGGCAAGGCTCGCGGTCAGCGTTGTCAAAGCGAGGGCGCGGCGGAACCCTGAAAAAGGCCGGGTACGTCTGGTCATCATGAAATTTCTGGCAGCCTTGCTGTACGTGTGCGGCGAAAACATGCGGCCAGTCTCCCCCTTTTTGGTCCACCCCGACAACCGCATTCTTCGCATGGCCCGCCAGAACCCTGCGAAGAGGCGGAGGATAGGCGGGCAATCAGGCGTCTGGTGCGCGGTCCAGATAGCGGCGCTGGATATGGGTCTGCCAGGCTTCGGCCCCGAGCGGTGCGCCGGTCGCATCCCGGATGATGTCCGGCATGGAGGCGCTGCGGGCGCGGCCGTGGATATGGGTGCGCAGCCAGCCCAGCAGCGGGGCAAAATTACCCTCCGCCAGAGCCGGGGCAATCTGGCTGTCCTGCTGGAAGGCGGCGGTGCGAATCTGCGCTGCCGCAAATGCGCCCATGGCGTAGCAGGGGAAGTACCCAAACAGCCCCTCCGGCCAGTGGATATCCTGCAGGCAGCCGCGCCGGTCATCCGGCACATGCAGGCCGAGCAGGGCGTGGAGGCGGTCATTAAAGGCGGCGGGGAGGTCCTTAACCGCCAGATCCCCGCTGATCATCGCGGTTTCCAGTTCATAGCGCACGAGAATATGGGCGGGGTATGTCACTTCATCCGCGTCCACGCGGATAAAGCCCGGCTCCACATGCGTTACCAGACGGAGCAGATTGTCGGCCTCCCAGCCCGCTGTGCCTTCGGGGATGTTAAATTCGGCTCTCAGCAGAGGGGCCACCCAGTCCACAAAGGCGCGGGAGCGGCAGACCTGCATTTCCATAGTGAGAGACTGGCTTTCATGCAGTGTCATGCCCCCGGCCTGCCCGACGGGCTGGGAGAGCCACTGTTCCGGCAACCTCATATCATACAGTGCGTGCCCGGTTTCATGCAGGACACCCATCATGGCGGGGAGGAAATCGGCTTCCTCATAGCGCGTGGTCAGGCGCACATCATGCGTGGCCCCGCCGCAGAAGGGGTGGAGGCTCACATCCAGTCGTCCGCGCGTCATATCGAACCCAAGCTGCTGCATCAGCTTGCGGCCGAGTGCTTCCTGTCGCGGCACCGGAAACGGTCCCTGAAGAGGAACGGCCGGGGGCAGGCTGCGCTGCTTGTCCAGCACGGTGGCAATCAGGCCGGGCAGATCTGCGCTCAGACGGCTGAAAATCGGGTCAATATCGGTCTGGCGTGTGCCGGGGTCGAACGAGTCCAGCAATGCATCGTAGGGTGAGAGGCCAAGCGCCTCACCTTTGGCGCGGGCAATCTGCTGCGTAAGGTTCAGCACTTCCTGCTGGTAGGGCAGAAAGGTTTTGAAATCATTATTCTGGCGGGCCTCACGCCACACCATCTCGCTGCGGGCTGTGGCCTGTGCGCTGGCCTCCACCAGATCCCCCGGCAGGGCGGTGGCATGGGTGTGCAGGCGGCGCATTTCAGCAATGTTGGCGCGGCGCCAGACATCATCCCCGGCGTCAGCCGTTGCCAGAAGGTCCGCCATTTCAGGGGCCGTCAGAATTTCATGCCGCAGCCCTTCCAGCATGGCCAGATTTTCCGCCCGCCGCTCTGCGGCCCCGTGGGGCATGATCACTTCCTTGTCCCAGCCCAGAATACCGATGGCGTCATTGAGGGAAGACAGGCGGGCAAAATGGCGCTCTAGGCTCTGATAGGCTTTATTCATGACTCGGAATCTGGTCCTGTAGGGTGGCAACGCGTGCTCGGGAGGGTAGAACATCGCCCTGCGGGACGGAACTGTCTGTGGTCAAGTTTGGCCAGAGTGTCAGGGAAGAATATCTGCTCCCATTCTCCAGACGGACTTTAAGGAAAGTACATGCCCCATCAGAACGGGATGGCAACGCAGACGCCATCGGTCGAACAGGCACTGGCCCTTCTGTCCGTAGGTGATGCAGAGCGGGCTGCGGCCATGCTGCGCACGCTTTTGCGCGAGGATGCGTCCGACGCCGAGGCCTGGCACGCCATGGCCTGTGTGGCGCGGGCCGGAGGGGATGCGCAGTCTGCTGTGGCGCTGGCCGGGCGGGCGATTGGCCTGCGTCCAGAAGGTCATTTCCACATCACGCTGGCGCACGCGCTGCTTGAGCAGGAGCACGCGGAACCGGCCCGGGCTGCGGCGCATGTAGCCGTGATGGCGACGCCGCGTGACCCGCGGGCGCATGAGGTTATGGCGGCGTGTCTGGAGGCACTTGGCCGCGTGCAGGATGCGGAACTGGCGTTGCGCACAGCCTTGAGGCTGCGCCCGCTGGATTGTGAGAAACATCTGAGCCTTGCCGCCTGTCTCGCCCGGCAGGGCAAGGTGACAGAGGCCTTGCGCGTCTCGGAAAAAGCGCTCCGTCTGGCTCCGGACACTATTTTTGCCCACAACCAGCATGCCCTGTTGCTGGAGCGGGCCGGGCGGATGCGGGAGGCTGCGCCATTTTTTGCGGTGGTGGCTGAGGCATTTCCGCAGGACGCGGCGGCGCTGGCGAATTATGGGGCCGCCCTTTTTGCGCAAGGCGCTTTTGAAAAAGCCAGAGTCGTCTTGCAGGACGCTGTCCGCCGCGTGCCGGATGCACCGGAAACACGGACCAATCTGGGGCTTGTGCAGATGGCGCTGGGCGCACTGGATGCCGCAGAGCAGGAACTGGGGGCAGCCCTTGCCGCCCGCCCGCAGGACGCCCGGCTGGCGGTGAATTACGGGACGGTGCTGGCAGACCTTGGCCGCAGGCAGGAGGCAGAAGCCCTCTTCCGGCAGGTTGAAAGCGGACCGGCCTCAGAGCAGGACCGGGCGAGGGCGCGTTTCAATCTGGGCACAGTGCTGCTTGCGGAAGGGCGCTTTAAGGAAGGCTGGCAGGCGTTTGAAGCCCGGCAGAGTTTACTGCCCGCATCCCAGACGGAAGGTCTGCCGCACTGGGATGGAACCGCCACAGGCGGCAGTCCGGTTCTGCTTTATGCGGAGCAGGGGCTGGGCGATACCCTTCAGTTTTTGCGCTATGTGGAGCCGGCTCTGGACCGTGCGCCGGTGCTGCTGGCTGTGCCGGAGGCCCTGCGTTCTCTGGTTGCGCGGATGGAGCCTGTGCGCACCGGGCGGGTGACGCTGCTGCAAAAAGGGCAGACAGCGCGGTCTGTCGGGGCTGTCGCGTGCTGTTCTCTGTTGAGTTTGCCTGCGTGCCTTGGGCTGTCTGAGCCTTATCCTTGGCGGCAGATGATGCGTCTGCCGGATGCGGGAGAGGGTATGGCCGAAGCCAATGGCCCACTCTCAGCGGGAGGGCCGGGAGAACCGCCCAAAGCTTTGCCCCTGTCAAAACCCCTCCGTACTGGTCTCTGCTGGGCGGGGAATCCGGGGTATCGGTTTGATCGCCGTCGTTCCCTCGCTCCTGCCTGCCTTGCGCCGCTGGCTGACGTGCCGGGTGTGGTGTTTCAGTCCCTTCAGCAGAACCATGCGGTGGCAGACCTGCCGTTTCCGGCGGCCCCGCTGCCCGAGGGCGATCTGCTCAGCACCGCGTGCCTGATGGCCGGGCTGGATGTGGTGATTACGGTTGATACCGTTATTGCGCATCTGGCTGGTGTGCTTGGAAAGCCGGTGTGGCTGCTGAACCGCTTTGGCGGGGACTGGCGCTGGGCGGAAGGGTCTTCCCGGCCCGTACCCGGCGGAGAGAGGGCGAACCTGTGGTACCCGAGTCTGCGGCTGTTTTCTCAGCCTGTTTACGGTGAGGGCAATGGGCCGTGGGCGGAACCAGTGCAGGCTGTGGCGGACGCTTTGTGCAAACTTGTTAAGATGTAACCGCAACGCCTGTTGCCCCGCCGGGTGACGCCCGTATGATAAGCCAATGACGCGTTATTCTCCCGAGGGTGCCACCCCCGCCATGGCGCAATGGTTTGCGCTGAAGGCCGAAAATCCTGAAGCCCTGCTGTTTTTCCGCATGGGCGATTTTTATGAACTGTTTTTTGACGATGCCACGGCTGCGGCCGCCGCACTGGATATTGCGCTGACGGCGCGAGGAACCCACGCGGGTGACCCGATCTCGATGTGTGGTGTGCCCGTCGCGGCAGCGTCTGCGTATCTGGCCCGGCTGATCCGCCGGGGGTTCCGTGTCGCGGTGGCGGAGCAGACCGAAGCTCCGCGCAAAGGCAAAGGGGCACCCAAAGGACCACTGGCGCGCGCCGTGGTGCGTGTGGTGACGCCCGGCACCCTGACGGAAGATGAATTGCTGGAACCGGGCCGTTCCAACCTGCTTCTGGCACTGGCCGAACAGCCCGGCAGCGGGCGAGGCCGGAAAAGCAAGGCAGCGGATGCTGAGAGTCTGATCGGGGCGGCATGGATTGATGTCTCGACCGGCCTGTTTGAAACCGCTTCTGTTGCGGCAGCCGCTCTGGCGGCTTTGCTGGGGCGGCTTGACCCTGCGGAAATTCTGGCTCCGGCGGATATGGCGCTGGGTGAGCATGACTCTGCCCGCGCGCCCGAGGTGCTGATCCCGAATGTGGAAACAGCCCGCCAGCGTCTGGCGGCTGCTTTTGATGTGGCCAGTGTGGATGCGTTCGGCACCTTTACGGATGAAGAGGCCGTCGCGGCCTCAGTCGCTGTGGACTATGTTCAGCGCAGTCAGGCAGGGAAGCTGCCGCGCCTTGCGCACCCAAGCCCGCAGATGGAAGGCGGTGTGCTGGGGATAGACCCTGCGACCCGCGCCAGTCTGGATATTTTGCGCGCACGGGATGGCGGAACGGAACATACCCTGTTCTCCGCTATGAATCAGACCGTTACCTCCGCCGGGGCGCGTATGGTGGCGGAGTGGCTGGCCGCACCGCTGACGGACCCGGCCCGCATTGCTGCCCGACAGGATGGCTGGTGCTGGCTGCGCGAATCGCCCTCGTGCAGTGCCGCTCTGCGGGATGCGCTGAAGCGCGCGCCGGATATTGCCCGTGCATTGGGGCGGTTGTCCCTTGGTCGCGGTCAGCCGCGGGATCTGGCTGCCGTGCGGGATGGCCTGCATGCCGCCCGTGCAGCTGCCGCGGCTCTGGGGGCGGATCATACCGCTTTGCCAGCCTATCTGGCGCGAGCTGCAGCCAGCCTCGGGGCTGCGCCGGAACTGGAAGCGGAACTGGTGCGCGCCGTGGCGGAGGATCTGCCTGCCCGGCTGGAAGATGGCGGGGTTATTGCCGCCGGATATGACGGCGAACTGGATGGGTACAGAGGCCTCCGGGACAATTCCCGGCGGATCGTGGCCGGTTTGCAGACGGAGTATGCCAGCCGATTCGGGGTGGCGAGCCTCAAGATCAAACACCACGCTCAGCTTGGGTATGTGATTGAAGTGCCTGTTGCTGCCAGTGCCCGTATTAAAGACCGGGATGATCTGATGTTCCGGCAAGGCACAGCGAGCAACGCCCGTTTCTCTACAGAGGAGCTTTCCTCACTGGATGCCCGGATTGCCGAGGCGGCGGAACGGGCTGCGGCGCGTGAAAAAGCGGTCTTTGCCGCGCTGGTTGAGCGTATTCTGGCGGAGGAAGCGCTGCCGGTTCTGGCGAGGGCACTGGCGGTGCTGGACGTGCTGCAATCCTGCGCTCTGCTGGCTGCGGGGGGGAGCTGGTGCCGTCCGGTGGTCACGGACGATACGGCTTTTGTGCTGGAAGGCTGCCGTCATCCGGTGGTGGAAGCGGCTCTGCCAAAAGGCACACGCTTTACGCCTAACGGGTGTGATCTGTCTGCCAGCCGCCGCGTGATGTTGCTGACCGGCCCGAATATGGCCGGTAAATCCACCTTCCTGCGGCAGACGGCTCTGGCCGTGCTGCTGGCGCAGGGGGGCTTCCCTGTTTCTGCTGATAAAGCGCATATCGGCATTGTGGATCAGCTCTTTTCCCGCGTGGGCGCTTCGGATGATCTGGCGCGTGGGCGCTCCACCTTTATGGTGGAAATGACGGAAACCGCCGCCATTCTGAATCAGGCTGGCCCGCGTTCTCTGGTTGTGGTGGATGAAATCGGGCGCGGCACGGCAACGCTGGATGGTCTGGCTATTGCGTGGGCGGTGCTGGAGGCTTTGCATTCAACTGTGCGCTGCCGTGCAATTTTTGCAACGCATTTCCATGAACTTGCCGGACTGGTGGACACTCTGCCGCGCCTTTCCCCGCACACCATGGCGGTGCGGGAATGGCGGGGCCAGATTGTCTTTCTGCATGAGGTTCTGGCCGGTTCCGCCAAGAAAAGCTGGGGTGTGCATGTTGCCAAACTGGCAGGGGTGCCCCCTTCAGTCGTGGACCGGGCAGGGCGGCTTTTGCGGGAACTGGAGCGGGACCACGCAACCGGGCCCAAGCCCCTGCCTTTGTTCGACACGCAGAAGATATTACCGCAGGAAGACGAAAATACGTTAAGGAAGCGACTGTTAGAGGTAGACCCGGATACTCTGACGCCGCGTGCCGCACTGGATATTCTGTACGAGCTTCATAAAGAGGCCGTGCGGGAAGATGGATGTCCGGCCCAGAGTTGAGCCAGAGTTAAACCGGGTTCTTTATCAGACGACCCTCAGGAGCAGATTCCGACCGCAATGTCGATTTCCCCCGCACATGCTGCCCCCGGGCAGCCCGATGTTTCCGCCCTTGCGTCCCTCACCCCGGAGGGGCTTGCTGCCTGCCTTGCGCGGGAACTCCGGGACGCCACACCGGCAGACGCAACCATCCCGCAGCGGGATGAGTCCGTGGCGATCTTCCGCCGCCATCTTGGCCGGTATCAGGCGGATGTCCGCAGCCGGTTTGAATCGCACGAACTGAAGGGCGCAAAAGCCGCCAAGCAGATTGCGGCGTTCACGGACGTGATGCTGCGGGGCATTGTCGACCTTGCGTTGCGGGCGACCGGCACGGCGGAAGGCGTCGGGCAGATCGGGGAGGGCGCGCCTCCTGCCGCAGGGCGGCTTGTTGTGGCGGCAACCGGAGGTTACGGGCGTGGCCTTCTGGCCCCGTTCAGCGATATTGATCTGCTGTTCCTGACAGAAGAAGAAAATGTCCAGAACGCGCACCGGCTGGTGGAATATGTTCTGTATTTCCTGTGGGATCTGGGCCTGAAAGTCGGGCACGCGACGCGCACCATCAATGAATGTATTGAGGAAGCGCGGAAGGACACCACAGTCCGCACTGCGTTGCTGGATGCCCGCCTGCTGGCCGGGGATGCTGCGTTATTCGCCATGTTTGAGGCGCGCTATATTGTCGCCTGTGTGGAGGCCGGAGCGCCCGGTTTTATTCAGGACAAACGGCGTGAGCGGCTGGAACGGCACCGCCGGTTTGGGGATAGCCCCTATCTGGTGGAGCCCAACATCAAGGAAGGGCGCGGCGGCCTGCGGGATTTGCAGACGCTGTACTGGATGTGCCGGAACACGTTCGGCACCCGCCATGTCATGGACCTTCTGGCACCGGAATTTATCTGGATGGGCCTGCTGACGGAGCAGGAAGCGGCGCGCGCCCGCCGGTCATGGGATTTCCTGTGGACGGTGCGCCTGCATCTGCATTACGTCGCCGGGCGTGCGGAAGAGCGCCTGACCTTTGATATGCAGCCGGTGATCGGCGCACGCATGGGCTATACCCGGCATGGCCGTCAGAATGGTGTGGAACGCTTTATGCGCCACTATTTCCTGACAGCGCGGGAGGTGATGCGCCTGACGCATGTGCTGGAACCCGCCGTGCTGCGGCAGGCGCAGGGCCCGGCCGCCACGGCCGTCAAGCCCGATGAGGCCATGCGGGAGGCCGGATTTACTCTGGTTGACGGGCAGATCCTGCCGGAACGCGGGATCTCGTTTGATCAGGAACCCATCAAGATGATGCAGTTGCTGGACTGGGCGCGGATGCGCCGCAGGCCTCTGCATCCGCTTGGGCGGCATCAGCTTATCCGCTGGGAGCGCCGGGCCGTGGCGCTCCGGGATGACCCGGAAGCCGCGCGGATTTTTCTCGACCTGCTTTGTGGTGAGACGGAACCGCAGGACCTGCCCCCGCGCCGTCGGCGCGATGCCAGTGTGCCTGCCCCGGAGGATGCGGCGGCACTCCCCCTGCGCGATTCCAGCTATGAACAGCAGACTCCACCCGGCCACGCGCACTGGCTGCATATCCTGAACGAGACAGGGATTTTCGGGCGGCTGATCCCGGACTGGGCGCGTATTGTCGGCCAGATGCAGTTTGATACCTATCACGTGTTCACGGTCGATGAGCATACGATAGAAGCCATCCGTATCATGGATGAAGTCGCATCCGGCCGCATGGCGGATGAAATCCCGGTGGCGTATGAGCTTGTCAAAGGTCTGCATTCCCGCCGCGCGCTGTATATGGCTGTGCTGCTGCACGACATCGCCAAGGGGCGCGGAGGGGACCATTCGGAAATCGGGTCTGAAATTGCGGCGGATCTCTGCCCCAGACTGGGCATGTCGGGTGAGGAAACGGAAACCGTTTCCTGGCTGGTCCTGCACCATCTGCTGCTGAGCCACACGGCGTTCCAGCGTGATATTGATGACCCCAAGACCATTCTGGATGTGGCGGACATTGTTCAGTCTCCCGAACGCCTGCGTCTGCTGCTGCTGCTGACGATTGTGGACATGCGGGCCGTCAGCTCCCGCGTATGGAACGCATGGAAGGCCACGTTGCTGCGTGAGCTGTATGTGCGCGTGGCGGAAGTGCTGGCCGGTGGTCTCGCCACGACGGAGCGGGACGTGCGCGTGCGTCACGCCAAGGAAATTACGTCTGAAATTCTGGCCGAAGACGGCGTTGCACCGCAGGATATCGACCGCTTCCTAGGCCTGGGCTACGCGGGTTACTGGCTGTCCTTCGATCATGAAACGCACAAACGGCATGCTCGCCTGATCCGGGATGCGGACGGGCGGGACGCACCGCTGACGGTGGAGGTGCTGCCGCTGCCTGCGCGGGGTGTGACGGAAGTAACGGTTTATACCGTGGACGTACCCGGCCTGTTCTCCAAAATTGCAGGGGCGCTCGCACTGGCCGGGGCGTCCATTGTTGATGCGCGTATTCACACCATGATGCACGGCATGGCTCTGGATACGTTCTGGATTCAGGACACGGCTGGCAGCGCGTATGAAGAAACGCATCGTCTGGCGCGGCTATGTTCGCTGATTGAGCAGGCCCTGAGCGGGCAGATTGATATTGGGGCTGAAATTGCGCAGGCCGGCTTCGGTCACATGCCAATGCGGATGCGCGCGATTCATGTGCCACCGCGTGTGGTGATTGATAACGGCGCGTCCAATACCTACACGGTGATTGAAATCAACGGTCGTGACCGCCCCGGCCTGCTGCATGACGTGACAGCCGCCATGAGCGAAGAAAACCTTCAGATCGCCTCAGCCCACATTACCACCTACGGAGTGCGGGCGGTGGACGTGTTTTACGTGAAGGATCTTTTCGGGCTGAAAATCACGGATAAGAAGCGTCTGGAAGAAATCCGCGAACACTTGCTGAAAGGCATGAAAGAGGCTGAGGCGGAAGCCAAGGCCCTGCTGGACGCCCGCATTTCAGCCTGAAGCCGGAATGCGGGGCCCTGCGCCCCCTCAGAGTGTTGCGGGTGCCACAGCCGTCTGGTGGCCAGACATTGTGTGGCCGGGGCTGGCGGCAGACAGGCCGTGGTTCAGCCCCTCCCGCAACTGGCGGCCTTCTGCGGAGTGCGGGTCAATCAGCCCGTTGCGCAGAAAGAGATCAATCAGCACGAGATTGACGTTGAATTTGAATTCGTCCGTATCCCGCACCAGCTTGTAAACATCGCTCAGCGGCATCAGGTGGAAGGATTCTACTTCCCCGTCCGCGGCAACCGGCTCAAAGCTTTCGGGCAGGAACAGGTCGTAGCAATACAGAATATCGCGCCGCAGCCCTTCGGGCCGGTCCAGCGCGTAGACAAGACGCCCCACCTGCTGCGCCTGCCGGGCGAGGTCTTCCTGAATACTGGCTTCTTCCGCTGCTTCCTTCAGCAGTGCGTCCCACGGTGTGTGCCCGGCAGGCACACCGCCTGCCACCAGATGGTCCAGTTTGCCGGGGTCCAGCCGTTTGTTGGCGGCTCTGCGGCCTGTCCACAGATATAATCCGTCTGTCTTGCGCACCAGACCGTTCAGATGCACCCCGGCGGCCACCAGCCCGAACAGGGGCAGAGCGCCACGGTCAATCCGCGCCAGCACGGGCTGGTCCACATCCGGCATGACGTCAAACAGTTCGTGATGAGAGCGATAAACACCGCTCCGCGCCAGATCTTCCCCCAGCGCTTCCAGATCAGCCGGGTCAGGCAGGTTAAAGCCCCGCGTGCGGGACCCGAGGCCACGCTGTTCCAGAGTCTCCGTCAGGTCCGGAGTGACCCATCCCGCGGGGCTGCAGCCCAGAGAAAACGGGAAGCGCGCACCGGGCACGACGGCAGTGTTGCATTGCCTGAGGTGACGAAGAAAGGCGGTATCGTCCGAAGGCATCGGAAATCCTGTCGTGCTTGAATGAGACCATAAACGCGCAAGGCGTCTGTGTTTATCCGGCGGATACCGGAGCGAGGCAAGGTGCGGCGGGGTTGCAAAATTATGGAGGCGTGCCACATGCGGGGGTATGTCACCACGTAATCGTTCTCCGTCCGGGGCGCTTAAACAGCCAGCCTCAGTCACTCTTGCCCGTCTTCTTCCGTATCTCTGGCCGCGTGAAAACAGCGGGCTGAGGTGGCGTGTTGTGCTTGTGCTGCTGGTGCTGGTGGGCGGAGAGCTTGCCACGCTGGCCGTGCCAATGGCTTACAGCCGCGTGGTGGATCGTCTCTCCCATCCCGGCAGCCTTGCCATGGCGCCGTTTGCGCTCATTCTGGGGTATGGGCTGGTCAGGCTTGTGTCCGCCGCGCTGACAAATTTGCGGGATTCCCTGTTTGCGCCTGTGCGGTTTCGGGTAGCGCGGCAGGCCGCCTTCCGCAGTTTCCAGCATATGCACAAACTCTCCTTACGCTTCCATCTGGACCGCCGGACAGGGGGTGTGACCCGCGCCATTGAGCGTGGCACGGAGGGAGTGGAAACCCTGCTGCGGATGGGCATGTCCATCTCTCCCACCATTTTGCAGGCCCTGCTGGTTGTGGTGGTGATCTGGCAGGTGTTTGACTGGCGCTATGTCAGCCTGATGGTGCTGATGATTGCGGCCTATATCGGCTTTACGGTCCTGTTCACCTCATGGCGGCTGGGTATCCGGCGGCGGATGAATGAGAGCAATACCGAGGCCAGCGGCAAGGCTCTGGATAGCCTGCTGAATTATGAAACCGTCAAATATTTCGGCAACGAGGCGCATGAGGCGACCCGCTATGATGCGGCACAGGCCCGGTATGAGCAGGCTGCACGGAAAACCCAGTATTCCCTCGGGCTGCTCAATTTCGGGCAGGCGGCGATTATTGCCGTGGCACTCACGCTCATCATGTTGCTGGCCGGGCGGGATGTTGAGGCCGGGCGGATCAGCGTGGGGCAGTTCGTCATGATCAACACCTACCTGCTTCAGCTTTACGGGCCGCTTAATTTTCTGGGGTCTGTCTATTCCGCCATCCGCACGGCCATGGTGGATCTGGAGCAGATGTTCGGGCTGGTTGAAGAACATGTGGAAGTGGCGGACCCGGAAAACCCGCTGCCAATCGCCACGCGGCTTGCGGACTCTGCTCCGGCGGAAGTGGCGTTTCGGGACGTCCGGTTTGGATACGGGCCCGAGCGCGAAATTCTGCATGGGGTGAGTTTTGTGGCGGCACCGGGCCAGAAGGTCGCCATTGTCGGCTCAACGGGGGCTGGCAAATCCACCATCAGCCGCCTGCTGTTCCGGTTTTATGATGTCTGGTCCGGCGCAGTGCTGGTGGACGGGCATGACGTGCGTGCCTACCGGCAGGAGGATCTGCGGGCGGCCATAGGCGTGGTGCCGCAGGATACCGTGCTGTTTAACGAGACGATTGGCTACAACATCGCCTACGGGCGTCTGGGAGCCACTCCGGCGGAGATGGAGCAGGCGGCGCGACAGGCGCAGATCCATGACTTCATCATGTCTCTGCCGGATGGCTACCAGACACAGGTGGGGGAACGCGGGCTGAAGCTTTCAGGCGGGGAAAAGCAGCGTGTGGCCATTGCGCGAACACTTTTGAAAGACCCCCGTGTTCTTGTGCTTGACGAGGCTACAAGCGCGTTGGACACACATACGGAACAGGAGATTCAGGCGGCTCTGAAAGCCGTTTCTGCCTCCCGCACCACGCTGGTCATTGCGCACCGCCTGTCCACCGTTGTGGATGCGGACGAAATTCTGGTGATGGGGCAGGGGCGTGTGATCGAACGTGGCACGCACGAGGCTCTGCTGGCTTCTGGCGGGCAGTATGCCGCCATGTGGGCGGCGCAGGGGGCAGAAAGCGTGGCAGAGCGTCTTGCCGGGTAACGGCAGGAACGTCCGGGCGGTCATCTCTGGCGAATCGAATGAAGCACTGGTCTGCGGGCCGGTGTCTGAGACAAGGAAAGAAGAGGAATTATCATGACGGATACAGCAGGACATACACCCGCCGAGCCCACATCAGACGCAATGCCGGGTGTGCCGGACGATCTGGCCCGCTGCGCCATGGTGGTCGAAAGTGCGATGGAGCACCTGCTTAAAGAGAATCACCCGCCGCTGGCAATTGCCTCTGCCCTGCTGGGCGGCTCTCTGGGGCTGCTGGCCCGGAGCATGGATAAAGACACCATCCTGCATATTCTCGACTCTGCCGCGCACAGCGTGCGTACAGGCGAGATTCATGCAGCAACACAGGCACAGACTGCTCCGGAAAGTGAGAAAGCCTGAGGTCAACCCTTGACGGAAGGCGCTTGCTCAGCCATAAGCCGCGCCAATCCTGAATGTGGTCGCCGGGCAAATTGTCTCGGCCCTCTGTTTGATACCTAAGACAAGGATGAGACAATGTCCCGTCGCTGCCAGATTACCGGCAAAGGCGTTCTGACCGGAAACAACGTCAGTCACGCCAATAACAAAAGCCGTCGCCGTTTCCTGCCCAACCTGCAGGAAGCATCCCTGATGTCCGACATCCTGGGCGCCGCCGTGCACATGCGCGTCAGCACCCGTGGCCTCCGCACCATTGAACATAATGGTGGTCTGGACTCCTTCCTGATCAGCACGCCTAACCGCAAGCTGCCGGAAGAAGCTCAGGTCGTGAAGCGCCGCGTGCTGCGCGCTCAGGCTAAAAAACAGGCTGCCGCTGGCGCCTGATTCAGGGGTTTCCTAACCGCAGTGGGTCCGGGCCAGTCAAAATCTGACGGTCCGGATTTTCTGTGCAGGTGTCTGGCAGGGTGTCAGGCACTTTTCGTCTATCGGCCGGTTTCCGGCAGCCGGGCTTCCTAAAACAAAACTGGGATCAGCACGGTGTTCGGTAGCCACAGGCGCGAAGGGTTCCCTGTCGCGCCTGACCTGTTTTCTGGAGGTTTTCGTGTCCGCCAAATCCGACCTTTCGAAGATCCGTAATATCGGGATCACCGCGCATATCGACGCGGGCAAGACAACCACGACCGAGCGTATTCTGTACTACACCGGTGTGTCTCACAAAATTGGTGAAGTGCACGACGGTAACACCACGACCGACTACATGGCGCAGGAACGTGAGCGCGGTATTACCATTACCTCCGCTGCTGTGACCTGTGAGTGGAACGACCACCGCATCAACATCATCGACACCCCCGGACACATCGACTTCAACATCGAAGTGAACCGTTCTCTGCGCGTGCTCGATGGCGCTGTCTTCATCATTGAAGGTGTGGCCGGTGTTCAGCCGCAGTCTGAAACCAACTGGCGTCTGGCTGACCGCTACAAGGTTCCGCGTATCATCTTCATCAACAAGCTCGACCGTACCGGCGCGAACTTCTACCGTGCATTCGACACGCTGAAGGAAAAGCTGGACATCGTCGCGATCCCGCTGCAGCTGCCGATTGGCGCTGAAGACCAGTTCCTGGGCGTGGTTGATCTGATCGAGATGAAAGCAATCGTCTGGGAAGGCGGTGAGCTGGGCGCGAAGTTCCACGATGAAGAAATTCCGGCCGATCTGAAAGAAAAGGCTGCTGAAGCCCGCCAGAACCTGCTCGACACCGCTCTGGCTGTCGATGACAAGGCAATGGAAGAGTATTTCGAAAACGGCGAAGTCTCCATTGAAACGCTGAAGCGCTGCATCAAGAAGGGCACCATCTCTGGTGAGTTCCGCCCGGTTCTGTGTGGCACGGCGTTCAAGAACAAAGGCGTTCAGCCGCTGCTCGACGCCGTGATCGACTACCTGCCGGCCCCGAATGACGTTGAAGGCATCCGTTGCGCTCCGCCGGAAGGTGAAGAAGACGATGAAGCCGCTCAGCCGATCATCCCGGTTGACCCGGACGGCAAGTTTGCTGGCCTCGCTTTCAAAATCATCAACGACAAATACGGCACGCTGACCTTCGTCCGCGTCTACCGTGGCGTGCTGAAAACCGGTGATACGGTTCTGAACACCACGAAGGGCCACAAGGAACGTATCGGTCGTATTTACCAGATGCATGCTGACAAGCGTGAAGAACTGACGGAAGTTCATGCTGGTGATATTGCTGCGTTCGTGGGTCTGAAAGACTCTCAGACAGGTGATACGCTTGCTGATGCGGCCGATCCGGTTGTTCTGGAACGTATGAGCTTCCCGATCCCGGTTATCGACATCTCTGTTGAGCCGAAAACCAAAGACGGCGTGGAAAAGATGACGCTGGCGCTGCAGAAGCTGGCCAGTGAAGATCCTTCCCTCCAGCTGAAGACGGATCAGGAAACGGGTCAGACCATTCTGTCCGGCATGGGCGAACTGCACCTCGACATCATCATCGACCGTCTGCGTCGTGAATATGGTGTGGATGCAAACGTCGGTGCACCGCAGGTGGCGTATCGTGAAACCATCTCCAAGCCGCACACGGAAACCTACACGCATAAAAAGCAGTCTGGTGGTTCCGGTCAGTTCGCTGAAGTGAAAATTGCTTTCGAGCCGGTTGAGCGGAACGATGGCATTCACTTTGAAAACAAGGTTGTTGGCGGTACCGTGCCGAAGGAATATATTCCTGCGGTTGAAAAAGGTATCCGCATGCAGTCTTCTACCGGCGTGCTGGCAGGCTTCCCGACGGTGGACTTCAAGTTCACGCTGCTTGACGGTAAGTACCATGACGTTGACTCGTCCGCTCTGGCGTTCGAAATCGCGGCTAAGGCTTGCTTCCGTGAAGGTATGAAACAGGCTGGTCCGGTTATTCTTGAGCCGATCATGGACGTGGAAGTGACCACCCCGAACGATCACGTTGGTGACGTTGTGGGTGATATCAACCGTCGTCGTGGCATGATCCAAAGCCAGGAAACCTCCGGTTCCACGGTTATGGTTCGCTCTCATGTGCCGCTGAAGGAAATGTTCGGTTACATTTCTCACCTGCGTTCCATGACGAAGGGCCGCGCATCCTTCACCATGCAGTTCCATCACTATGACCCCGTGCCGCGCAACGTGGCAGAAGAGATCATGGCTCAGTCTAAATAAGCCATCGTCTCCGGGATTATCTACGGATACAGAAAAGCCTCCTCATCTTGAGGTGGCTTTTTTTGTATCTTCGCTACAAAATCTGAATTACCTCACGATATCCGGTAAAATCTTATAAATGAGATTTTATCGGTAAATACTCAAAAATTACACATGTCTATTGGATAGAGAATTGTGATTACTCAATTTTCTATGACATAAAAATTCAGGACATAAATGATGTCAGAAAATGATACAGTGAGAAAATTTCTCACAATTTGCGAAGAATATCCGCAAAATACGGCAGTATACCGTGCAAAAAATAGTATAAATTATTCTCAGTTGCTTCAAATCATGAAGGCGTTTGCAGCAGTTTTTACAAAAAACAATTTTAGGAAAATACTTATTGCTGCCCCCGCAGGCGAATATGCGTATGCCGCTATGTTTGCGTCTCTTGCAAGTGATGCCACGTATGCTCCGCTCAACCTTCTCTCATCTTTGGAAAAAAAACGGAGAATAGTCGAGATTTTCAAACCTGATGTCATTATAGGAAGTCAGCAAGAAATAGAGATGTTGTGCGGAGAGAGTTCTGTTTGTGAAACTCTTTCTATAGAAACTATACAGAATTCTGTTGAAACGTATAAAGACACAGAAATCCTTATTCTACCGTCCAGTCGGCCTGCCTATGTTATTTTTACATCTGGTTCGACCGGGCTCCCCAAAGGTGTCGTGATAGGGCGGCAGGCACTGGACCATTATGTCGGGTGGATGTCTGAGTGCTTATTCATCACGCCTCAGGATCGGGTTAGCCAGTATGCCAATATTGCTTTTGACCTGAGTGTTATGGAGATTTACGGGGGGCTGTGTGCCGGTGCTGCCCTTTGCCCCATAGAGACATTTTTTGATCGGATGCGGCCAGCCCGTATGATTGCGGCCAAACAGATAAGCGTGTGGATTTCTGTCCCCAGTACCATCACCCTGATGCAGCAATCTAATGAACTGACATTCGAAAATCTGAAAACACTCAAGCAATTCGTTTTTTGTGGTGAGGCTTTGCTGGTCAGTCAGGCGCGTATGCTCAGACAAACGCTGCCAGCGTCTGATATTTTCAATACATACGGCCCCACAGAAACAACCGTTTCTATGACACATATCAAAGTTACAGATGTGCTCTTACAGGAAGCCAGCTTTCCATCTGTGACCTTGGGAAACCCAATTTCTGACATGGCTCTGTTACTGGTTGGGGAAAGTCCTGACGACGGAGAAATTGTGATCACTGGCCCGCAACTGGCTGATGGATATCTGGGCAATCCGGAGGCCACACAGGCGGCCTTCCGAGACGTGCAAACGGATCAGGGACCGGTTCTGGGGTATTTCACCGGGGATCGTGGTATCAGAATTAACGGTAAAATATATTTTGCGGAGCGTTTTGATTTCCAGATCAAGCATAAAGGCTACCGGATAGAGATAGAAGAGATTTATGGAGCCCTTAGTGCTATTGGGTACGATAAATCCTGCGTTCTTTATATGCAGCAGAAAATTGTCGTTGTTATTGAGACATCTCAGAATCCAGACGCGTCTTTTATCAGAAAAGAGCTTTCTAAGTCTCTGGAGCCTTATGCGATCCCGGATATCATCATCAATATTGATGTTTTTCCGAGAAATGAAAACGGCAAAGTAGATCGAAAAAAAATAGAAACGGCAATTGAAGGGAGAATTTGAAGATGCTGCATAAAATTGAAATGGATAAAAACTCCATGATGTCATGTGTAAAGGACATCATGGAAGAAACATTGGGGCATTCCATCCCGTTGTGGAACCCTGATCTGAAATTTACCGACATTGTCGGGTGGGGCAACAACATGACTGTCTCCACCGTTGTCGCATTACAAAAAAAGCTCTCGCACAAACTGCCAGATACACTTCTGGACGATGTGGTGACGATTGATGATCTGGTGACAAAAGCCTCTCAGGCGTCAGAAACATCCTCTGCCGGGGCACCCAAAAAACTATCAGAACGTCTGCGGGTTTTTAGTAACTTTGAAAGCCTTGGGGAAGATTGTGAATTTGGACTGGTGCAGCAACGCGCGGGTATTTTGCACCCCCATCTTCTGCGCTTCTCAGCGGCGTCGGAAAATAGTGCAGACCGTCTGCCGCATTTAATGATGCTGCTCAAATATCGTCTCCATCAACTGGAAAAGCCGGATTTTCTGGACATGTTTCTTCCGGAAGAGGAGTGGAACAATGTCGATCCTGAATGGCGGATACGACATAAAATGTATAAATGGTCCACCCATACCGGTCTTCTCGTAAAGAATTTTCCTAAAGAAACGATTGGTCAAAAAATACCTGATTTTTCAGTCGTTATTGAATTTATGAAAAGCCAGTTCCTCAGAGAACTGGAGCTTGGCCGCAAAGTCTGGATATGGAAAAGCGGTGTTCCATCTTCTCTTGTGAATATAAAAAAGCTTCTGGATATTTTGAAAAATTATGGTCCCAACAAGCTCTTATGGGTCCAGAACGCAGATCAGGACCATCCGCCGGGAACGATAGAGAAGCTGGACGCGGATTTGTGGTGTGGATACATCAAAAAGCCGAACGAGCACTGGAAAGGGCATTGGAGCGAAGACGCGGACTGGCTTGAGCTTCTGAAAAACACCCTTCAGATGTATCCGGAGCTTGATAGCTTTTCAGGCGCAGTCGCAAGCCAGAACATCAATGCTCTTCATCAGGATCGTCAGTCAGAACAGGACGATGCTGTGCATGTGTTGTCGAGACTTGTTTCCCAGCAACTCAATATTCCGAACCTTTCACTGGACAGTGTGCAGTTCCCCTCTGAGATTTCTGGGTGGGACTCTCTGAAGCACGTTAATATTATTATGGCTGTGGAAGAGCATTTTAAGATATCTCTCTCAGCAGAAGATTTTGATGAAACGCAGACAATTCAGGGCTTCACCGGTGTCGTGAACAGGCTCATGCAAGCCTCCTGACACGTAATCATTTTCCAGAGACAGGCTGAGGGAAGATTTTACGGTCGGGGACTGCTGTAAGGTATTAAGGCTGGAAGCTCCAGAACGGGGTAGCTTCCAGCCACTCTCAAAAAGCAGTCTTCCGGGTGTTCTGGCTGCAAAAGCAGGTTCGGTCAGAACCTGGGTTTTCACTTTTATTTTCACGGAAAAATGCGGATCGGTGCTCCAGTGAGAGTATCAGTGCTTCGCGTGTAGCTTGGCATTCCAGGCCGCACGGACTTCTTCTGGTGTCATACGGCCTTCGTGCTGTTTGGGCTCAGCAGTTTTGCCTGTCCCCTTTTTGGTGCTGCCCTGCGGGCGACGACTGGCGTGCGTGGATGACACACTGCGTCTGGTGCCTGCGGCATGAGACAGTGAACCGGGAGCAATGCCTGCGGCTGGGTTCTGGTTGACAGCCTGCACCGCGCGAGAGCAGCGGGAATCATCACCAACACCAAGCTGAATGGTTGGCAGCAGGGCCAGAGGCGGGAAAACGAAGCCGAGGCCCGCTGCTGCTGCCGCGCGCCCCAGAATTTCCGCACCCGGTAACACGGTAGGAGATTTGATGGGGCCGGTGATGTTGAACGCTCCCGGCAGAGACGCAATGGTCGGGTTCTGGGCACGGGTGGTCAGGGAGTAGTCCAGAGTATTGGTTTTGAAATTAATCGTGCCGCGGCCAAGCGTACGGGCTTCACCGGTTTCCAGCAGTAGGGTGTTGGTGGAGACGATCCCGTTTTTCAGCGGCATATCGGCAATAAAGCATTTGATGTCGGTGTGGGATGGAAGTCCGAGGGCTGTCAGGATAGCATTGCCCAGTTGCAGGCCCATAATATCCGGCAGAATGGCCGTAATATCGCCCCCCTGATCCAGCACCAGTGTTAGGCCGCCATTTCCCGCAGCCATCAGGCTGGCAATGGAGTTCCCCTTCGCTCTCAGGGTCATGTGGCCGCCAATAATTCCACGCGCTTTGGAATTGGCTGTGGCCTGCATGATGCGGGCCAGATCAATGCGCGCAAAGTCAATCCGTGCGGTCGTGTCAAACAGGGAACCATCCGGCTTGAGCGTTGCGGAACTGGCCAGTGTGCCATTCCCAACAGCAAAATTCAGCCGTTTGAGGTCAATTTCACCATTGTTGATGAAAAACTCCGTGTCGATATTATCAAGGGGAAGCTGCTTATTTTCGATATGTGCTCCGTGATATGTGACGTGCGCGTTAATGGCGTTCAGGCGCGGAATATTGATGGGAGTATCTGGCAGAACGGTCTTGCTTTTGGCATCCTGCTTTTTCTCAGCAGCCGTTTTTGTCGGCTTTGCACCGATGAACCCACCGAGATCCACCAGATTAACCTGTTTTGAGCGCAGATTGGCCTGAAGAGCCATAGGCTTCTGGTGTGGATCAACCTCAAGAGTGCCACCAATATCACTGGTGCCCATCCTGCCTTCAAAATCCTTGAAGAGGATGTGGTTGCGGCTGTAATCCAGATTGCCGGTAATGGTGTAGGCCGGAGTGCGCGGGATTGGCACGCCGGTCAGCGGATAAAGCAGGGACATATCAGGCCCTGCAAAATGCAGCTTAAGGTGAGCACCGGCAAAGCTCATCGGATGCACCACATCCCCTTTCAGGGTGGCGTTGGTGGGGCCGTTCTGCACGCTGAGGTCAACGGGGTAGGGGTCTTTATCTGCAACAAAAGAGAGTAACGCGCCGCCAATAAAGCGTGCGCTAATGGGCTGCTGCGCATAACGCCCTTTGGCGTCCAGACGCAGCGTGCCACGACTAGTCCCCTCAGGCGGGGTTGTCTGCACAGAAACCTGCATATCGGCCTGAAGCGGATCATATTTTACATGCAACGTGCCGTCGGTAATACGCAGTTCGCCGATATCTGGCAGGTTTGTTTTGCCGGTGGTATCTGGCTGTGCAGGCGTGCTGGCAGGTTTGCCGTCTTCGGTAAAGGTGTAGTTGTTCAGGTTATTTTTTAGAGCAATGATGTCTGCGGTCGGCTGTTCCAGCGCAATGAGCGGCAGGCGCAGAGTGCGGTGCCAGAGGTAAGACCAGACATCAACCGATACGCTAAGGCTTTTGGTCTGCGCAAACTGGTTTTTTTCTTTTTCAAATGTTTTGGGCTGCTCAATTTTGAGGTCGTCCACCTTGATGGTAGTAACGCGGCCCAGATGTACATGCAGATGCGCAATTGTGGTTTTGCGATGCAGGAGTGCTGTGGCCCGGGAATTGACCAGAGGCACAAACCAGTCCCATGACCAGAACAGGATCAGGAGCAGGATGGCGAGCGTAATGCCGCCAAAAATTTTCAACCCGAGATGTCTCGCGCGGGGAGGGGTGTCCGGCGTTGCTGTGGTCATGAGAACGCGCTCCCCTGATCTGAGGTCAGAAAAAAGCAGAGCGCAGGGGAGGAATATGACGTTCGGGGCATAAAATGTTTCGCAGTTTGTGACAGTCCTGCAAGACTGAACGCCCGCCCGGAGAGTTTGGTTCCGGGCTGAGCGTTTCGGGCGGTAAGGCTTATCCCTTAGCCAAATGCCCCGATGTCATGCATGACCCCGACACTGATCTCGCGCAGCAGAGCAAACATCTGCTGCATGGGCATAAAGATTTCCCGATGTTCGCGTTCATAAATTCCCTGCTCACGCGGGCCGCGTGGTTCATGGAAATCAAGGTTGGAGGCAACCGTTCCGGATGGGAAAATATGCACCATTTCCTTCAGGACAGCCGGAATTTCCAGACGCAGGATCTGCTGCATCATCATATCCCGGTTAAAGCCACCCCGCGGCATAAAGAAGGGGATCCGGCAGGCCAGAATCCAGATCCGCTCAATCAGCGCAATCCGGATGGCATGCAGCGCCCGATTGAGTGGGGCGCCATGCGGGGCATCTTCCCATGCTTCCCGCAGTGCGAGATGGTCCGCCTGAATACGGCGGAACAGAGTGCGCAGGTCGGCCGAGAGGTTCAGCTTTTCCAGATCATGCATCAGGGTGAGAAACGCGGCCCGGCGTGAGGCTTTGCCTTCGGCCGTGGCACGGTCCAGCCAGTAGCCGGGGTCCAGCAGGTTGATAACGGATTGCAGCACCCGATCATCCGAACAGCTCAGGGCATGGCGCGCAAAATCCAGAGCGCGATGGAAGCGCGGGCTGGAGGTGTTGAAGATTTCAAAGGTTTCAGGGTGGCGGCGCACAGCAGCCCCCAGCCCTTGCAGGGTGTTGGCGCACCAGCCGAGCTGCTGGAGAATCGCATTATTCGGAATGGCGCGGAGCTGGCTGGGGTGGGTCAGCCGGGTGCTGGTCGCAGCTTCCGCACTCTGGCGGGCCGGGGGGCGTGAGCCGGTACGGTCAATCAGGGCCGGGCCAAACGCGCCTAGCAGGGCGGCATAACCGGGGTCTTCCACCAGTGCCTGCATGCCTTCAGAAATGCTGGAGAAAAAGTCAGCAGAAAAGACAGGCTGTTCATAAACCGGGTCGCCTTCCTGATGCAGGGGGTTGAACAGGTTTTCCGCAATGGTGGCCAGTGTGGCGCCCGCAAGCTGTGGTGTGCCGAACAGCACATAACCATCCCCGCCCTGAAAAGCGGTTTCCTCCCGGCAGGCGATGCCGGTTCTGGCAAATTCCGCCCGGACATGGCGGGGGGAAAGATAGCTCAGCCGCCCGGCCATACGGAACGGATGCGCGCCCCGGCCAATACTTTCGCCGTGGGTGTCAAAGAAAATGACCGTAACGTCCTGAAGGTTCCAGCGCACAAGGAGGTCATGAATTTTCAGGCGCAGGCGTTCAATCAGATAGGTCGCGGCTAGCTGCCCGACATACCGCCCGGAATCGGAATACCCAAACTGGAAGCTGATGCGCCCTGTGCGCTGCACATAAGCCCGCCATGTGGGGGAGCGCAGGGCTTCTTCCACAATCCGGTCCCCGTTGCTCAGGGCTTCTTCCGTTTCAAACAAAGGGGAGATTTCCACTTTGTCCGCAACGCCAAAATGCAGAGCTGCCCAGAGCGCTGCCAGCAGCGTGTATCCTGTTTCTGTTTCAGCAATCAGGAAGCGGACCGAGGTCTCGTTATCAATATGTTTGGAAATCTGCGCGACCGTCATCATCAGGCGG
This sequence comes from Acetobacter persici, assembly GCF_018256955.1. Taxonomy (NCBI): domain Bacteria; kingdom Pseudomonadati; phylum Pseudomonadota; class Alphaproteobacteria; order Acetobacterales; family Acetobacteraceae; genus Acetobacter; species Acetobacter persici. The sequence continues at coordinate 135,879 of NZ_JAERKU010000006.1, forward strand.
CCTGCTGTGGACGGGTCACTCATCAGGGCGCCAAAATCAACCGGCACAGCCTGCACCGTGTCCAGTGCGTCATTCAGGCGGTTCAGAACGGCCCGGCGGTGAGACGGATTGGCCGGATCATCCGGGATATCCAGCTTCTGACGGACAAAATTATGGATCTGCGTGGCGTTAAGGCGGACATGCGTGTGCGCCAGAGCCAGCCCGTGCGCCATAAAACCGGCACGGGCGATTGCCAGTGGCAGGCGGTCGGCAGGTTCAGCGGCCTGAATGGCGGCGTCCAGATCGTCCGCCAGATCACCCGCATTCAGCAAGGCGGTCTGGTGGCTGTTCACCAGCACATCAGCAAACCGGGCCACAGCCTCGGCATCCGGACCGGTGGGTGTGGCGTTAATCTGCGCTTCGACACAGGCAATCGCCTGATGCAGGCGGTCCATCAGCGCCGGAGCGCTGGCCTGCGTTGTGCTGATCTGCTGTGCCAGACGTTCCAGTTGAAACAGCTTCATGCGCAGGCGCAGGCGGAGCGTATCCCACCAGCCGATATCGGTGCGCCCGTCCGTATCATAGCCCACCCAGCTTGTGGCGATGACGGGCCGGGGGATGACAGACGTCCATGCGTCCGGCCAGTGCTCCCGCGCTGTTTCCAGCAAAGCGCCGTTCAGCTGGTCCATCGCGTCACGCGCCCGGCTGATGGCCAGCGTTGCCAGCGTGAATTCTTCTTCCAGCGTCGGGGGTTCATCCCGGCGATGGGTTTCAAAAAACGGCACGCTTTCGGGAAGAACTTCTTCCGAGGCACTTTCGGCCAGCGTGGCATAAACCGGGTTGCTCACGGCAAATGTCGGGTGCGCCGTGAACACTGCGGCAAAACGCACCGGGCTGACAGCCGCCTGAAACGCCTCCGGCGTGGGTTCCGGCAGCGCCGCTATGACGCGGTGGGTTACGGCGGCCAGTCGTCTGGCGGTTGTGGCTGTTTCCGCGCCGCCAACGTACCGGTGCAGGCGGCTGGCGCGGCGCAGAAAAGCGGAATCCCGCAGTGTCTGCACCAGAGCCGTCACATCTGCGAGAGACAGTTGCCCCTCTTCCAGCGCATCGCCCAGCCGACGGGCTGTGGAGAGAACCGGATTGACGCCTTCAACCGGCAGCGGAGATTTTTTATCCTGCAGGATGGGTGCAAAAATGGTCTGAAGCTCAGGAGAAAGTGTAGAAAAATCCATTAATGCGCCTCGTTCAGGGCTCGCCGTGCGACGGGATAGAAAGGAGCAACACAGTTTCATGTCTGCTCTTTTGCTGCAACATGCTCACGCACTCTTGGGGGGCAGGAGTGGGAGTGCTATTTAAAAAATTATGATGCCATATCCAGAAAGTGAGGGCGACGTCGCCGCCCGTAAAACCCTTAAACGCTACAAGCGTGCTGCAACCGGCCTGCTGGTCGGGATGGGGGGGCTGACGGTTGCAGGCTATGCGGCCCCGGCCGCCGGATGGGTGCGGGACGGTTTCTGGCTGGAGATGCTGCGCGCGGGTGCGCGGGCGGGTGTTGTGGGTGGTCTGGCGGACTGGTTTGCCGTTGTGGCCCTGTTCCGGCACCCGATGGGACTGCCGATTCCCCATACTGCTATTCTGCCAGCCCAGAAGGAACGGCTGGGCCGGGCGCTGGGGCGTTTTGTATCCGGGCAGGTTTTTACCGAGAAAGAAGTCGGCCGCGTGCTGGAGCAGGTGGATATTTCCACCTTTCTGGCCAACATGCTGGATGACCCGGCAACACGGGAGATGCTGACGCGCTCAGTGCTGGACTCCATGCCCAAGATGCTCGACCGGCTGGAAGACGGCCGGGCCAGCGGGGCTATCGGGAAAATCTTCCCGCGTTTGCTGGGCAACAGCAATCTGGCGCCCATTGTCGCTAGGGCTTTGCGCAGTCTTGTGGATGATGACCGGCATCAGGAAGTGCTCTCCTTCCTGCTGGGGCAGATCAAGGATGGTCTGCAGGCCCGGGAGGGCGCTCTGCGCACCATGATTGAAGAACGTGTGCGGGAGCAGGGCGGGCGTCTGCTGGGCTGGGCCATTGGCGGGTCCATCGCTACGCGGGTTCTGCTTGCGGCCAGTAAGGAGCTGGAGCGGGTTGACCCCCAGAACTCTTCGCTGCGTGAGGGCTTTACGGCGTGGGTTCGCTCGCAGATTGACCGGATCGAGACAGACCCGGAGCGCGGGAGCGATATCTCTCAGGCCATTATGGGCGTCCTCTCGCATGAAAGTGTTGTGGGCTGGTGGGCCGATATCTGGCAGCGCTTCCGTCGTCTGGTGGAAGCGGATGTGGAAGATCCGGATGGCCGCATCGCTTCTCTGGTGCAGGAAGGCCTGACCCATATTGCCGCACAATTGCGGGAAGACCCGATGATGCGCCAGCGGATTATGGACAGTGTGGACAAGGCTATTGTCCGTGCCCTGCCCTTTGTGCGGGAGCGGATGGCGGAGTTTATTGCCCGTGTGGTGGCGGGGTGGGACGCGGTGCAGATTGCGGAAAAGCTGGAGCTGCGCGTGGGGAAGGACCTGCAATATGTGCGCTTTAACGGAACGCTGGTGGGCTTTGGTGTCGGCGCGTTGCTGTTTGCCGTCCTGAGGTTGCTGTTCGGGCTGAATGCCCAGTAGCTGGCCCCGTAAAACCATCTGGTCAGGCATGTTGCTTTTGGGTTGACCTTTGGCGCGCTTCGCCCCATGTGTCTGAAACAGGACCTGACTGGTCTCCAATCACCTGATGGCAGGATAATGCTGAAACTTTCCCGTCTGGCGGACTATGCGGTTGTCATACTTGTCAATCTTGGCGAGCAGGATGGCGTGGTGACGTCCCCCGCGCTGGCTGCCGAGACAGGTGTGCCGGAACCTACCGTGGCAAAAATCCTCAAGGTTTTGTCCGCTCACAAATTTGTGCTGTCCCAGCGCGGGGCCAAGGGAGGGTATCGGCTGGCGCGTCCGCTGGCGGATATCTCCGTGGCCAGCGTTATTACGGCAGTGGATGGCAAGATTGCGCTCACAGCCTGTGTGGATGGGGGAGAGTGTGATACCGGCGTGTCCTGCGGCATGTGCGGCAGCTGGGATACCATCAACAAAGCCATCCGGGACACGCTGGAAGGTATTTCGCTGGAGATCATGCGCCAGAAGAGCGCATGCGGTGCAGTCATGACGAAGAAAAATGCGCTGATGAGCGCCAGCATGAGACGCGAAGGGGCTTGAACAATGCCAGCAGTCACCGAAACGCGTGAAGCAGTCGAAAAACTCGGTCAGTCTTCCTATAAATGGGGCTTCGAGACGGACATTGATATGGACGTCGCGCCCAAGGGGCTGAATGAAGATACCATTCGCCTGATTTCCGCCAGAAAAGAGGAGCCGGACTGGCTGCTTGAGTGGCGGTTGGCGGCGTATCGCACCTGGCTGAAAATGGCAGAGCCCAAATGGGCCAAGGTGTCTCACCCGCCGATTGATTATCAGGACCTGCATTATTACGCAGCGCCCAAAAAGAAGCCCGGCCCGAAGTCCCTTGAAGAAGTGGACCCGGAACTGCTGCGCACCTATGAAAAGCTCGGTATTCCGCTGCATGAGCAGGCGATGCTGGCCGGTGTGGAACTGCCGGAAGGCGAGACCTCCCGTCCGCCCATGGCTGTGGACGCTGTGTTTGACAGTGTTTCCGTTGTCACCACGTTCCGTAAGACGCTGGAAGAAGCGGGCGTGATTTTCTGCCCGATTTCCGAGGCTGTGCGGGACCATCCCGAACTGGTCCGCCAGTATCTGGGCAGCGTGGTGCCGGTTGGCGATAATTTCTACGCCGCTCTGAACTCCGCCGTGTTTACAGATGGTTCCTTTGTGTTCGTGCCCAAAGGGGTGCGTTGCCCGATGGAGCTTTCCACCTATTTCCGCATCAATGCCAAAAACACCGGGCAGTTTGAACGTACGCTGATTGTGGTGGAAGACGGAGCTTCCGTTTCCTATCTCGAAGGCTGCACGGCCCCCATGCGGGATGAAAACCAGTTGCATGCGGCTGTGGTGGAACTGGTGGCGATGGAAGACGCCTCCATCAAATATTCCACGGTGCAGAACTGGTATCCGGGCGACGAAAACGGCCGGGGCGGGATTTACAATTTTGTGACCAAGCGGGGCGCATGTCGTGGCGCGCGCTCCAAAATTTCCTGGACGCAGGTTGAAACAGGCTCCGCCATTACATGGAAATATCCGTCCTGCATCCTGCAGGGGGAAGGCTCCGTGGGTGAGTTCTATTCGGTCGCGGTGACCAATAACCACCAGCAGGCGGATACCGGCACCAAGATGATCCATATCGGGCGCAATACCCGTTCGACCATCATCGCCAAGACCATCAGTGCCGGGCAGTCAGACAGCACCTATCGTGGTCTCGTGCGGGTGCTGCCCAAGGCCTCCGGCGCTCGGAACTTTACACAGTGTGACAGCCTGCTGATTGGTGATCAGTGTGGCGCGCATACCGTGCCCTATATTGAAAACCGCAATATGGGCGCACGGATTGAACATGAGGCCACCACCTCCAAAATCTCGGAAGACCAGCTGTTTTACTGCCGCCAGCGCGGGTTGTCTGAAGAGGATGCGGTGGGGCTTATCGTCAACGGCTTCTGCCGTGACGTTCTGAAAGAGCTGCCCATGGAGTTTGCCGTGGAAGCTCAGAAATTGTTGCAGATCAGCCTCGAAGGCAGCGTAGGGTAAGGGAGTGCATGACATGACCCAGTTTTTGGATATTTCCGGTCTGTGCGCCCGGATTGATGCTGACGGGCAGGAAAAGGAAATTCTCAAGGGTGTGGATCTCAGCATCCCGCCGGGTGAGGTTCACGCCATTATGGGGCCGAACGGCTCAGGGAAATCCACCCTGTCCTACGTTCTGGCCGGGCGTGAGGATTATGAAGTTACCGCTGGCAGCGTAAATTTTCAGGGCAAGGATCTGCTGGAAATGGAGCCGGAAGAGCGTGCTGCGGCGGGCCTTTTTCTGGCGTTCCAGTCGCCTATCGAACTGCCGGGGGTGAATAATGCCAACTTCCTGCGCACCGCCGTTAATGCTGTGCGCCGCGCACGCGGGCAGGACGAGCTGGATGCCGTCACCTTTCTGAAAACAGCGCGCGCCGCCGCCAAGGAACTTTCTATGGCGCCGGATATGCTGAAGCGGAACGTGAATGTCGGCTTCTCCGGTGGTGAGAAAAAGCGGAACGAAGTGTTGCAGATGACGCTCCTTGAGCCGTCCTTCGCCATTCTGGATGAAACGGATAGCGGTCTGGATGTGGATGCCCTGCGTATTGTCGCGGAGGGCGTGAACCGCCTGCGGTCCCCGAGCTTCTCAGCGCTGGTCATTACCCATCATCAGCGTCTGCTGGACTATCTGGTGCCCGACCGCATTCATGTGATGGCAAAAGGCCGGATTATCCATTCTGGCGGCCCGGAACTGGCGCAGCAGATTGACCGTGAAGGCTATACCCGGTTCCTTGCGGAGGCAGAGGCGGCGTGAACGCAATCACACAAGATCGGTCAGACACGCTTGCTCCGTTCGGCACACGCCTGGATGGGGTAACAGACCCGGTGCGCAAGGCCGCGACAGGCGCTTTGCACAGAAGTGGGTTGCCTGACCGCCGCGTTGAGGAATGGCGCTATACCAGCCTCCGTTTTCTGGCGGAAACGCCGCTGGCTGCTCCGGCCGACGTTTATGACGTCGCCCAGATTCAGGCGCAGCTTGAAGAGCTTGGACTGACGGATGGCCCGCTGGCGGACCTGCCGCGTCTGGTCTTTGTCAATGGGCGCTATGCCGAGGCATTTTCGGTTCTTCCTGCCGAAGTGGACGTGTCTTTTTTTGCAAAGACGCAGACCTTCGGTCCACTCTCCTGCCCGGATCGTGATCCTCTGACAGCCCTGAACACAGCTCTGGCGGCCGATGGCGCGCAGGTGCGCGTGCCTGCTGGCAAGAAGGGGGGTGATGTTCTGCTGATCTCTCTTGGTCAGACGGATGCTTCTGTGTCCTTCCATCCGCGTCATTCCGTAACGCTGGAGGACGGCGCGGACCTGACACTGATCAGCATTCAGGCCGGGCGCGGACGTTACCTGCATAATCCGGTGCTGGAAGTCAGCGTCGGGGCTGAGGCCAACCTCCGGCACATCACGCTTCAGACGGAAGGCAAGGAAGCCGCCTGTCTGGCGACCACCTATGCGCAGGTTGCTGAGCGCGGCACCTATAACAGCTTTGTGCTGGGTCTGGGGGGTGTGCTCTCCCGGCAGGAAATTCATGCCCGTCTGGCCGAACCGTTTGCCACGGTGCATGTCAATGGCGCTCAGATGCTGGGCGGCCGGCAGATTGGGGATGTGACCAGCGTGATCACACACGCAGCCCCGGACTGCATCTCCCGCCAGACCGTGCGGAACGTGCTGGATGGCCATGCGCGCGGTGTGTTTCAGGGCAAGGTATACGTGGACCGGGTTGCCCAGAAGACAGATGGCTACCAGATGAATCAGGCGCTGTTGCTGTCTGAAAACGCGGAAATTGACGCCAAGCCCGAACTCGAAATTTACGCGGATGACGTCAAATGCAGCCACGGCGCGACGGTTGGCGCGCTGGATGATGACCAGCTTTTCTATCTGCGCAGCCGTGGCGTGCCGGAGGCCGAGGCCCGTCAGATCCTGATTCATGCCTTTCTGGATGAAGCGCTGGGTCTGATTGAGGATGACGTGGCCCGTACGGTCTGCACACAGATGCTGGCCCGGTCTTTCCCTGTTGCAGGAGAGAACGCATGACATCAGTTTTTGCACAGGAAAAAACGCGGCAGGATCTGGACGTCGCGGCTATCCGCAAGCAGTTTCCTATCCTGTCTCAAAAAGTGCATGATCGTCCGCTCGTGTTTCTGGACAGTGCTGCGTCCGCGCAGAAGCCGGATGCGGTGATTGACGCGATGGCGCACACCATGCGCAGCCAGTACGCCAATATCCACCGTGGCCTCTACTGGATGAGTGAGCGCACGACGGAAGCGTATGAAGCTGTGCGTGATCAGGTTGCCCGCTTCCTCAACGCGCCATCTCGTGAAGAAATCATCTTCACGCGCAACAGCACGGAGGCCATCAATCTGGTGGCCCATTCGTTCGGCGCGCTGCTCAAACCGGGGCAGGCCGTGGTGATCTCGGAAATGGAACACCATGCCAACCTGATCCCCTGGCAGATGCTGCGGGACCGCGCCGGGATTGAATTGCGGGTCGCACCGATTACGGACGCCGGGGATATTGACCTTGAGGCGTTGCAGGCCCTGCTGGCAGACGGTGCGGTGGCACTGGTTGCCATCACCCATATGTCCAATGTGCTGGGCACGGTGACACCGGCAAAAACTATTGCTGATATGGCGCATGCCGCAGGTGCGCAGGTTCTGTTTGATGGTAGCCAGTCCGTTGTGCATCGCAAGACGGATGTGCAGGCTCTGGGCGCAGATTTCTACACTTTTACCGGGCACAAGCTGTATGGCCCGACCGGCATCGGTGTGCTCTGGGCGCGTAAGGATCTGCTTGAGGCCATGCCGCCGTTTCTGGGGGGCGGGGATATGATCTCTACCGTCTCCTTTGAAAAATCCACATGGGCCAACGTGCCGCATAAGTTTGAGGCCGGCACCCCCGCGATTATCGAGACAATTGGTCTCGGGGCAGCGATCTCATGGGTCGAGGCGATCGGGTTTGAAGCCATTGCCGCGCATGAAGCCGCTCTGACAACCCATGCGCTGGCTCGTCTGGCGGATGTTCCGGGGCTGAAGGTTGTTGGTCAGCCTGAAGAGCGGGGCGGGGTGATTTCCTTCACAATGGAGGATGTGCATCCGCATGATATCGCGACGCTTCTGGACCGGAACGGCATTGCCGTGCGGGCCGGGCACCATTGTGCGGAACCGCTCATGCGCCGCCTTGGCCTGACTGCGACAGCCCGTGCCAGCTTTGGCATTTACACCCTGCCGGAAGAAATCGACACACTGGCTGAAACGCTGGTGCGTATCCGGAACTTCTTTGTGTGAACAGCATGGCGGACAGCGGTGCGTTGTATGACCGGCTGATTGTCGATCGTGCCCGCACGCCTTTATATGCCGGGCGGTTGGAACAGGCTGACGGTCAGGGTGAAGGGAAAAATCCGCTCTGTGGGGATACAACCCGGGTGGAACTCCGGATGGTGGATACCCATATCGGAGAGGTCAGGCATCAGACCCGCGGCTGTGCCATTTGTCAGGCCGCAGCCGACCTGATGGCCGAGCGTGTGGTGGGGCAAACCGTGTTGCAGGCACGGGACCTTAGCCAGCGGTTTTCCGCCATGCTGGTGGGCGAACCCGCCAGCGCGCCGGATACGAATACGGATAAAACTGCACTGGGGCCGCTGGAAGCCTTTGCCCCGTTGCGCGCACACCGGGCCAGAATCCGCTGTGCAGAATTGCCCTGGGTTGCTTTGAAGGAGGCGCTTTCTCATGTCGACGTCTGAAAAGGTGCATGCTCCTGAATTGCAGGAACAGGATACAGTGCCACAGCATCCCGCAACGGATATCCTGAATGCCGATGCACCACAGCACCGGGCGGACACGGCACGGGTTGAAAGCTGGACACCGGACTCTGCTGATGCAGGGTTTGCCAGTGCCAGTGCCAGTGCCAGTGCCAGTGCCAGTGCCAGTGCTCCGGCTGAGGATGCTGCCGCTGCTGTACCAGACGCAGGGGGCACCTCCACCGGCGCTGCGACAGATTCTGTCGGGGGCGTTGCAACAGGTCCGGCCTCTGAAGATGCTGTGATTGAAGCCATCGCAACCGTTCATGACCCGGAGATTCCGGTCAATATTTATGAACTTGGTCTGATCTACGCGATTGATCTGTATGACGATGGCCGGGTTAAAATTGAAATGACCCTCACCGCGCCGAACTGCCCGAGCGCACAGGAACTGCCGGTGCAGGTCAAAGAGGCTGTTGAGAAAGTCTCTGGCGTTGCCTCAGCGCAGGTCGAGGTCGTGTGGGACCCGCCATGGGATATGTCCCGCATGAGCGATGAAGCCCGCCTTGCCCTGAATATGTTTTAACCGGAAAGGACGGACCGATGTCTCAGACCAGTGTTGTGCCGCCCGCAAAAAATGCCCTGCCGCCGCTGATGCGTCTTTCAGACGCGGCGGCGGAGCGCCTTCAGCATCTTTATAAAACGGCGCATGCCGGGCAGGTGCTGCGCATCAGCGTGACCACAAAAGGCTGCTCCGGCAAAGCCTATGACATGCAGTTTGTTGAAGCCCCGACAGATGGGGATGAAGTGGTGTCAGACAAAGGTGTCACGCTACTGGTGGACCGCAAGGCCACTCTGTTCCTGATTGGAACGCAGATGGACTACCACCAGACCGAACTTGAGGAAGGCTTTGTGTTCCTCAACCCGAATGAGAAAGGCCGGTGCGGCTGCGGCGAGAGCTTTCATGTCTGAAGCCGCAAACGGCCTCCACTTCGGCTGACCATAGGAACTGGTCAATCACCGTCACGCTGCTCAGGCAATAGCCTGCGGCGTGCAGGGCAGCAGCATCTTTGGTCAGGGCGGCCGGGTTACAACTCACATAAATCAGGTGGCGCGGCTTCCCCATAGCGATCTGCTTCATTTGCAGCCTGGCGCCTGTGTGTGGCGGGTCGAGCACCACGCAGCCTGCCTGAGCAAGCTCTTTTGCCATAATGGGCTGGCGGTTCAGGTCGCGGCAGGAAACTTCCAGTCGCGTTCCGCCAGAGGCGTTTTTTAACGCCGTTGCGGCAGGCGGATAGCCTTCATAGGCCTGCACCCGTGCTCGGCTGGCCAGAGGAAAGCTGAGCGTGCCACAGCCCGCATACAGCTCAATAACCACATCGCGCTTGTTCAGCTTAGGTAAGGCATCCAGCACGGCTTGCTGAATCAGGGCCTCACTCTCTGCTGTTGCCTGAAAAAAGGCCCCGGTGGGCGGACTGACTGTGGAACCTGCCAGCGTATGGTGCACCGTGCGGGTCTGTGCCGCCGTTTCCGGCAAGCCCTGATCACCCTGCCGCTGCCAGCAGATACGCGGAATCGCGTGTTCTGCGGATAAGCTGGCGAGTCTGGTCCGGTCTGAGGTGGAAAGCGGGCCATCGGTGACCAGAAGGATATCAAGGCCCGATTCGAGCAGATTAATCCGTACGTCCCCGGCCCGGTATAAACCTTCCAGACTTCTGAACGTCTGCCGCAGCGCAGGCAGGCAGTCCATGATGGCCGGATGGAGAACCGGGCAGGTTGTCAGGTCAATAATGTCCGTGCTGCCACGGGCATGCAGGCCAAGCAGGATTTCCTTGCCGTTCCTGCGCATCGCCAGATCAGCCCGGCGGCGGCTGTGTGGCGGAACCTGAAAGGCCTGCGGTTCTGGCAGATCAGAAAAACCAGCTTTTTTGAGAGCTGTCATGACCCGGTCTGTCTTCCAGGCCAGTAAGGCTGCGCGGTCCATTTGCTGAAGCGTGCAGCCACCGCACGTGCCAAACAGAGAACACGGAGGCTCTGTTCTATCCGGTGACGGGGTGAGGATTTCTCTGGCGGACCATTTGCCGGAGTCTGTCGGGGCGACCCGTACAACTTCACCGGGCAGGGTGTAGGGGACATGCAGTGTCTGGCCATCAGCCAGAACGGCGGCCCCGTCACCCTGTGCACCTAGATAGGTAATGGTGACGTCGCGGAGGTCTGAAGCGTGCTGCTCCGTAGAATGAGCTGTCACGTTGAGTGCTTTGCGGCCTCTTCTTCAGACACAGACACATCTGCTGTCGGGACGGGCAGGTCGGCCAGATTGGTTGTGCGGCGCGGCAACTGCATAAAGGCAGGGGCCGCGTTGCCAAACCCAACCACATCCCCGGCGGGCATGGGGGGTACTTCATCGCGGCGCGGCAGGCGGCCAGTGGAGCGTCGGCCATCCTGCGCGGGTTGCGGTGCGGCTGCGGGCGGAGCAGATTTGGGCGATACAGCCTTCTGCTGCTGCGGAGCAGGCGTGCTGGCTGATTTTTCGGGGCGCGTCCGGCCCTGATTTTTAGGCGCAGGCTTGTCTTTGCGGCGACCGTGAGACGGGCGTTTTTCATCCGACCAGTCCAGCGTTTCAACACCATCAGGACTGATGCGCGGGATGGGTTTGCCCGTCAGTGTCTCAATGGCTTCGGCCAGATTTTTGTCATAGGGCGTAGCCAGACTGTAGGCGTGGCCTTCCTTCCCGGCGCGGCCCGTGCGGCCGATCCGGTGAACATAATCTTCTGCATGGAAAGGCAGATCAAAATTGAAGACGTGAGACAGGCCGCCAATATCAATACCGCGTGCCGCCACATCGGAGCAGACCAGAATTTTCAGCTCGCCATTCTTGAATTTTTCAAGGGTCGCAAACCGGACAGACTGCGGCAGGTCACCATGCAGGGCGCCCACGGAAAAGCCGTGCTTCTGCAGGGACTGCATCAGCACATCCACATCGCGCTTACGGTTACAGAACACGATGGCGTTCTGCAGTGTCGGGTCACGCAGCAATTTCCGCAGCGTGTCGCGCTTGCTGTGTTCATCCACAATCACCAGACCGGTGGTGATGGTGGTCGCCACGGAAGAGGCACGACTGACCGTAATTTCCTTGGGAGATTGCAGGAAAGCATCCGCCAGTTGCCGGATGGCGGGCGCCATGGTGGCAGAGAAGAACAGGGTCTGGCGGTTGGCAGGCAGCAGGCCGACAATTTTTTCAATGTCGGGGATAAAGCCCATGTCCAGCATGCGGTCAGCTTCATCAATTACCAGAATTCTCGTCTGGGTAAGAAGCAGACCACCGCGCTCAAACAGGTCCAGCAGGCGGCCCGGTGTGGCAATCAGAACGTCTACGCCACGGTTCAGCACTTCTTTCTGGTCCGCCATGCTCTCGCCGCCAATCAGCAGCGCATGGGTCAGTTTGAGGTGCTTACCGTAATTGACAAAGTTTTCGGCAACCTGAAGAGCCAGTTCCCGTGTGGGTTCCAGAATCAGGGAGCGCGGCATGCGCGCTCTGGCGCGTGAGCCAGAGAGAATTTCCAGCATGGGGAGCGTGAAGGACGCTGTTTTCCCCGTGCCTGTCTGAGCAACACCCAGCACGTCTTTTGCCATCAGAATGGCAGGAATAGCCTGTTCCTGAATGGGGGTGGGATGCGTGTACCCCATTTCCGTCACAGCGCGGAGAAGGGGTTCGGAGAGCTCCAGATCAGCAAACGTCTTTTTAGGCTCAGAGTCCTTTTCAGTCTCAACGCCTGCTTCGGGACTCGCGCTCTCGGCTGCCGTGGTTTCCGCCGGTGCCTGAACATCTGCTGTTGCCGATGCTGTGGGGCCTGCCGTTTCCGGCTCCGGGGCTACAGCAGGAGCAGTTGTTTCTGTCTGCGCCGAAACGGCCTCAGACTGCTCAGTTTCGGTCGGCTCTGGCGCTGTTTTTGCAACAGCTTTCGGCGCGGCCTTTTTGGCTGGTGCTGCGCGACGGCGCGTGCGTTTGGGCTTGGGTGTTTCTTCAGCCACGACGTCCGCTTCGGCGGGCTGATCTGCCGGAGGTTCGGTCGGTTCAGGTGCAGCAGCGGCCGGAGCCGGTTCAGCGGCTTTCCGGCGGCGGCGCACAGGCTTTTTGGGCGCCTCTGCCTGTTCGGCAGGAGCAGCGTCAAGCGCGTCCGCACCCGTTTCCGTTGCGGCTGCATCTACAGCCGTGGCAGCTGTTTTTGTACGGCTGCGCGTGGTGGTCTTGCGGGGGCGGGTGGGCGTTTTGGCTATCAATATGCTCTCGGAGATACTTCAGTCGTTATAGCATGGACCGACAGGCCCTGAATTTTCCATGCTCCGGACGCCGGAGGAGGAAGAGAAGCTGAAGCCGGTCAGGCGCTTGCTGCGATTAAAGGCATTTGCCTCCGGAAGCAAGCTTTCCCCGCCCTTTGTAGTCTATTTTACAGGAATGGATGGCCAAGCGAGGCAGCCAGAATGGCAATCAGGCCAAGCGCCATGATGACGAGAGTCTGGTTACGGATCGAGTCGAACAGGGCTGGCTGCGGACGCAGGGCGCGCCGTGCTTTCTGGAAGGGCCCTGTGAGCACCCGTACATACAGAACAGCCATGACAATACCGAGGAGCTGCATGAGGTTGGTGGTCCACGGTGCCTGCGCAAAACCGCCTTCATGGAGGATCATCAGCCAGCCGGTGATCAGGGCCGTGGGGATGACATGCATCAGAACCCGGAAAAAACGGCTCAGAGATTGCAGTTGCACGGAGTTACGCTGCGTGGGGTCCAGCAGGGAGAGGCTCTGGCGCATGATGATGGCCGCATAAGCGGTGCCACCAACCCAGAACATGATGCTGATGATATGGAAAGCGAGGATGACGCTCCAGAGAATGGAATGAGGCATGCAGACTCCGCTTGGAAAAAATCGAATTCAAAAAAGGCGTACGAACGGCAGCCTGTCTCTGCGTCGCACAATGCTGGATGCCTGATTGCCAAGGGGATGCGCCGGGTGCAAGTCAGTATTCGTCTGGTAGTCACCCGGCTCCCCGTATCAGGAGGATATTCATGCCCGCTTCTCCGCATGCAGGCCTTGCTCTTTATACACCAGAACAGATGACGCAGGTGGATCACCTTGCCTCCGCGATCGTCCCGGTCGCGACATTGATGGAGAATGCCGGGCGTGCAGTCGCGCGTGCGGTGAGGCGCTTCATGCGGCCTTGCCGTGTTCTTGTCCTGTGCGGGCCGGGGAATAACGGGGGGGATGGATTTGTCGCGGCCCGTTTTCTCGCGGAAGCGGGCTGGCCGGTTGCTGTGGCCGAATTGGCCGCACCGCGTGCGGGGTCTCCTGCGGCGGAGGCCTCTGCCCGGTTTGAGGGAGTTCGCGTGCCGTTTGCTCTGGCGGAAGTAGAGCGCGCGGATCTGGTGATTGATGCGGTGTTTGGCGCAGGCTTAAGCCGCGACGTGACCGGGTTGGCGGCTGATCTGCTCAAAGCGGCCCGTAAAGTGGTGGCTATTGATACACCGTCCGGAATTGACGGTGCGACAGGGCAGATGCGGGGATATGCGCCGCACGCCGAGATGACCATCACATTTTGTCGCTTCAAGCCCGGGCACCTTCTTTATCCGGGGCGGGGTTTTATGGGGCGGCTTGTTCTGGCGGATATCGGCATGCCCGAGCAGGCGCTGGCGCAGGTTCCGTGCGGACTCTGGCAGAACGCGCCGGGATTATGGAACCTGCCGGAGCCGGGGCCGGAGAGCCACAAATACACACGGGGTGTGGTGAGTCTCTGTGCCGGACAGTCCATGCCGGGGGCTGCCCGGCTCTGTGCGGGCGGGGCACGGGCCGCGGGGGCGGGGCTGGTCCGCATTGCCGCGGGGCAGGATGCCCCCGCCTACCGGCTGGGCGCGCCGGGACTGGTGATTGATGACGGGCCTCTGGAAAGCCTGCTTTCCGATAAACGCCGCGCCGTATGGGTCTGTGGTCCGGGCCTGACAGAAGGTGAGGTAGCGGAGACTCTTCCGGCTCTTCTGAGTGCGCAGAAATGTGTGCTGGCGGATGCAGGCGCACTTTCGGCTGCGGCAGGGCGGCCTGAAAGTCTGAAAGGGGTTGCGGTTATCACGCCGCATAGTGGTGAATTCACAAAGCTGTTTGGCGCGCCGGGGGCAAATCCGCCAGACTCCGTGCGCAAAGCGGCTGTCCGGATTAACGCTGTTGTGGTGCTCAAGGGCGCGTCAACGCTGATTGCCGCGCCAGACGGACGGCTGGCGATCAATGACCACGCGAGTCCCGCACTGGGCACGGCCGGGTCGGGTGATACGCTCTCCGGCGTCATTGCGGCTCTTCTGGCTACGGGCATGCCTGCGTGGGAGGCCGCCTGTGCCGGGGTCTGGCTGCATGGTGAGGCCGGAATTCAGGCCGGAAGCTGGCTAATCGCGGAGGATCTGGACCGTTATCTTGGCCCTGCGCGGGAAAAAGCGACCCGATTGCAGCAGGAATATGGAGAGATGTGCAGACGGTCTCTTGCCGGAAGCAGCACTCTGGGCTAAGTCCTCGCAACTTGCGACGGGGTTTTACCGTGCGGGCGTGGTGGAATTGGTAGACACGCCAGATTTAGGTTCTGGTGGCGCAAGTCGTGGGGGTTCAAGTCCCTCCGCCCGTACCATTTTTCATGGTGTTCCCGTCCAGTTCCGCAGCAGCCTTTCGGCACATTGCAGCGGGGAATTTGAGTTTGTACCGAAAGGAAGGCCTGGCCGATGCAGGTTACTGAGACCCTCTCCGAAGGGCTGAAGCGTGGTTTCACCATTACCGTTCCGGCAGCAGAGCTTGCACAGAAGCGCGATGCTCGCCTGAAAGAGGTTGCTGCCAATCTGACACTCCCCGGTTTCCGTCCGGGTAAGGTGCCTGTTTCTCTGGCGCGCCAGCGTCATGGTGAAGCCGTGCGCGCAGAAGTGCTGGAACAGGCTGTGTCCGAAGCACTGCGTTCCGTTCTGGAAGAGCGTGGTCTGCGTCCGGCTGGTCAGCCGCAGGTAGAGCTGGTCTCCGGTCAGGAAGACGACGGTAAGGATCTGGAATTCAAGATCGAAACCGAAATTCTGCCCGAAATCACAGTGCCGGATCTGTCCGACCTCTCCCTGACGCGCCTGAAGGCAGTCGCCAGCGATGAAGCCGTCGATAAGATCGTGGCCGATGTCGCCAAGCGCCAGCGCACCTTTGAAACGGTCGAAGAAGAACGTCCGGCTGTGCAGGGTGACGTTGTTTCCGTTGATTTCGTTGGTAAGCGCGATGGTGTGCCGTTTGACGGTGGCACGGCGCAGGACGTCAATGTCGAAATCGGTGGCGAAGGCTTCATCCCCGGCTTTGCCGAGCAGATTGAAGGCATGAAGGCCGGTGAAGAAAAAATCATCACCGTCACGTTCCCGGAAAACTACGGCGCGGAAGAACTGGCTGGCAAGGAAGCAACCTTTGACATCACCGTCAAAGCGCTGAAAAAGCCGGTTGATGCCCCGATTGATGATGAACTGGCAAAGCAGCTTGGCTTTGAAACGCTGGATCAGCTGCGTGACCTCGTCCGCAAGCAGATTGAAGGCGAATATGAGCAGCTGACCCGTCTGCGCATCAAGCGTGACCTGCTGGACGCTCTGGCTACGAAAACCGATTTCCAGGCTCCTCAGGGCATGGTCGATGCGGAATTCGAACAGATCTGGCAGCGCGTTGAGGCCGACCGTAAAGCTGGTCAGCTTGACGATGAAGACAAGGATAAAGACGAAGACACCCTGCGTGCCGACTATCGCAAGATTGCCGAACGTCGCGTGAAGCTTGGTCTTCTTCTGGCTGAAATCGGGCGTAAGAACGCGATCACGGTAACGCAGGATGAGCTGGGCCGCGCCATGCGCGCCGAAGCCATGCGCTATCAGGGTCAGGAAAAGGAAGTCTTCGCCTTCTTCCAGAATAACCCGCAGGCCATTGAATCCCTTCGCGGTCCGATCTTCGAGAACAAGGTTGTCGATTATCTGATTGAACTCGCGAAAGTGGAGGACAAGGAAGTTACTCCGGAAGAGTTATCGGATATTCCTCCGGCTGATATCTGAGAAAATCGTGTCCCGCCGGTGTGAACCGGCGGGACACTCTTTTTCAGGGCAGATTTTCTTTTCCGGGGTGGCATCTTGCCACTTTATCTCTATCTTGATGGAGAGTGCCTGAAGTGGTTTGCGTCTTCGGACGGAAGCCGGTGAGGGATGGTGCAGGTTTTTTACGGGAATGACTGACATGAGGGATCGTGATCCCGTTGAGGTTTTCAGCAACGCTTTGGTGCCGATGGTGGTCGAGCAGACCTCCCGGGGCGAGCGGGCATTTGATATCTATTCCCGCCTGCTTCAGGAACGGATCATTTTTCTGACAGGCCCGGTCTATGATCAGGTTGCGTCTGTGATCTCTGCCCAGCTTCTTTATCTGGAAAGCGTAAACCCGACGAAAGAAATCTCTTTCTACATCAACAGCCCGGGGGGCGTTGTGTCCGCAGGTCTCGCGATTTACGACACGATGCAGTATATCCGCAGCCCGGTCAGCACTGTCTGCATCGGTCAGGCGGCCTCCATGGGGTCTCTGCTGCTGGCGGGTGGTGAAGCCGGGCGTCGTTTTGCTCTGCCCAATGCCCGCGTGATGGTGCATCAGCCGTCCGGTGGTGCGCAGGGGCAGGCCAGTGATATCGAAATTCAGGCTAAAGAAATCCTGATTATCAGGCAGCGGCTGAATGAGATCTACCGTGAGCATACCGGACAGACGCTTGAAGATATCGAGCAGAAGCTGGAGCGCGACACATATATGTCCGCCGAGGAAGCAAAGTCTTTCGGGATTGTTGACAAAGTGATCAGCCACCACAAGGCCACAGAAACTGGAAAGAAGGATAAAAGCCATCCTTAATCTGGTGTACACTAAAGCCCCTGTTCATCAGGGGTGGTCTGCCCGCAGTAAGGCAGATAGAGTTGGTAACCCGGTTCCTGGTTTTCTGAGGTCCGGGACGTTCAGGGGAGTGGGCTGATGAACGCAAAGTCCGGTGATTCCAAAAACACGCTCTATTGCTCTTTCTGCGGTAAATCGCAGCACGAGGTGCGCAAGCTCATTGCCGGCCCGACCGTGTTTATCTGCGATGAGTGTGTTGAGCTTTGCATGGATATTATCCGTGAGGAGCACAAAACGACACTGGTGAAGTCGCGCGAGGGTGTGCCGACTCCCCGTGAAATCTGTAAAGTTCTGGATGATTATGTCATCGGGCAGTTTGAGGCCAAAAAGGTCCTCTCTGTTGCGGTGCATAACCATTACAAGCGGCTCACGCAGGCAACCACCAAAGGCAATGACGTTGAACTGGCAAAGTCCAACATTCTGCTGGTAGGCCCCACGGGTTCCGGTAAAACGCTGCTCGCACAGACGCTGGCGCGTATTCTGGATGTGCCGTTCACAATGGCGGATGCCACCACCCTGACCGAAGCTGGTTATGTGGGTGAGGATGTGGAAAACATCATCCTCAAGCTGTTGCAGGCGTCTGACTATAATGTTGAGCGGGCGCAGCGCGGCATTGTTTATATCGATGAAATCGACAAGATTTCCCGCAAGTCTGACAACCCGTCCATCACCCGTGATGTGAGCGGGGAGGGCGTTCAGCAGGCTCTGCTGAAGCTGATGGAAGGTACTGTGGCCTCGGTGCCGCCGCAGGGTGGGCGCAAGCATCCGCAGCAGGAATTCCTGCAGGTGGATACCACAAATATGCTGTTCATCTGTGGCGGGGCTTTTGCGGGGCTGGATAAAATCATCACCGCCCGTGGCAAAGGGACTGGCATCGGCTTTGGTGCGGATGTGCGGTCTCCGGATGAGCGGAAAACCGGTGAAATCCTCCATGATGTTGAACCGGAAGATCTGATGAAATTCGGGCTGATCCCGGAATTTATCGGCCGTCTGCCGGTCCTCGCAACATTGGGGGATCTGGATGAGGCTGCTCTGATCCGTATTCTGACTGAGCCGAAAAACGCTCTGGTCAAGCAGTATCAGCGCCTGTTCCAGATGGAAGATGTGCAGCTTTCTTTTACGGATGATGCCCTGAAAGCCATTGCGGACCGCGCCATCACCCGTAAGACGGGGGCCCGTGGTCTGCGGTCCATTATGGAAAGCATCCTGATGTCCACCATGTTTGACCTCCCCGGTCTTGATAACGTGGAGGAAGTGGTGGTGAACCGTGACGTAGCCGAGGAAAAGACGAGCCCGGTTTACGTGTACGGCAAAGGGAAAAAAGTTCCGGCGGAACAGTCAGCCTAAGAACTGCAAAATAACTGCCAGCGGGGATAAGTCCCTGCTGGCCGGGTTTTCTGGTTAACCCATTGCAGAATGGGGCGTTCGTAACGACATGGTAGAGAGTGGGAGCCTGTTGGCAGGTTCTCGCGGGTCTGGGTACGCCACGGTACGGGTGCCCGGCCTGGATCGTCCTTGAAGGAGGTCATGGTTATGGCTGATAATGAAAAACCAGCAGTAAAACGTAAGCGTAAATCCCCGGCAAAAACACCAGCGGCGGTTGCTCCGGCCGAAAATGCGGTTGTTGCTGTGGAAAGCGCACCTGCTGATAAAAACGTGGCACAGCAGGGCAGCGGCCGTATTGCCGTGTTACCGCTCCGCGATATTGTTGTTTTCCCCCACATGATTGTTCCTCTGTTTGTCGGGCGTGAAAAGTCCGTCAAAGCGCTGGAATCCGTGACGCGGGAAGACCGGCAAATTCTCCTGATCGCGCAGAAAGATGCTGCGCAGGATGATCCGGGCGTGGACGATGTGTACCGGTTTGGCACCGTCTCCACCATTTTGCAGTTGCTCAAACTGCCGGACGGGACCGTCAAAGTGCTGGTGGAAGGCGTGCGCCGTGCGCGCGTTAAAGCCCTGCATGATATTGACGGGCATTTTGAGGCAGAAATTGAGGATGTCGTCGAGGAACCTGCTGTTGGCGCGGAAGCCGAGGCACTGGGTCGGTCGATCGTGTCTCAGTTTGAGCAGTATATTAAGCTCAACAAAAAGATCGCCTCGGAAGTTCTGGTGTCTCTTAACCAGATCAGTGATCTGTCGAAGCTGGTGGATACTGTTGCCAGCCATCTCAATCTCAAAATTTCCGAAAAACAGGAAATTCTGGAAGCGCCGTCCGTCGCGGAGCAGCTTGAAAAGGTTTTCGCGCATATTGAAGCGGAAATCGGCGTATTGCAGGTTGAGAAGAAAATTCGCAACCGCGTAAAGCGCCAGATGGAGAAAACCCAGCGGGAATATTATCTGAATGAGCAGCTGAAGGCCATTCAGAAGGAACTGGGCGAGGGCGAAGACGGCAAGGACGAAACTGCCGAAATTGAAGAGCGGATTGCCAAAACCAAGCTTTCAAAAGAAGCGCGGGAAAAGGCCGTCGCGGAGCTCAAGAAGCTGCGTGGCATGAGTGCCATGTCGGCTGAATCGACGGTGGTGCGGAATTATCTGGACTGGCTGCTTGGTATCCCGTGGAAAAAGCGCACCAAGGTCAAGAATGATCTGGCTGCGGCGGAAGCAGTGCTGGATTCTGACCACTATGCTCTGGAGAAAGTCAAAGAGCGTATTCTTGAGTATCTGGCCGTCCAGAGCCGTTCCCAGAAGCTGAAAGGGCCGATTCTGTGCCTCGTAGGGCCGCCGGGAGTGGGGAAAACCTCTCTGGCACGATCCATCGCTAAAGCGACAGGCCGCCATTATGTCCGCATGTCTCTGGGTGGCGTGCGGGATGAAGCTGAAATCCGGGGGCATCGCCGCACCTATATCGGCTCCATGCCGGGCAAGGTCATTCAGGGCATGAAAAAGGCGAAGGTGTCCAACCCGCTGTTCCTGCTGGATGAAATTGACAAGCTTGGTGCCGACTGGCGTGGTGACCCGTCTTCCGCCCTGCTGGAAGTACTTGACCCTGAACAGAACAGCACGTTTGCAGACCATTATCTGGAAGTGGATTATGATCTGTCAGACGTCATGTTCGTCACCACGGCAAACAGCCTCAACATGCCCCAGCCACTGCTGGACCGTATGGAGGTCATTCGTCTGTCCGGATACACGGAAGATGAAAAGGTTGAGATTGCCCGCCGTCACCTGATCTCCAAGCAGGCTGAGGCGCATAGCCTCAAGCCGGAAGAATGGTCGATCAGTGATGAAGCCCTGCGGGATCTGATCCGCTATTACACGCGTGAAGCCGGGGTGCGTAACCTTGAGCGTGAAATTGCGAATCTTGCCCGTAAGGTGGTGAAAGAGCTTGTGACGGGTAAGGCGAAGAAAGTCGCCATTACCGTGCGCAATCTTGAAAAGCTGGCTGGCGTTAAACGCTTCCGCTACGGGGAGACTGAAGCGGAAGATATGGTCGGCATTGTTACCGGTCTGGCCTGGACAGAGGTCGGGGGGGAAATCCTCACGATTGAGAGCGTTATGGTGCCCGGCAAGGGCGCTGTGGTGCAGACAGGTAAACTTGGTGATGTGATGAAGGAAAGTGTCTCTGCGGCATTCTCCTACGTCCGCAGCAAGTCGACGACTTTCGGGATCGTGCCGACTCTGTTTGATAAGCATAGTTTCCATGTGCATGTGCCTGAAGGTGCGACTCCTAAAGACGGTCCTTCAGCCGGTATTGCCATGGCAACGGCGCTGGTCAGTGTCATGACGGGCATTCCTGTCCGGCGTGATGTCGCCATGACGGGTGAGATCACGCTGCGGGGGCGTGTTCTGCCGATTGGTGGTTTGAAAGAGAAACTGCTGGCAGCCCTGCGCGCCGGGATCAAGACTGTTTTCCTGCCCAAGGAAAATGAGAAAGACCTCGCGGAAATCCCTGATTCCGTAAAGAACAATCTGGAAATCATTCCTGTATCCCATGTGGATGAGGTGATTGGCCGCGCACTGGTGCGCAAACCGCAGGCCATTCACTGGGAGGATGTCTCAGAAGCTGTTCCGACCCCGGAAGGAGCTGGCGCGGCCCCGGTGCTGCCGCACTGAGGGAAATTTTTACTATGTGGCCGAAGTTTACCGTTGCTCAGTTGACGTGGCGGAAAACGGCTGCATAGTGCGAGCGGGAAGCGGAGAGGCGGACGTAAAGCCGCCCGCCGCTCCAGTCACGATAAACTAGAGAGAGGCGTAATATGGAGAAGCCGCTTAACAAGCAGGAACTCGTAGCGGCAGTAGCCGACGAGGCAGCTCTGCCCAAGGCGAAGGCTGGAGAAGTGGTTGACGCCGTATTCGGTGCAATCGAAAAGGCGCTTTCCAAGAAGCAGGAAGTTCGTCTGGTTGGTTTTGGCACGTTTGTCACGGCCTCACGTAAGGCTGCCAAAGGGCGCAACCCCCGTACGGGTGAGGAAATTGATATTCCTGCCTCTACGTCTGTGCGCTTCAAGCCCGGCAAGGCTCTGAAGGATGCCGTAAGCTAAAAGTCCCCCGGACTGATAGTTTTTTGGTTTCGGCCGGTAAAACTTCCACAGGAAGGGTTGCCGGCCGCTTCTGTTTGTGACACATACGCATCCAGCGGGCGATTAGCTCAGAGGTAGAGCGTCTCGTTTACACCGAGAGGGCCGGCGGTTCGACCCCGTCATCGCCCACCATGATTTCTTTCAATGTTGTCATGGTTCCCGCGCAGAGCACCCAGATGTGAGATGCTCTCGTTTTTATGAATTCCCCTTAAAAATCTTTAGTTTTCTGCCATGTTTCTCCTGTTTTGGCGCTATTTGGCCGAGTAATCACGGGAAAGTGCCCGTTATTACTGGTGCTGGGGCATGGTTGTTCTAAGGGCTTGGGTCTACTCTCCCTGACATGACGTTTGATCTTCATGATCTTCCTCATGCAAGGAATACAGATGCAGTCTGTTCTTGGTGATTACGCACCCGTTTTGGTATTCGGCGCAATTTCAGTCGTGATTGCGGCCGCAATGCTTGGCATGGCCCTGTTATGTGGCCATCAGAAACCGTATCCGGAAAAAGTAACGGCTTATGAATGTGGGTTCGAGGCCTTTGATGACACGCGCCGTCGTTTTGACGTGCGGTTTTATCTTGTCGCGATCCTCTTCATTATTTTCGATCTTGAGGTCGCGTTTCTTTTCCCATGGGCTGTCAGCCTGTCCCGCATAGGGCTGTTCGGTTTTCTGTCTATGCTCGGGTTTCTGAGCGTTCTGGGAATTGGCTTTCTGTATGAGTGGCGCAAAGGCGCGCTGGACTGGGATTGAGGGAGCCGCCGATGTCTATAAATCCGCAAGACGAAACCATTCTGTGGAATCGCGATGCTCTGCCCCCCGGTCCGGAACAGGACGCCGTGGTGAGGGGTATTACCGGCGCCATTGCCGAGAAGGGCTTTGTGGTCGCCAATCTCGACAAGCTGGTCAACTGGGGCCGTACGGGCAGCCTATGGCCGATGTCCTTCGGGCTGGCCTGCTGCGCGGTGGAGATGATCCACGCTTACATGCCGCGCTATGATCTGGACCGTATGGGTATCATCCCGCGCGGGTCACCGCGTCAGTCGGATGTGATGATTGTTGCGGGCACGCTGACCAATAAAATGGCCCCTGTGTTGCGTCGGCTTTACGAGCAGATGGCGGAACCGCGCTGGGTGATCTCGATGGGCTCCTGCGCTAACGGGGGAGGGTATTACCATTACTCTTATTCCGTGGTGCGCGGGTGTGACCGGATTGTGCCTGTGGACGTGTACGTGCCCGGTTGCCCGCCGACGGCGGAGGCGCTGATCTACGGCATTATGCTGCTCCAGAAGAAAATTCGCCGGACAGGGACCATTCTCCGTGGCTGAGGTCAGTCTGCCCGCACCGCAGCAGACCCGCCTTCAGGGGCGGCTCGGGGCTCTGGCGTTCTCTTTCGCAACCTCATGGCCGGGCATTTCTTCCGCCGGGCTGGAGGGTGGTGAACTGGTGGTGCGCACCACACGGGATCAGCTTCTGCCGCTCATGACCTTCCTGCGGGATGCGCCGCACTGCCAGTTTGAGCAGATGATGGATCTGTGCGGAGTGGATTACCCAAGCCGGGCTGAGCGTTTTGATGTGGTTTATAACCTCCTCTCCGTCACCCATAACCAGCGCATCCGCGTGATCATCACGACGGATGCAGCTACGCCTGTCGCGTCTGTCGCTGGCCTGTGGCCTTCGGCATGCTGGTGGGAGCGGGAGTGTTATGACCTGTTCGGCGTGCAGTTCTCGGGCAATCCCGACATGCGCCGTATTCTGACGGATGACGGATTTGAAGACTTCCCGCTCCGTAAGGACTTCCCGCTGACCGGTTATGAGGAAGTCCGTTACGATGTGGAACGGCGGGAAGTGGTGAAGGAACCGGTCTCTCTCGTGCAGGATTTCCGGAATTTTGATTTCGTTTCCCCGTGGGAAGGTATGCTGACCTTGCCGGGGGACGAAAAGGCCCACGAGGTCCGGCAACATATCAAGAGGTCACGCGGATGACAGACGCGGACAGAAATACTCTACTGCAGGATGCAGAAAACATTTTGCGGACGGACATTCCGGAAAGCCTGCTGCCCACGCAACAGGTGGAAGAACGGGAACGCAAGACGCTGGAAATTGATTCCCATGCGTTGAATTTCGGGCCTCAGCATCCGTCCGCCCATGGTGTGCTGCGCCTTGTGCTGGAAATGGAAGGCGAGCTTGTGGCACGCACTGTGCCGCATATCGGGCTTTTGCATCGTGGCACGGAAAAACTGATAGAATATAAAACCTATCAGAAAGCGCTGCCGTATTTTGATCGGCTCGATTATGTCTCCCCGATGTGTGAGGAGCAGGCTTTTGCTCTGGCAACAGAAAAATTGCTGGGGATAGAGGCTCCGGAGCGGGCCCGCTGGCTGCGGGTTATGTTTGCGGAAATTACGCGTGTTCTTAACCATATTTTGAATATCACAGCGCTCGGTCTGGATTGCGGTGCTGTGACCCCGGCTTTGTGGGGATATGAAGAGCGCGAAAAGCTGCTGGAGTTTTACGAGGCCGCGTCCGGGGCACGGTTCCACGCCAATTATGTCCGCCCTGGTGGTGTGGCGCGGGATATTCCCGCAGGTCTGGAAGATAAAATTGGTGCATGGGCCAAAGAGTTTCCTGCGTGGATTGATGAGCTGGAAACGCTGCTGACAGAAAACCGGATCTGGAAGCAGCGCACCGTCGGGATTGGTGTTTTTACGGCGGAGCAGGCTCTGGCCTGGGGGTTTAGTGGTCCATGCCTGCGGGCGTCCGGTGTGCCGTGGGATCTGCGCCGCACGCAGCCTTATGACAATTACCATAAGGTGAACTTCAACGTCCCGGTTGCCCGGCATGGAGACTGCTATGACCGCTATCTCGTCCGGATTGCGGAAATGCGGGAGAGTGTCAGCATTATTGAGCAGTGCCTTAGTCAGATCCGGCCCGGTGCAGTGAAAGTGCAGGACCCCAAATTCAGCCCGCCACCGCGTGCGGAAATGAAGCGCTCCATGGAGGCGCTCATTCATCACTTTAAACTGTTCAGTGAAGGTTATCACGTGCCGCCGGGGGCGACTTATACCGCTGTAGAAAGCCCGAAAGGCGAGTTTGGCGTGTATCTGGTGGCTGATGGCAGTAACAGGCCGTATCGCTGCAAAATCCGCCCCACCGGCTTTGCGCATTTGCAGGCGCTTGATGAAATGACCCGCCGTTCCATGCTGGCCGATATGGTCGCAGTTCTCGGGTCTCTCGATCTTGTCTTCGGGGAGATTGACCGATGACCACACAGCAGACACCGCAGGAACAGCCCGATACGTTTGTGTTTGACAGCGCATCCGAGGCTGAGATCGGGACGGTCCTCGCCAAATATCCGGCAGAGCGGAAAGCCAGTGCAGTGATGCCGCTGCTCTATATTGCTCAGCGGCAGATGGGGCGTGAGACAGGGAGCGCATGGGTGCCTGTGGCCGCAATGGACGACATTGCGCGTCGGCTGGAAATGGCGGCGATCCGCGTTTATGAGGTCGCGTCCTTTTACACCATGTTCAACACAAAGCCGGTAGGGCGCTACCATTTGCAGGTGTGCACCACAACGCCATGCTGGCTGCGCGGGTCTGATGATGTTGTGGCAGCCTGTAAACGGGCGACCGGTATTGGCGGCGTTGGGGAGACCAGTGCGGACGGGCAGTTTACCCTCACTCAGGTTGAATGTCTTGGAGCCTGCTCCAACGCGCCAATCCTGCAGGTGGATGATGATTTTTATGAAGACATGGACGGCCCGCGCACAGTTGCGCTGATTGAAGCCTTGCGGAGGGGCGAACGTCCGCCTGCCGGGCCGACAATCAACCGGTGCGGTTCCGCGCCGGAAGGCGGACGGAAGACACTGATGGACTCAGTCCATTCCATTGCTGAAAACAAGTAGGAGAAACGGGCATGTTGCAGGACAAGGACCGGATCTTCACAAATCTCTACGGTCAGAATGACTGGCGGCTGGAGGGCGCACGCAGCCGGGGTGACTGGCAGAACACAGCCGAAATTCTGGCAAAAGGGCGTGATGCCATTATTGCGGAAATGAAGGCTTCCGGCCTGCGCGGGCGCGGCGGGGCAGGCTTCCCCACCGGGTTGAAATGGTCCTTTATGCCCAAACAGTCTGACGGGCGGCCGCATTATCTGGTGATCAATGGGGACGAATCAGAACCCGGAACCTGTAAAGATCGTGAAGTTTTAAGGCATGAACCGCACAAGCTGATTGAAAGCGCTCTGATTGCCTCCTTCGCGATGGGCGCGCATGCCGCGTATATTTATGTCCGCGGTGAGTTTTTTAATGAAGCCGCTCACTTACAGAGTGCGGTGGATGAAGCCTACGCGGCCGGACTGATTGGTAAAAATGCTTCCGGGTCCGGGTGGGATTTTGATTTCTTCATTCATCGTGGCGCCGGGGCTTATATCTGCGGGGAAGAGACCGCCCTTCTGGAAAGTCTGGAAGGGAAAAAGGGCCAGCCCCGTATGAAGCCCCCGTTCCCCGCCGGAGCGGGTCTGTATGGCTGCCCGACGACCGTGAATAACGTGGAAAGCATTGCGGTGACGTCCACCATTCTGCGCCGCGGGGCGGCGTGGTTTGCCGGATTGGGGCGGCCGAATAATGCGGGCAGCAAGCTGATGGCTATTTCCGGCCATGTAAACACGCCCTGTGTTTTTGAAGAAGAACTCGGCGTGCCGCTGAAAGAGATTATTGAAAAACATGGTGGCGGTGTGCGGGGCGGCTGGGATAATCTTCTGGCGGTTATTCCAGGCGGATGCTCGGTGCCCGTTTTGCCAAAATCTGTGTGCGAAACTGTCCTTATGGATTATGACAGTCTGCGTGCTGAACGCTCCGGTCTGGGTACTGGCTGCATGATCGTGATGGATAAATCGACGGATATTATCGAGGCGATTGCGCGTTTCTCACGCTTTTTCAAACATGAAAGCTGCGGGCAATGCACGCCCTGCCGGGAAGGAACCGGCTGGATGATGCGCATGATGGACCGCATGGTGCAGGGCCGGGCTGAACTGGATGAAATCGACCTGCTGGAACAGGTCACCCGGCAGGTGGAGGGGCATACCATCTGCGCGTTGGGGGATGCTGCGGCATGGCCTATTCAAGGGCTGATCCGCCATTTCCGGCCGGAAATGGAAGAACGCATCCGCCACTATAAAGCAACGCATGGCGGCACGGGGCTGGTTCAGGTTCCTGCATCTGGCGTTCCAGTGGCTGCGGAGTAAGGGCGATGGTAAGGGTGATTGTTGATGGCACGCCTGTAGATGTGCCGCCCGGTTTTAGCGCGTTGCAGGCCTGTGAGGCCGCAGGCAAGGAAATCCCGCGTTTTTGCTACCATGAGCGGCTTTCTGTAGCAGGCAACTGCCGGATGTGCCTTGTGCAGGTGGTCCGTGCGCCAAAGCCGGTTGCGTCCTGCGGTTTTCCGGTTTCCGAAGGGATGGAAATTCTGACGGATACGGAAGTGGTGCGTCGTGCCCGCCGGGCGGTGATGGAATTTCTGCTGATCAATCACCCTCTCGACTGCCCGATCTGTGATCAGGGTGGCGAGTGTGATTTGCAGGATCAGGCTTATGGCTATGGCTCTGGCGTGTCCCGGTATCAGGAAGCCAAGCGGGCGGTAACGGATAAAGATCTTGGCCCGCTGGTTAAAACCGTCATGACACGCTGCATTCAGTGCACGCGCTGTGTGCGGTTCACGACGGAAGTTGCGGGTACGCCAGAACTGGGGATGGTCTCACGCGGGGAAAATGCCGAGATCACGACCTATGTGGAAAAGGCGCTGACTTCGGAACTTTCCGGCAATCTGATTGATATTTGCCCGGTAGGCGCGCTGACGGCCAAACCTTCCGCGTTCCATGCCCGGTCCTGGGAATACAAAAAAACTGACAGCATCGATGTGATGGATGCGGTCGGCACCAATATCCAGATTCAGGCGCGTGGCGGTGAAGTCATGCGGATTGTGCCGCGCGTGAACGATGAAGTGAATGAAGAATGGCTGTCTGATAAAGGCCGTTTTTCAGTCGATGGCCTCAAGCGCAGGCGGCTTGACCGCCCGTGGGTGCGGGTACACGGCAAGCTGGTGGAAGCCTCCTGGCAGGATGCGTTTGTTGCGCTGGCGCGGCGGCTGGATGGTGTGGCCGGGTATCAGATCGGGGCCATCGCGGGTGATCTGTGTGACGCGGAAAGCCTGTGCGCCCTGAAAGATCTGATGGTCTCTCTGGGTTCCCCCAATCTCGACTGCCGTCAGGATAATGCGTGGTATGATCTGAGCACGCGGGAAGGCTATCTGTTTAACAGCGGCATTCTCGGGATTGAGGAGGCCGACGCGCTTCTACTGGTCGGTACGCATCCACGGCATGAGGCTCCCGTGCTGAATGCCCGCATTCGCAAACGCTTTCTGGATGCCGGGCGTGGTGGTTTACCTATCGCCATGATTGGTGCCCCGCTGACGGACCCGACTTATCCGGCCGAACTGCTGGGTGAGGGGCCAGAAGCGCTGGACAAGCTGCTTGATGGCAGTCACCCTTTTGCGGACATACTGAAAACTGCAAAACGGCCCATGATTATCCTTGGTCATGGTGCTCTGACGCGGCCTGATGCTGCGGCTCTCTACGCATCCTGCCAAAAGCTGGCTGAACAGAGCGGCGTGATTGCTGAGGGCTGGAACGGGCTGAACTGTCTGCACACGGCGGCGTCACGCGTTGGGGCTCTTGATCTTGGCTTTTTGCCCGGCACACGGGGGCGAACAGCCAGCGGAATGCTGCGTGGCGGGGTGGATGTGCTCTGGCTGCTTGGGGCAGACGAGTTTCCGGTCGATAAAATCGGCGCCGAGACGTTCGTCGTTTATCAGGGGCATCACGGAGACGCCGCCGCCGCACGGGCTGATATTATCCTGCCCGGCGCGGCCTATACGGAAAAGCCGGGTACGTATGTGAATACAGAGGGGCGTGTCCAGCGGAGCTTCCGCGCGGTGTTCCCACCGGGCGAGGCGCGGGAAGACTGGCGAATTCTGCGGGCGTTTTCAGAAGTGATTGGCAAAACCCTGCCATATGACACGCTGGAGGCCGTGCGGGAGCGTATGGCGGAGATCAATCCGGTGTTCCGTAAGATTGGCGCGGCACATCAGCCGAACCCGCAGATAACGGGCCAGAGCACTCCTGCTTTCCAGACGGAAGAGGCTCCCGGCACGCAGCAGGAAGGACAGGACGCGCATCCTTTCAGGCCTGTAGTGCAGGATTATTACCAGACCAACGCCATCAGCCGGGCCAGCCCGACAATGGCGGAGTGTTCCCGCACTTACGGGCCTGCGCGTGCAGTAGCGGCGGAGTAAAGGCAGATGGCGCAGTTTTTTTATCATACACTGGCGGGCCAGATTATTCTGATGCTGCTGGAAACGCTGGCCGTTCTGGTGCCGTTGCTGATTGCTGTGGCGTATCTGACGCTCATGGAACGCAAGGTGATGGCGGCCATGCAGCGCCGCCGGGGGCCGAACGTGAACGGCCCCTTCGGGATGCTTCAGGCTTTTGCCGATGCTATCAAGATGATTACGAAGGAGACAGTGATTCCCGCCGGGGCCAACCGGGCACTGTTTCTGTTCGCACCGTTTCTCACATTTTCTCTCGCCATGCTGGCCTGGGCAGTGATCCCGACCGGAAACGGGCTGGCTGTGGCGGATATCAATGTCGGAATTTTGTATCTCCTCGCCATTTCCTCCCTCGGGGTTTACGGCATTCTGATTGCCGGGTGGGCTTCCAATTCCCGCTACGCCTTTCTGGGGGGGCTGCGGTCTGCGGCGCAGATGGTCTCTTATGAAGTCTCGATCGGGCTTGTCATCGTCTCGGTTCTTCTGGCTGTGGGGAGCCTGAATCTGAATGATATTGTGCTGGCGCAGCGCCATATCTGGTTCTGCGTGCCGATGTTTCCGATGTTTATCGTCTTTTTCATCTCGGCTCTGGCGGAAACCAATCGTGCGCCCTTTGACCTGCCGGAAGGGGAGAGTGAACTCGTGGCCGGGTTCTTTGTGGAATATTCCTCTCTAGCTTTTGGTCTCTTCTTCCTTGGGGAATATGCAAACATGATCCTGATGTCAGGCATGATCAGCATTCTGTTCCTTGGGGGGTGGCTGCCACCGTTAGGGCTGGCACCGTTTACGTGGGTGCCCGGTCCGCTCTGGCTGATTTTCAAAATTCTTTTCTGTCTCTTTGTCTTTATCTGGATCCGGGCGACTTTTCCGCGGTTCCGGTATGACCAGCTGATGCGTCTGGGCTGGAAGGTTTTCCTGCCGCTCTCACTGGTCTGGATGATTGCAACGGCAGGTTTCCTGATGGCGACAGGTCTGTTGCCGCAGGTGGGAGGCGTAAACTGATGGGCGCTCTGACACGCACATTCCGCTCGTTCTTGCTGACAGAACTTGTGGGCGGTATGGCCGCAACATTCCGGATGATGTTTCAGCCAAAAGTCACGCTGAACTACCCGTATGAAAAAGGCCCGCTTTCTCCGCGTTTTCGTGGAGAACACGCGCTGCGCCGTTACCCGAACGGGGAAGAACGCTGCATTGCCTGCAAACTGTGTGAGGCAACATGCCCGGCGGAGGCAATTACCATTGAGGCCGAGGAACGTGATGATGGCTCCCGCCGCACCACGCGCTACGATATTGACATGACAAAATGCATCTATTGCGGTCTGTGCGAGGAAGCCTGCCCGGTTGATGCGATTGTCGAAGGGCCGAATTACGAATTTGCCACAGAAACACGGGAAGAGTTGCTGTACGACAAGGATAAGCTCCTTGCGAATGGAGACCGGTGGGAAGCCTTACTAGCCCGTCGGCTGGAATATGATGCCCCGTATCGTTAATCCCGTGCAGCCCCGGCAGGGGCAGGAGGCTTGCTGATGCTGGCGCAGGTTGTTTTTTACGTTTTTGCCGCTGTGTTGCTGCTATCTGGGACTATGGTCATCAGTGTGCGCAATCCGGTTCATGCCGTGTTGTTTCTCATTCTGGCATTTTTCAACGCAGCCGGTCTGTTTTTGATAGCTGGGGCCGAGTTTCTGGCGATGCTGCTTGTCATCGTGTACGTCGGTGCGGTGGCGGTGCTGTTCCTGTTTGTCGTCATGATGCTGGAT
The DNA here is from genome assembly GCF_018256955.1 of Acetobacter persici. NCBI lineage: Bacteria > Pseudomonadati > Pseudomonadota > Alphaproteobacteria > Acetobacterales > Acetobacteraceae > Acetobacter > Acetobacter persici. The sequence goes on from NZ_JAERKU010000006.1 coordinate 166,976, forward strand.
GTTGATTTCACGCAACTGCGTGAAGGCCTGCAACGGAACGCCCCCATAGGGGCCTGTGTGGGCGCCATTCTGTTTGCGGAACTGGTCATGGCCTTCAGCAATTGGACGATGGCCCCGGCCGGTGCTGTTGCATCGGTGCAGGCTGCGCCTGGTCTGACCAACACGGCCGCATTAGGCACGCTGATCTATACGCATTATGTGCTGTTGTTTCAGGCCTGCGGGCTTGTGCTGCTGGTCGCCATGATCGGAGCCATTGTGCTGACTTTGCGTCAGACAGGGAGCGGACGGCGCCAGAATATTGAAAAACAGCATGCACGCACACGTGAAGACACGCTGGAGCTGGTGCAACTGCCACTTGGCGAAAACGTGTTGGAGCAGGGTGGTTTCCTGCGCCCCGGAAGCTCCTATTACGAGATTGCTGTTCCCGGGTCCTATGGTTCTGCCGAGCAGCATAAAGAGGCGGAAAAAGAGGAGACTGGCGCATGACACCAGCAATCGCTCCTGTCGGGCTTGGGCCTTATCTTGTGGTCAGCGCCGCGCTGCTGGTGCTGGGGGTGTTGGGTATTTTTCTTAACCGGAAAAATATCATCATCATCCTGATGTCCATGGAACTCATTCTTCTGGCGGCAAATCTGAATTTTGTCGCATTTTCCTCAGCCCATGCGGATCTGTCCGGGCAGGTGATGGTGCTGTTCGTGCTGACCATCGCCGCAGCGGAAGCCGCCATCGGTCTGGCGATTGTCACGGTCTATTTCCGTAACCGTGGGTCGATCCAGGTCGAAGACGTTACGATGATGAAGGGATGAGCGGACTCATGCAGACCGATCTTCACCTGTTTGCCGCCGCCGTCACCCTGCCTCTGGCCGGTGCGGTTGTGGCAGGGCTGGGTGGTCGCCTGATGGGCGATACACTGGCGAAAGTCGTAACCCTTGCGTGCATGAGCGTTGCCGCTTTGTGCGGTGTGGGGGCTTTATATGGCGGCTGGACCACCGGGTTCGGGCCTTTTTCCGTGCCGCTGGCCGACTGGATTAACGCCGGTGGCTTCCATGCCACATGGACGCTGCGGTTTGACACGCTTTCCGTGACCATGACGGCCATGGTGCTCTGTGTCTCGCTGCTGGTTCACTGCTACAGCCTCGGCTACATGAGCCATGAGACTATGCCGGTTTACCGGTTTTTTGCGTATCTCTCGCTCTTTACTTTTGCCATGCTCATGCTGGTATCTTCCTCTGATCTCATTCAGCTCTTTTTCGGATGGGAAGGCGTGGGGCTCGCCAGTTATCTGCTCATTGGCTACTGGTATGACCGGCCTTCCGCCACGGCCGCAGCCATCAAGGCCTTTGTCGTCAACCGCGTAGCGGATCTGTTCTTCCTCGTCGGGATCGGGCTGATTTACGTCCTCTTTCATTCCGTGCGGTATGAAGAGATTTTTGCCGCTGTGCCGCAGGTTGCCGGGGCACCTTATACACTCTTCGGGCAGTCCTTCCGGATGGCGGAAGTTATCAGTTTTCTGCTGTTTGTTGGCGCTATGGGGAAATCGGCGCAACTGTTCCTGCACACATGGTTGCCGGACGCGATGGAAGGGCCAACTCCCGTTTCCGCGCTGATCCACGCCGCGACGATGGTGACAGCCGGTGTGTTTCTGATGGCGCGGATGTCCCCTCTGCTGGAGGCAGCGCCCAACACCCGCCTGTTTGTGATTTTCATCGGTGCCACAACCTGCTTTTTTGCAGCAACAGTCGGCATGGTGCAGCCGGATATCAAACGCAGCATTGCGTATTCCACCTGCTCACAGCTTGGCTATATGTTTGCTGCGGTTGGTGTCGGCGCCTATCAGGCTTCCGTTTTCCACCTGACAACACATGCTTTTTTCAAAGCACTCCTGTTTCTGGGGGCCGGGTCCGTAATCCATGCGTTGCATGATGAACAGAATATGTTCCGCATGGGCGGCTTGTGGAAAAAACTGCCGCTGACATACGCAGTCATGTGGATTGGCAGCCTTGCTCTGGCCGGTGTTTTCCCTTTTGCAGGCTACTGGTCAAAAGATGCTATTCTGAATGCCCTGTGGGCGGCTGACAGTGGCATGAGCCATTACGCGTGGGTTCTGGGTGTCATTACGGCTTTCCTGACCGCATTTTATAGCTGGCGGCTCATTTTTCTGGTGTTTCACGGTGCCCCTGCCGATGCGCACGCCCGGGATGCTGCACATGAAAGCCCGCTTTCCATGGCTCTGCCGCTGGTGGTGCTGGCCATTGGTGCCGTCGTGAGTGGTATTGCGCTGGCCCCGTATTATATCGGCGCGCAGCAGGTCGCCTTCTGGCACGGCAGCATTTTCAATGCTCCTGATAACAGCATCATGGAAACCTTCGAGCATGTTCCGGGCGTGATTGCTCTTCTGCCATCGGTAGTCGGGTTGCTGGGCATTGCTGTGGCGTATCTGTTTTACGTAGTCCGCCCGGATATACCTGCGGCGCTCGCGCGCTCTTGCGGCCCGCTCTACCGGTTCCTACTCAACAAATGGTATTTTGATGAGCTGTATGACCGGATTTTTGTCCGGCCCTACGGTGCCATCGCCCGTATTCTCTGGAAAGACGGAGAGGAAGGCGCTGTGGAAGGCCTCCCGCGGGATCTGGTACAAGCTGCTGCCAATGGTGCTTCTGATGCTGTGCGTCTGCAAACCGGGTCTATCGCGCTGTATGCGTTCACCATGCTGGCGGGGCTGGTTGTGGTGCTGACTGTTGCACTCTGTGGGTGAGGGAGGGGCTGAGATGACCCTTGCTGTCTTATCTGTTTTCTCCTGCTCTGAACGGAGTGCTGCGGCATGAGCGTGACATCGGTGAACTGGACGCTGGCTTTGCCGGAAATTGCTCTCGGGCTGGCCGGACTGGTTATTCTCATCTTTGGCGTGCTCCAGCGGGAGGGGAAGGGGATTGTTTCCTGCACCCTGCTGACTGTGGCGGCCTTTATCGGGTGTGGTGTGCTTGTGGCCGTCTCGCCTGACGGCGTGGCTTATGCCGGGACATTTGTGAATGACGGCTTTGCCCGCTTCATGAAAATGCTTGCATTGCTGGGCGGGGTTGCTGCTCTTGTGCTGACACTCAGCTACCGCACGGAAGAGCGTGAGCCGCTGCCGTTTGAAACGGCAGTGCTGATCCTGTTCTCCACCCTCGGTGCGCTGATCATGGCGTCTTCCGCCAATCTGATGACGTTATTTGTCGGGCTGGAACTCTCCTCTCTCTCCATTTACATCCTCTGTGCGCTGGAGCGGGATGATGTGACGTCGTCCGAAGCCGGGCTGAAATATTTTGTTCTCGGGTCTCTCGCCTCTGGCCTGCTGCTATATGGCATGTCTCTGGTGTATGGCTACGCGGGCACCATGGCCTATACGGGCCTGATTGCGGCCATTCAGCAGACAAGCGCGCTGCCAGCGGGGCTGATGGTCGGTCTGGTGTTTATTCTGGTCGGGCTCAGCTTCAAGCTTTCAGTCGTGCCGTTCCATATGTGGACGCCCGATGTTTATCAGGGTGCGCCAACACCCATTACGGCCTACATGGCCGGAGCGCCCAAATTTGCAGCTTTTGCCCTCTTCCTGCGTGTGATGAGCGGACCGTTTGGCGCTATGGCCCCCCGCTGGCAAATGCTGATTGAAGTCCTGTCCATCCTCTCGATGGTGTATGGCGCGTTCGCAGCGATCCCGCAGACCAACATCAAACGGCTGATGGCATATTCATCCATTGGCCATATGGGGTATGCGCTCATGGGGCTGGCGGCAGCATCCGCCAGCGGTGTGCGCGCAACCCTGATTTATCTGGCGGCCTATCTGGTGATGAACGCCGGGGTGTTTGCCGTTATTACCGCCATGCGTCGGAAGGGGCGGGAAGTCACGTCCATCGCTGACCTTGCCGGTCTGGGTCGGACGGACCCTGGTCTGGCGGCTGTGCTGGCAATCTTCATGTTCAGCATGGTTGGCGCGCCGCCTCTGGCTGGTTTTTTTGGGAAATTGATGGTTTTTGCCGCCGCATGGCAATCTGGCCTTTACGTTCTGGTCGTGATCGGGGCAGTCTCGAGCATTGTTGGCGCGTATTATTATCTGCGGGTGGTGAAGGTGATGTATTTTGATGCCTCTGCGGAGGGGCTGGACCGGCCAGCGCGCAGCCTGCTGTTTGTTTCTGGCAGTATGGGGCTGGCGACGGTGTTCTTCATTCTCGCACTTGGCCCGCTGATGGCCATGGCCCGACAGGCCGCTCTGGCCCTTGGCGGATGAGTGAGCAGACGACGGACTGGCGGCTTGAATGTTACGAGGAACTGACATCAACGTCTGATATCTGTCTGGAGCGCGCCCGTAAGGGAGAGGCTCCGGGGCTGGCGTTACTGGCTTTGCGCCAGACAAAAGGGCGGGGCAGCCGGGGGCGCAACTGGGCCAACGCCGGGCAGAGCCTCGCCTTTTCTGTTTTGCTGGATGCCGGGCAGGCAGGGCAGGATGCGCTGGGCGGCTGGCCTTTTGTGGCCTCTCTGGCTTTTTTTGAAGGACTGGCGACCAGTGTTCCCGCAGCGCGGGAGCGGCTGATGATCAAATGGCCGAACGATATCCTGCTCGACGGCCAGAAACTCGGCGGTATTCTGATAGAGCGTGAAGGTCCGATGCTGGTGATTGGCATGGGGGCCAACCTTCAGCAGCCGCCGCAGGAAGCACAGATTGGCCGGACAGCAGCCTCGCTCGGGCAGTGCGGGCCGGTACCGCCGCCAGCCGATGTGGCAAAGGCGATCCTTGCACAACTGGCGCACTGGTGTACCGTCTGGCGGCAGGATGGCTTTGCTGTTTTGTGTGCGGAATGGCGGAAACGTGCACATCCTGTTGGCACGCCTCTTGTCGTAAGCGGCGGGACTACTTATGAAAAGGGCCAGTTTGCAGGGCTTGCCGCTGATGGACGGCTGCTGCTTGAGACGGAACAGGGTATGAAAACGATCGCAACAGGGGATATCCTGCTGGCAGAACAGGGGGCTGACGTTGCTTCTCGTCATTGATGCAGGCAACACCAATGTTGTGTTTGCCGTGCATGATGGTGAAAAATGGCGGGGTGTGTGGCGCATTACCATGCAGGCCCAGCGCACGTCTGACGAATATGCCGTCTGGCTGCTGGCCCTGCTGAAAATGCAGGGGATTGCGGCGGAGGATATTGAAGGCGCTGTGATTGGCACCGTGGTGCCGGCGGCGCTCTACCATCTGCGCACTCTGTGCCGCCAGTGGTTTTCGGTGGAGCCTCTGCTGGCCTCCGCCCGGCTGGACTGGGGATTTTCCATTAAAATGGATAATCCGGATGAAGTTGGCGTGGACCGCCTGTTAAACGGGCTTGCCGCACACCATCTGTATGGTGGACCGCTGACGGTGATTGATTTTGGCACGGCCACCACCTTTGATGTGGTGGATGCAGAAGGCAGCTATTGTGGCGGGGTGATTGCCCCGGGTATCAATCTTTCGGTTGAAGCCCTGCATCAGGCAGCTGCCCGGCTGCCGAGAATAGGAATTGGACGTCCGGCGGTGGATTCCGTCATCGGGCGGAATACGGTTACGGCCATGCGGTCTGGCGTGTTCTGGGGTTATGTGGGTTTGATCGAGGGGATCGTTGAGAGGATCAGGCAGGAAGTCGGGCAGACCATGAAGGTGCTCGCAACTGGCGGTCTGGCTCCGCTCTTCTCGGAAGGCACGACAGTGTTTGATCACGTGGATTCAATGCTGACCCTTAACGGGCTGCGGATATTGGCGGGGCGGAATCCCTTGCCGCGTCTCACAATCGAAAAAGACTTTTTAACAGAAGGATAAGACAACTTATGACAGAACAGAACGGCGATCTCGTCTTTCTGCCCCTGGGCGGAACGGGCGAGATCGGCATGAATCTGAATCTCTATCGCCTTGGGGAAACCTGGCTGGCGATAGATTGCGGTATTGGCTTTAGCGGGAACGATACACCGGAAGCCGAAATTCTGGTGCCGGACCCGACCTTTATTGCCGAGCGCAAGGATAAGCTCGCAGGGCTCGTGATCACCCATGCGCATGAAGACCATATTGGCGCTGTAGCCCATGTCTGGCCGCTGTTGCAGTGCCCTGTGTATGTGACGCCCTTTGCCGGGGCGGTGCTGCGCCGCAAGCTGGGTGAAGCGCGTCTGCTCCAGCAGGTGCCGATCCACGTGATTCCGTGCAGTGGGGACTTCAAGGTCGGGCCGTTTGACCTGGAATTCATCCCCGTGACCCACTCCGTGCCGGAAGCGCAGGCTGTTGTGCTGCGTACGCCCGATGGTGTGATTGTGCATACGGGTGACTGGAAACTGGACCCGGACCCGCTGGTTGGCCCGCCGACAGACGTCAAGCGTCTGAAGGAAGTGGGGGATGAAGGTGTTCTGGCGCTGGTGTGTGACAGCACCAACGTCATGAGTTCCGGCCCCTCCCGCTCGGAAGCGGAAGTGCGTCGCAGCATGACGGACCTGATCAGCGGGCTGAAAGGGCGCATTGCGGTCACCTGCTTTGCCTCCAACGTGGCGCGTGTGGAAACCATTGCTATGGCCGCACAGGCTGCGGGCCGTACGGTGGTTCTGGTTGGCCGTTCCCTGCGCAATCTGGATGTTGCGGCGCGTGAGTGTGGCTATCTGTCCGGTGTGCTGCCGTTCCTGACGGAACAGGACGTGAATGACGTGCCGGATGATCAGATTGTCATGATCATCACCGGAAGTCAGGGTGAGCCACGCTCCGCTCTGTCCCGTATCTCTCTGGATATGCACCCGAATGTCTCTCTGGGTGAGGGCGATACGGTAATTTATTCCAGCCGTATGATACCGGGGAATGAACGCGCCATTATGGCCGTGCAGGATAATCTGTCCCGCCGCGGTGTGCGCGTGATTACGGATAAAGACGCTTTTGTGCACGTGTCCGGTCACGCCACCGGGGATGATGTCCGCACCATGTATGATCTGGTCCGGCCGAAATATGCCGTCCCTGTGCATGGTGAATGGCGCCACCTGACAGCCCATGCCGCTCTGGCTCAGGAAAAGGATATCGCGCCGATCCTGCTGGAAGATGGCGATATTCTGCGGCTTGCTCCGGGTAAGGTGGAAGTGGTTGATACAGCGCCCAGCGGCCGTCTGGCTCTGGATGCTGGTCGTCTGCTGCCCATGAACGGTGGCGTTCTGGCTGCCCGCCGCAAGATGCTGTTTAACGGCGTGGTGATTGCCAGCTTCGCGGTGGATGATGAAGGCTTTGTGATTGGTGAGCCCAAAGTCAGCGCCCCCGGTCTGCTGGACCCGGATGATCTGGAAAGTGTGCGCGTGCGCGAAGAATTCGCGAACGCGATTGACGTCATTCCGGATGAACTGCGCAATGATGACCAGTCCTTCCGCGATGCGGCTAAAACCGCCCTCCGTCGCGCACTGGGCCGTAAATTGCAGAAGCGTCCGCTGGTGGATGTTCACGTTCTGCGCGTCTGAGGCGCAGAACCTCACCCTGCCTCGGGCAGGGTCGATCCGGCGACTTAAGGGAGGCCCGCATGATGCGGGTTTTCTTTGTCGCCGCACTGTTTTAGAGCAGATAACAGACTAAAATTTCAGAGTGAGGCCGCCTGTGGTCTCACCTGCCAGACAAGGCTGAGTGCATCATGCGTCTTTCGCGTAGTTTTCTTCCCACGCTTAAGGAAAACCCGGCAGAGGCGCAGATCGTCTCACATCGCCTTATGCTGCGGGCTGGTCTTATCCGGCAGACGGCGTCCGGCATTTACGCCTGGTTGCCTGCTGGCCTGAAGGTGCTGCGTAATATCAGCCAGATCGTGCGGGAAGAGCAGGATCGTATTGGCGCGCAGGAAGTGCTGATGCCCACCCTTCAGTCCGCTGATCTGTGGAAGCGGTCTGGCCGCTATGATGCTTACGGCCCGGAAATGCTGCGTATTCAGGACCGCCATAAGCGGGAACTGCTGTACGGGCCGACCAATGAGGAAATGATTACCGACCTGTTCGGGCAGGCTGTGAAGTCCTACAAGGATCTTCCTCAGGTATTGTATCACATCCAGTGGAAATTCCGTGATGAAGTGCGTCCGCGTTTTGGCGTGATGCGCGGGCGTGAATTCCTGATGAAAGACGCCTACAGCTTTGATCTGGACTATGACTCTGCCGTTGCGACCTATCGCCGGATGCTGCTGGCCTATTTGCGCACGTTCCAGCGTCTGGGGGTGCGGGCCGTGCCGATGCGCGCCGATACGGGCCCGATTGGCGGGGAACTGAGCCACGAATTCCTGATTCTCGCCCCCACGGGGGAAAGCGGCGTGTTTTATGATGCCGCTCTTGAGGAGCAGGACTGGCTGGATGAACCCGTCAACGTGGAAGATCCGAAGGCGCTGGAAGCCTTCTACAGCCGCGTCACCACGCCTTATGCCGCAACGGATGAAATGCACGATACCGCTGCATGGGATGCTGTGCCGGAAGATCGGCGGCGGGAAGGGCGCGGCGTTGAAGTGGGCCATATTTTCCACTTCGGCACCAAATACACCCAGTCCATGGATGTGACCGTCAGCGGCCCGGAAGGCACGCCTGTCTACCCGGAAATGGGGTCCTATGGCATTGGTGTCTCCCGTCTGGCCGGTGCCATTATCGAAGCCAGTCATGATGACGCCGGGATTATCTGGCCGGATGCCGTGGCACCGTTCCGCGCTGTGATCATCAACCTGAAAGTGGGTGATGAAACCTGTGATGCGTTGTGTGAGCGGATCTACAACACCAACAGCGAAGCCTTCCTGTATGACGACCGGACGGATCGCGCCGGTGCGAAATTCGCGGATGCGGATCTGATGGGCCACCCCTGGCAGATCGTGGTGGGGCCGCGCAGCGCCAAGGAAGGCCGCGTGGAACTCAAGCGCCGCGCAACAGGTGAGCGCAAGGATGTGAGTGTGGAAGACGCTCTGGCTCTGGTTCTGGCAGACTGATGATGTTTGGTCCCTTCGAGCGGGCCGTGGCAGGCCGCTACCTTCGGGCACGGCGCGGAGAACGCTTTGTTTCCGTGATTGCCATTTTCTCGCTTGTGGGGATTGCCCTCGGGGTGGCCACGCTCATCATCGTCATGGCGGTGATGAACGGGTTTCAGGCTGACCTGATGGGGCGCATCCTCGGGCTGAATGGTGATCTGAGCATTTACGGCGCGGGCCGCACGATTTCTCAGTATGAGGATGTGGCCGAGCGCGTGCGTAAGGTGCCGGGTGTGATCAGCGCGACCCCGCTTATTGAAGGGCAGGTGCTGCTCAGCGCCGGGTCTTACAGTTCCGGCGGGGTGGTGCATGGCATGACCCGGCAGGGGCTGCTGGACCTGAAAGGTGTTAGTTCCTCTCTGGTTGCGGGCACACTGGATGATTTCGGCAGTGATGATTCGATTGCCATTGGCGTAACGCTTGCAGACCGCGCCGGGCTGTCTATTGGCTCCCGTCTCACGCTGGTCTCACCGAATGGGGCCGCAACGGCCTTTGGCACCGTGCCCCGTGTGCGGGCTTACCGGGTTGTCGCCATTTTTGATGCGGGCGTGAACGACTATAATTCCAGCTACGTTTTCCTGCCGATGCATGCGGCGCAGATCTATTTCCAGATGCCGGACAAGGTCACGCAGATTCAGGTCATGGCGAAGGACGAGCAGAACATCCGCCCGGTGACGATGCGGATTGTGAATGCCGTCGGGGAGCCGGGCCTGCGTGTGCTGGACTGGACCAACGCCAACAATGCCCTATTTGGTGCGGTGCAGGTGGAACAGAATGTGATGTTCCTGATCCTGACTCTGATCATCCTTGTGGCTGCCTTTAATGTCATTTCCTCCCTGATCATGATGGTGAAGGACAAGACGGGCGATATCGCCGTGCTGCGCACCATCGGGGCCAGCCGCGGGGCCATTATGCGCATCTTCCTGATGTGCGGGGCGTCAGTCGGTGTTACGGGCACCGTGGCCGGTACTCTGCTGGGTGTGGTCTTCTGCAAGAATATCGAGCGTATTCGGCAGGCCTTGCAGAAGCTGACCGGCACCAATCTCTTCAACCCGGAAGTGTATTACCTTGAACATCTTCCGGCCAAGCTGGTCTGGGGGCAGGTTGGTGAAGTGATTCTGATTGCTCTGAGCCTCTCCCTGCTGGCAACGCTGTATCCGTCATGGCGTGCGGCAAAAACTGATCCTGTGGAGGCATTGCGCCATGAGTAATGTCGCCCTCAGCCTGCGTGGCGTAAAGAAGACCTACCGGAGCGGGGAAGATGGCGTTCTGCCCGTTTTGCAGGGCGTGGACTTTACCCTGCATGCAGGGGAGATTGTGGCCCTTGTTGCGCCCTCTGGCACAGGCAAATCCACGCTGCTGCATCTGGCTGGCCTGCTGGATACGCCCGATGAAGGTGAGATTGAAATCTGCGGGCAACGGACGCATGGCTTGCCGGAAGTCGGCCGGACTGCATTGCGGCGTGACCAGATTGGCTTTGTCTATCAGTTTCATCATTTGCTGGCCGAGTTTACAGCGCGTGAAAACGTGATGCTCCCGCAGATGATTGCCGGCGTGCGGAAGGCGGATGCCCGCCAGAAAGCTGAAAAGCTGCTGGGGCTGTTTGGGCTGGCACACCGGGTGTCTCACCTGCCGGGTAAACTGTCCGGCGGGGAGCAGCAGCGTGTGGCGATAGCGCGCGCACTGGCCAATAACCCGGCTGTGCTGCTGGCGGATGAACCGACTGGCAATCTGGACGTCCGGACAGCCGATGCTGTCTTCTCAGAACTGATGGCGGCCGTACGTGGGCAGGGGCTTGCGGCTCTGGTTGCCACCCATAATGAAGAACTGCTGAGCCGCATGGACCGTGTGGTGACATTGCGGGACGGGCTGATCGTCCCGCGGTAATTACCTTCAGGAGTCTCAGCCCGGAATTAGAGAGGGAGCGTGCCTGATCAGGGGTTCAGGATCACGCGCTCAACCGCTTTGGTCACGCGGGCAGAGGTCGGCGCGGTAACGCTCGAAAACCACGCTACGGGCGCGCCGGTCCGGTTTGTCAGATATTTATAGAAATTCCAGCGCGGACGGGCCAGAAAACCACATTCCTTGTCCAGCCACCGGAACAGAGGAATAGTCTGCGGACCTTTCACCACAGAGCGCGCCGCCATAGGGAAGCTGACACCATAATTGCGGTGGCAGAAAGAGGCGATTTCTGAGGACGTGCCGGGTTCCTGCGCCCCAAAATCGTTACTGGGGATGCCGATCACGACCAGACCCATGCTGCGGAACTGGTACCACAGGGCTTGCAGGCCTTCATATTGCGGGGTGAAACCGCACTTGGACGCTGTGTTGACAATCAGAACGGGGCGGCCACGGTAGTCCGCCAGATTGATGTCGCCGCCTTCAAGGGCAGGGAGTGTAAAATCATAGATTGTGGTCACGGTCAGACACTCATCTCTCATGTGCGAACAGGGCGCGTTGCAAACCTGTGTAGCGTAAGACAGAAGGCGGTGCGAGTGTGAAGGGGAGATGGGTCTGTAAGGTCTGGTCCGGGGGGAAGCCTGCTGCCCTGTTCCGGGTTCTTGTCAGGCTTCCACCAGAATAGTCTCTGTCAGAGGATCGAGTTCTGATTTTTATTGTTCATTATATTGAACTCGATCCCGTATTTGGAATATGAGGGTAAGGGCCCTCTTTGTCAACAAGGAAAATAAGAAACGACATGTCCAAACCTCATGACTCCGTGCCCGCCCTACGCCGCGCCGTGCGTATTCTGGATCTGGTGAAAAGTACGGAGCGCCCGCCGCTTGCCGCGGATATCGCGCGTCAGCTCGACCTGCCGCGCAGCACCGTGCACGGGCTGGTCGCGGTGATGGTCGAACTGGGGTTGCTGGAAAAGACGGTCACACAAGGGTACCGGCTGGGCGCACGCCTGCTGGACTGGGGCGGCGGGGTGACGGAACAGCGGGATCTGGTGACGGAATTCTACCAGACTCTGGAAAATGCTTCAGACCTTGCGGCCTTTACGGTCACGCTGACGGTGCTGGAAGATACGGATGTGGTCTATATGGCCTGCCGTAACAGCGCGACGGTGCTCGGGGCCTCTTTCCGCGTCGGGATGCGTCTGCCTGCCATCTTTACGGCCACAGGCAATGCCATGCTGGCCGAGATGGATGATAATGCGTTCCGTGAATGGCTGACCCTGCATCCGGCTTCCACATGGCCCGAACCTCTGACTCCCAACGGGATTCGGTCCGTCACGACTCTGGTGCGTGAAATTGCGGAAATCAGAGAGCGTGGCTACGCGGTGGATGATGAACAGGTGCATGATGGCCTGTGGTGCTTCGGGGCCGGGGTGAAGGACCATTCCGGGCGCATGGTGGCTGGGGTCGGGCTCAGCCTGCCGCAGACGGAGCTGGGGCGGTATAAGGTCAGCCAGCTTGGGCATATGGCTCTGGCGCTGGCACAGGCACTTTCCCGCAGGCTGGGGTATCGTGCTGCACACGCCGATTCTGTCTGATCTCGTTTGAAAAGGAATATTATGCAGCATTCACGTCTGCTGTCCGGTGGGACCGCTCTTCTCAGGTCTCTTGTGCCGGGCCTGTGCGCCGGTTTTCTGCTGGCCGGAGGTTCAGGATCTGCGGCCCGGGCTGAAGGCGTTCTGCCACAGACTCAGGTGCAGTATCGTGTCTATGCGCACGGCTTTAAGGTGATGGATATTCAGGCATCCTATCGCCTGAGTGAGACGCAGTATGGTGTTGCGGCGCATATCAAAACAGGCGGATTTTTCGGCCTGTTCATGAAGACCAATTTGCAGACCAGCGCGCAGGGGCATTTTAACGGGCAGGCCGTCGAGCCCTCAGCCTATGACAGTGTGGGCTGGTCCCGCGGCAGGAATCGGCATGTCTCTCTGACATATCGGGACCAGATGCCCGAAGTCACAACACTCGACCCTGCGGAGACAGACCGCGAGTCTGTGCCGGATGCGGACAAAAAAGGGGCCATTGATACCCTCGCTGTGCTGATGGATCTGCTGCATCAGGTCCGTACGACCCAGAGTTGTGACGGGAAGGCCAAGGTATTCGATGGGATGCGCCTGAGCACGCTCTCCATGCATTCCGGAGGGTTACAGCGGATTCCCTCAGGCGGCCCGCTGGAATGGGGGGATGATGCGCTGCGGTGTGATTTTGTGGCGCAGCAAACGGAAGGCTTCAAGTTCAATAGCGAGAACAGCAAGCTCCGGAACCCTCAGCCGGGCCGCGCCTGGTTTGAAAAGGTGGGAGACGCGGGTTTTGTGGCTGTCCGGGTGGAAATTGATCACCCGAAAATGGGCCGCATCACCATCATTCTGGATGGTCCGCCTCAGCAGACGACTTAAACGAAAAAAAAGCGTGCGGCGTGCATGCTGAGAGGATTCTCAGCGTGTTACGCGCAGCACGCTTTCCAGACGTAAAATTCTGTCGCCAGCCCCGGACACTAGATCCGGGGGCTGGCTCTGGACGTGGGTATTATTCGACCGTGACGGACTTTGCTAGGTTCCGTGGCTGGTCCACATCCGTGCCTTTCAGCACGGCAACCTCATAGGCCAGCATCTGCACCGGAATGGTTTGCAGGATGGGGGCTACAAAATCATGCACGTGGGGCAGCACAACCATTTCTTCCGCGATGGCGGAAACACGGTCTGCGCCTTTTGTGTCGGTAAAGACCAGTAGACGACCACCGCGTGCTTTCGCCTCCTGGAGGTTGGAGAGCGTTTTATCAAATAGCGGCGTGTAGGGAGCGCTGGCAACAATCGGCACAGTGCGGTCAATCAGGGAAATCGGCCCGTGCTTCATCTCGCCTGCCGCGTAGGCTTCCGCATGGATATAGGTGATTTCCTTGAGTTTCAGAGCCCCTTCCATCGCGACGGGGAACATGCTGCCGCGGCCCAGATAGAGCACGTCCCGCGCTTCCACGACAATCTGCGCCATACGGCGGATTGCAGGGCCTTGCGTAAACACTTCCGCGGCACGGCTTGGCAGATCCAGCAGGGCGGAAACCAGAGCATCTTCCCCGGCTTCATCCAGCGTGCCACGGGCCCGTGCCGCGGCAATGCTCAGGCAGGCCAGAACGGTAAGCTGGGCTGTGAAGGCTTTGGTGGAAGCAACGGATATTTCCGGCCCGGCCACCGTGCCCAGCACAACATCGCTTTCACGCGCCATGGTGCTGTGCTCCACATTGAGCACAGAAAGAATATGGACAGCTTTTTCCCGCAGGCTGCGCAGGGCGGCCAGCGTATCCGCTGTCTCACCGGACTGGGAGATCAGCAGGCCGAGAGAGCCTGCCGTCAGCGGCGGATTGCGGTAGCGCATCTCACTGGCAACATCAATATCCACCGGCAGGCGGGCAATGTCTTCCAGCCAGTAGCGGCCAATCATACCCGCATAAAACGCTGAACCACAGGCCGTAATGACGGCACGGGGCACGGAGGCCAGATCAAACGGCATTTCTGGCAGCATGACGCGGCGGCTGGCCGGGTCCACCATGCGCTGGAGCGTCTGGCCGATCACCAGCGGATGCTCGTGCAGCTCTTTTTCCATATAATGGCGGTAGCCATCTTTCCCGATGGAACCCGCGGCCAGTGCCGTCGTCTGCTCCTTGCGGGTGACGGGCGTGCCATCAAAGGTGATGAACTCAGCCCCGGCCGGGGTGATCACCACGCAATCTCCGTCTTCCATGTAGGTAATGCGGCGGGTCAGCGGGGCGAGGGCAAGGGAGTCAGAACCCAGGAACATTTCCCCGTCGCCATAACCGACAGCCAGCGGGGCACTATGGCACGCCCCAATCATGAGGCCTTCATGGCCCGCAAAAATCATGGCCACGGCATAAGCGCCTTCAAGGCGTTTCAGCGTGTTAAGGGCTGCTTCCCTCGGCGCGTAACCCTGCGTGAGATAAAAATCCACCATCAGGGCAATGGTTTCGCTGTCTGTTTCCGTCTGGAAAACCTGACCGACGGCTTCAAGCTCACGCCGCAGCGTCTCGAAATTTTCGATAATGCCATTATGTACAATGGCGACGCGTTCCGTGCCGTGCGGATGTGCGTTGCAGGCTGTGGGCGCGCCGTGCGTAGCCCAGCGCGTGTGGCCGATGCCGGTAGTACCCGCCAGCGGATTGTTTTCCAGCAGGCGGCCCAGATTATCCAGCTTGCCCGCGGCCCGGCGGCGTTCAACCCGTCCATCCACCAGCGTTGCGATCCCCGCGGAGTCATAGCCCCGATATTCCAGCCGGCGCAGACCTTCAAACACAATCGGGGTTGCGTGTCGCAGGCCGACAACGCCGCATATGCCACACATCAGCCGTTTTCCTTTCTGGCGTTCAGGGTTTCCTTGAAGCGTCTGCCCAGTTCAGGCTTGTTCTCCTGCCGGGGGCGGCCAAAGGCCATGGCGTCCTCCGGCACGTCTTTGGTAATCACGCTGCCAGCCGCCACCAGCGCATTGGTGCCGATGCTGACGGGGGCAACCAGAATGGCGTTGGAGCCTACAAAAACGCGGTCCCCAATGGTTGTTTTGTGTTTGAAGAAGCCATCATAATTGCAGGTGATGGTCCCCGCGCCAATGTTGGAACGTGCGCCGATGGACGTATCTCCCAGATAGGTCAGATGGTTGGCTTTTGCACCGTCACCCAGCGTGGTGTTTTTCACTTCCACAAAATTGCCGACGCGGGCTCCGGTCCCGATACTGGTGCCGGCACGCAGGCGGGCATACGGGCCAATAATGGCGTCTTTCTGCACGGTGCAGCCTTCCAGCTGGCTGAAGGAGCGGATTTCCGCACCGCTTTCCACCGTCACACCCGGACCAAAGACAACATGCGGTTCAACCAGAACATCCGGTGCGAGCACTGTGTCGGCACAGAAGAACACCGTCTCCGGCGCAACCAGCGTTACTCCGTTTTCCATGGCCTTCTGGCGCAGGCGCGCTTGCAGGGCGGCTTCCGCCTCGGCCAGTTCCATGCGGGAATTGATGCCGCGCAGTTCATCTTCAGCCGCTTCTACAGCATGGACGCGCACACCATCGGCCACAGCGCAATCCACCACATCTGTCAGGTAGAATTCACCCTTGGCGTTGTCATTTTTCACGCTGTGCAGCCAGCGGCGGAAGGTTGCGGCGTCCGCGCACAGCACTCCGGCGTTGCACAGATCCACAGCCCGTTCTTCTGGCGTGGCGTCCGCCCATTCCACAATTCGCTCTACAAGCCCGCCCTGCGCAATGACGCGGCCATAACGGCCCGGTTCCGTAGGGCGCATGGCCAGCAGGGCCAGCCCGACTTCCGGCGCATGGCGCGCTTCCAGCAGGCGTGTAAGCGTTTCAGAGGAAATCAGGGGGTTATCCGCATACAGAACAGCCACATCCCCATCGCCAAAATAGGCCTCTGCCTGCAGGGCGGCATGTGCCGTGCCCAGCCGTTCATGCTGGATCACAACCGGGTAGGGTGCGGCGAGTTCCGCCACATCGCCCATTTCCGGGCCTATGACGACGACCAGCCGGTCAAAAACCTCGGAAGCACTGGCAATCAGGTGGGCCAGCATGGGCCTGCCTGCCAGCCGCTGCATGGCCTTTGGGCGGGAGGATTTCATACGGGTGCCAAGTCCGGCAGCAAGCAGGACGGCAGTGGCGGGACGGGATGCGGAAGGAGACGTCATGATCCCTTTGCGGTAAGCCAAGCTCAGGCAGGTGTCAAACGTCTGGCCGGGGAATAACGTTATGGATGTATCATAAAACTTTTCGAAAATTTACAGAAGGATAAGAGCGTATGACGCAGTCAGGACTGGCCGTGTTTGATATGGACGGCACCTTGCTGGACTCCCTGCCGGATATTGCCGACTGTGTGCGGGAAATCCTCGCCTCTCATGGCCTGCCTCCGGTTTCGGACGCGGCAGTGCGCGGCATGATTGGCAATGGTGTGCATGCTCTGGTGGAGAGCCTGATTCGTCTCACGGATCCGGACGGACGTGCCGGACTGAACGCCACACAGACCGTCAGTCAGTTTCTCAGCCTTTACACCCCCCGTGCAACACGGCTTTCCCGTCTGTTTCCCGGCACGGAGGATGCGCTGGAGACATTACGGAAACATGGCTGGATGCTTGCGGTTTGTACAAACAAGCCGGAAGCGGCTGCCCGGCATATTCTTGACGCCTTCAATCTGACCCCGCTGTTTGCCAGCATTGGGGCCGGGGATAGTTTTCCAGCCAGAAAGCCTGACCCGGCGCATCTGCTGGGGACAATCGCGCTGGCCGGGGGGCAGGCCGCCTCTACCGTCATGATCGGGGACATGATGCCCGATCTGCTCGCGGCGCGGGGCAGCAACGTCCGCTCTCTGTTTGCTGCGTGGGGGTATGGTGACCCTGCTTTTGCCCGTGAAGCCGATGCAAGTGCCGTGGGTATGGCGGAAGTGCCCGGAAAAGTTATGGCTTTGCTGGTGTAAGAGGCTTCCGGACGCGCCTGCCGTCTGTGCAGGCCTGCCGGATGTGTCAGTCCGTCAGGCTGTCAGCGCGGCAAATCGGCTCAGGACGGCTTCCCCGGTATGGGTAAAAGCTTCCTCACTAAAATGGGTCAGAACATAGGTTCGTCCGGCCTGACCCATGTCCGCTAGCCGCTCAGGCTGAGCCAGGGCGATTGCGAGGGCTGTTGCCAGCGCATCCGGGTCTTTTGGAGGGACAGTCCAGCCGGTAACGCCGTTCTGGATGGAATGGGTGAGTTCCCCGACGGCAGAGGCAATCACCGGGAGGCCTGCCTGCATGGCCTCATGTGCCGCCATGCAGAATCCTTCCCAGTGGGAGGGCTGAAGGTAGAGGTGTTGCGCTGCCAGAAACGGCCCTGTCTGGTCACAGAAGCCGGGCAGGGAGACGTGGTCCTGTAATCCATGCTGCCGGATAAGGGCTTCCAGCGCCGGGCGTTCTTCTCCTTCGCCCGCCAGTGTCAGATGGAAAGGGGGAATGCGTCCGGCCTGCCGGAGGCGGGCCAGCGCGAGGCAGAGCGTATCAAAGCCTTTCACGGGATGCAGGCGGCCCAGAGACCCAAGACGCACAGGCTCTCCCTGTTGCCATGCGCGGGCCTGAGGGCTATCGGCGCGGGCATGGAAAATTGGCCAGCACATCAGGCGGTCCGCCGGAATGTGGAGTTGTTGCCGGGTGATATCCGTCACGTATTGCGAATCTCCGACCCATAGGCAGGAGGCGTTGCGCCGCAGCCGGAGCAAGGTGCCGTTAGGGGGGCGCAGCCGCGCAGAATGTTGCCAGCTTGCCACCGGGATGCCCCGCATCTGCCCGATGATCTGGCCCAGCAGAGTCGCACGGGTTAGCGAGGTCCATAAATGCGTGGGCTGCCAGAGGTCCATCTGGCGTTTCAGCCAGAGCAGGGCCGCCAGATGGTCCTTTCGGCCCCCTTCGCGCACCCGCACCTCCAGCCCGGCGTCCTGCATGGGTTTGATGGCTCTGCCATCCCGCCGGGTCAGCGCAAAAACAGCAACCTCATGCCCTGCATTGCGCAGCACGCGGGTAATGGCAGGCACCGGGAAGGCTGCTCCGCCGCCTTCGGTCGAATTGATAAGGTAAGCAATGCGCATGGCAGATCAGGGGTTCGCTCTGGCGTCCGCGGCAATCAGCTTTTCCGTCAGGTCCAGATCAGCCGGTTTATCAACATCCACGGCGGCCCGACCGTCTGAAAGCGGAATCAGTTCAGCCGTTGTGCCCGTTAGTGCCCCAATGCGGTTGCACAGGGCCGTGCATGTGAGTTTTTTGCACAGTGCGCGCAGCAAAACGCCGGGACCAAGGAGCCACGCTATCCGCAACGGATGTTTGCGGTTTTTTTCAACATGCTGCCAGAGTTCCGCAACCGCCAAGGACGCGGGTGTGCGGAAGAGGAACAGATTGCACCCGGAAAACGCCATATCGGCCAGCCGGATAAAGGTGCGGCGCGTGCCGGGCACATCCCGCAGCACGGCAGCTTCAGGCGCTACGGCCGCCGCGACATCCGTATCAGGGCCGCATTTGTCCAGAAATTCGCTGATCCATGCGGGGCGGAGCAGGGCATTGTCGGCTGTGGTGACAAGCAGGGGGGTGCCCATCTGTGTCAGACCCGCCAGCACACTGGCGCTCGGACCATGCGGGCTTGAGGGGAGAATATCAATGTCGGGCGGGATTATCCCGGCCAGCACAGCCGGGTTATCAATGCAGACAACAATCCGCCCGATCCCCGGTGTGGCCTGAAGTGCCGAGATCACCCGCAGGATCATCGGCGTACCGCCTACGGGCAGAATGGCTTTGTGGGAAACACCGGCGGCCTGCGCCATGAGGTCCGGCGCACCGGGGCGCGTGCCTGCCAGAATAAGGGCGGACAGAGGCCCGTGTGCCGTTGTCATGCAGCGTGCTGGGACGTATCGCGCATCAGTTTGGCTTCCGGGCGGGCACCGTCGGGCCGGTCCCGCGGGGGAGAGCCTGTCAGATCCATAACCCACGGAAAACGCTGCGCTTCTTTGACATCATATCCCAGATTGAACACCGTCGGGCTGCGCGGGCGCGCTTTGGCGTCCAGATAGTAGCTGCCAAACACGCGGTCCACCACAAAGCTGGTAATGCCGAAATTACCGTCTTCATCATGGAAGTGGTGCAGAACGTGACGCGCCTTCATACGCTGGATCCATGCGGAGCGCGGCTTGTAGTTCAGATGCTGGATGCAGTGGAAGAATTCATAAATGCAGGTGATGGCCACGCCGGTGCCAAAAGCCGTGGCCGCAGCGCCCCAGCCGCCAATCAGATACCCGATGGGTATGGTAATGACGGCAATGGTCGGCAGGGTGGTGACGGGCGCACCAAACAGAACGTCCAGCAGATGCGGGTCCTGATGGTGGTCAAAATGGATGCGCTTCCACAGGGAGGCCGTCCATTTCATTTTGTAGAGAACGCGCCCGTGCAGCACGTAGCGATGCAGCAGATACCACGCCAGCGGATACACCAGTATGACGGCCAGAATGGAAACCAGCGTCGGCCCCCACCCGGCAAAAAACCAGGTTGCCGCCGCAACGCTGGCAATAACCAGCGCGAAATATAACAGAATGGTCGGATAGGTCAGATAAGCGATCCACAACTGGCGGAGGTTCATCTTGCCAAGATCAAAACTCCGGCCCGTGCGGATGGTCGCGTTATTCAGAGTGCCGCTCATTTTGCTTCGTTCCTCAGGAGCGCGGTGACTGCCCCCAGAGTGAAAATAATCAATCCGGGGATGGTCGCAACAGGTGGGGGCAGAAGTCCGGCATTGCCCATGGCCCGTAACAGCCCTTGCGCGATAATAAACAGCAGGCCAGCCCCGAGACACCAGACCGGGACCCAGCTTCGTGTGCCTGTCCGGGGTGGAATATAGATTACCGGCATGGCAAGCAACAACAATACCATCATGGCGGCCGGGCGCAGAAAGCGTTCCAGCAGGCCAGCCTGAAGGAAGCCGGGACTGGAATCGGACGGCAGCCGCCCGCGCAGCATGCCGATAATGGTGCCGGAGGACAGAGGCGGGTTTTCAGCCGAAAGACGGATAAAGTCCCACGGATGCAGCGTGGTCTGCCATGAGGTATCGTCCTCCACCGGGAGTCTGGCGGTCTTATCCCCATCAACCTGAACACGGCGGATGGTGCGCAACTGCCAGCCATGCGCATGGGTATAATCCGCGCGGTCCGCATGCAGGGCTTCCTGCAGCATGCCATCTGGCGTGCGTGTATAGAGATCAAGCCCCGAGAGCATGTTCCCGCCATCCGCAACATACTTTACATGGCCAATGCGCCCGCCTTCATGGAACCAGAAGGCATGACCGTTTTCCGGGTGCGGGTCCGTCCGGTTCCACCACGCCGCCAGAGCCTGTTCTGAGCGGGGGGTGACCTGATCATCCAGCATAACGCCCATCACACCAATCAGCAGCGTGGCAGGCAGAAGCCGCTTGTACAGGCCCCACATGGAAAGGCCCGAGGCCTGAAGAATGGCCATCTCGCTGGCAAGGGTCATCTGGGAGAGCATGACAAGCGCGCCAATCAGCACGCTGAGCGGCAAAGCACCTGCCATCAGGAAGGGAAGCCGCATCCCCGCATAGGTCAGGATACCCGAAATACCCAGATGCCGCTGCAGGATGGGGGTCGTCTGTTCCAGCAGAGCCAGAATTTCCATCAGCCCGACCAGAATGGCGCAGCTGAACAGAACACGGTTGAACAGCACGCCAGAGAGATAGCGCAGCAGAACATGGGTCGGGGCGTGTGATTTTGTTTTCACGGCGCGGCCTTCTGACTGTCGGCCAGTCTGGCGCGTTTTTTGCTCATCCACTGGGCTTTAAGTGTCTGGAATGTGCCGGACTTGTGCAGCAGCAGCAAAGAACTCATCGCGACAAAAATGAGGGCTGGCCCCCAGATAATCAGCAGAGAGGCTTTTTTTGTGGCGACCATACTGTGCCCGAACTGGAGCATGTGATCGAACCCGACCATGATGATAAAAGCCAGCACAAGACCAGCACTGCTACGCTGCCGCTTGCGCATAATGGCAAGGGCGGCGGCAAGAGCCGGAATAAATGGAATGGTGAGGCTGCGGGCCAGCCGGAAATGCACTTCCGAACGCATATGCGGGCGGGAGATCGACGGGTCCTGATGCAGCAGTCTGCTGACAAGTTCAGGGGAGGTCAGTTCCCGCTCGTCCTCACCACGCTCACGGAAGGGGGTGATGTGGTTGGCGCGGGTCAGCAGCCGTGTGGCGTGTTCAAAAGTCGTCAGGGTGGGCACGCCTTTGCCGGTGTCGGTCAGGATTGTGCCGTTCTCCAGCGCAATTTCCACGGCGGAACTGTCTGACGCCAGCCGGATATGGCCGTGCCGGGCGGTAATGTCACGTTCCTGATTGTCCGAGGTATCCCGGATAAACACGCCATGCAGATCGGAGCCGCCCTGCGTCACCTTGTCCGCGACAATGGTCAGGGTAGAGGACGGGCTGGCAAACATGTTGGATTGCAGCCGGGGTGCCCAGCCGGTGTGGCTGGCCATATAAAATGTCGCCCGGAAGTCATAGCGCGCATGTGGCTGCACAAAACCGTACAGCAGAAAGGTGACGAGACTCAGCGCAGCCCCCAGCAGAATGTAGGGCCGCGTGATGCGTGTCAGAGAAATGCCGCTGCTGGTGATGGCGTCAATTTCCTCATTCTGACTCATGCGTCGGATGATGGAAAACACGCCCACGCAGAGGGCCGCCGGAATGGCCAGCCCCAGATAATGCGGCAGGAGTGTTGTCAGCAGTTCAACAAAAACGCCCAGATGGTTGTTGCCCGCGGCCAGCAGGTTGAACAGCACCAGCAGGCGCTCAAGCAGCAAAGCCGCCATCACGACGGACAGGGCGACCATAAAAGGCGGGATAACCTGCGCAATCAGATAGCGGTCCAGAGTGCCTGGAGTGAAGAACGCTTGCAGTCGGCGCAACAGGGGCGTGTTCGGCATGGAAGGTGTCATAGCCGGATTGATGCGGAAAGGCGATGGGGTGTGAACGTGTGCGTGGGGCCATCCCGCATGATGCCATCCGTTCCAAGTTCCCGCCGCAGAACGGTAATTGCCCAGTGCCCGGCCTGCGGATGGACGGCAATGGCGTTCCATCCGGCTGCGGTGTCCGGGCTGCCCGCACTATGCGAGGCCGAGGTCGTGCCGACAACCGGAATTTCCGTGTGCGGAATGCAGGCGAGAGTCGCGCGGTGCGAGTGTCCATGCAGCACCAGTTCGGCGCCTGCATCGCGCAGAACAGACTGCGACAGGTCCATATCGTCCAGTCCCTTCCGGCGGCTGACCAGATCGGCCACCGGGGGGTGATGAATCAGTACGACACGGCACAATCCGTCCTGCCCTGCCTTAAGAAGAACCGCACGGAGCCGTTCAGCCTGCGCAGCCCCGACTTTGCCGGACGCAAAAAATGGTCGTGTAGGGACGGCGGAGTTCACCCCGATCAAGGCAATATGGTCTTTGACCAGCAGGGATGGGAATGACGTCCCGGTTTTAAGCCAGTCTGCCCACAGAGCCGCTTTTCCGGCCGGGTTCTGGCGGATCAGGGCATCATGGTTGCCGGGCACCAGCAGGGTGGGGGGGAGTGCCTGCTCTTGCATCCATTGCCGGGCGCGCCGGAATTCCGAACGCAGACCAAGATTGGTGAGATCCCCCGTCAGAGCAACCAGTTCCGGTTGAAACCGCCGGATATCGTCCATCACCCGTGCCAGTGGGGCGGCCTTGTGCAGATGGCGGCGTTTTAATGTCCAGGACAGAAGGCTGAGGAGACGTTTGAAGCGAATTTCATCCCGAGCCGGGTATTCCGCCAGTGGCAGATGGGGGTCGGACAGGTGCGCAATCTGAAAAGAGGGCAAGGAAGAAAGTCTCCGGCGCAGGGGGCCTGACAGGACAGTATGTGACAAGTGTGCTGACTCTAATTATACCACCGCCATAAGCCGGGGCAAAAGCGCTGGCACCGTATCTGCAAAAGCAAGAGTTTCCGAGTGCCTGATCGTTTTGCCTTGATTCACAATTCCCGCAGCAGACGCAATCTCAAGGCGGATGGTCGTTATCTGGACTGCGCCCGGCGCATTCTGGGGCCGCTCTTCTTTTCCCCGGACTCTCAGGGCGCACTGCATGACGTCATAGAAGATCTGGCACGGCAGGACGTAGGGTGTCTGGTGATTGACGGAGGGGATGGCACGGTCGGCAATGTGCTGAGTGCCCTCTACGCATCATCTTACCCCAAAGACAGATTCCCCATGATTGCGGTGCTGCCGTCCGGCAATACGAATCTGATTGCCGCAGATGTGGGGTTTGGCCTGCGGGGGGAGGAAGCCCTGCAACGGCTTCAGGACAGGGCTCAGTCTGGCCGTCTGGTGTCAGACGTCAAGCAGCGTCAGCCGTTGGTTGTCTCATGGCCGGGGCAGGACCGTGCCGCGGTTCTGGGTTTTTTCGGCGGCCTTGGCGCTTTTACGCGCGGCATAGAAATTGCCCACTCGCCTGCCATTCTTAAAAATTATGCGCATGATACCGCCGTATTCATCACGCTGGCGGAAACGCTGCGGCAGATTATCACCCCCCGTCTGCGGCAGAGCTGGCTGGACGGCACCCCCGTTGGGTTAAGTCTAAACGGAGGGGACGCAGAGGCTCACAACCGCTTCCTGTTCCTCTGCACCGGCTTGCAATGCCTGCCGCACGGGCTCTGGCCTTTCTGGAGAGCGGAAGGGCTGGCCGATGAAGGGATCAGCTATCTGGATGTCGGGGCCAACCCCCAGAAGCTGCTGCGCGCACTCTGGAGTCTGCTGCGCGGGCGCAGCCCGGCATGGCTAAGGGCCGATCCGTCTTACGTCAGCGGGTCGGTGCAGCGTCTTGTTCTGAACACAGAGCAATCCTTTGTGCTGGATGGTGAGGTTCTGGAAACAGGCCCCGCACATAGTCTGGAAATTTCCGCAGGACCGATTCTCTCTTTCCTACAGGCATAAAATGGCCAAGCAGCAGCGTCCTGAAGAACCTCTGTCCGGCCAGCAGGCCAGCGCAGTCCGGTTCCTTGATGAACAGATCCTGCGTGAGCTGACAACGCGCGTCAGCCCCGCCGTGCTGGATTTTGTAGAGCAGATGGTCGGTACGGCCGAGCCGCTTGGCGTGCTGTTCTACGGCTCCGGCCTGCGGGGGGGCATACAGGATGATACGCTGCTCGATTTTTATGTGATTGTTAAAAAACAGTCTGACTGGCCACGCGGGCGGCTGGCCTGCCTCGCGAATGCGCTTTTGCCCCCCAATGTCGAATATCATGAACTGACTGTTGAAGGACGGCAGTTACGAGCCAAAGTGGCCATTCTGTCCCTTGCCCAGTTCCGCAGGCTGACCGGCTTCAGCGCTATGGATACAACAGTCTGGGCCCGTTTTTCTCAGCCTGTGCGGCTGGTCTGGCAACGGGACGCCGCTGCGGCCCAGACATTACGCCGCTGCGTCATGCGCGCCACCGTGACCGCCGCCCGCTGGACGGCCTTTCTCGGGCCGGAAAAAGGGCAGCGTGAGGATTTCTGGAATGCGCTTTATCGCCAGACCTATCAGACAGAGCTTCGGGTAGAAAAGGCGGGGCGCGGTGCCGGGATCGTCGCCAGCTATCAGGAGCGATACAGGGATCTGCTGCTGCCGTGCTGGCAGGCTGCGGGACTGGGTTACGAAAGGGATGGGGAGGAAGTCCGGCCGCGTCTCTCTTCCGCCCAGAAATTCCGGGAAGAGCAGGCGTGGCAGGTGCGGCGCAGAATGGGGCGTCCGCTCAACATCCTGCGGCTGATCAAGGCGGCTTATACCTTTACAGGCGGTGCCCGCTATGCCGCGTGGAAAATCGAGCGACATACCGGGATCAGGGTGCCGCTGACACCTTTTGCAGAAAAGCACCCCCTGCTGGCCGCGCCGCCCTTGCTCTGGCGGTTGTGGCGCAAGGGGGCGTTTAAACGCTCTTAGGCGGCTGCCGGAAGTGCTTTGGCGTCCAGAGCGGCCTGCTTAAAGATATCAATCGCTTTATCAATCTGCTCAGCCGTGTGTGTTGCCATGACAGAGCAGCGCAGCAGCGGACGAGAGTCCGGTGTAGCAGGCGGCAGGCTGAGATTGACGTAAACCCCAAGGTCCAGCAGGCGGTTCCACATAACAATGGCCTGCCCGATTTCTTCCAGAGTAACGGCAATCACCGGGCTGACCTGCTTGCTGGCATTCAGGCCAAGTCCGTGGAACCCGGCATGTAGCCGTGCCGCGTTGTCCTTCAGCTGCGTGCGCAGTTCCGGGTGTTCAGCCATATCTTCAAGTGCTGCCATGGTCGCGGCAATCACTTCCGGTGGCAGGGATGCTGTAAACATATACGGGCGGCAGTTCAGCCGGACCAGTTCCAGTTCCGGATGATCGGAGACGCAATATCCGCCAACCGTGCCAAGGCTCTTAGAGAAGGTGCCGACAATAAAGTCCACATCCGCTTCCACCCCGGCCTGTTCTGCAATGCCCAGACCGCGTTCGCCCATCACCCCGAAGGAGTGGGCTTCATCCACCAGCAGATAGGCTCCCGTTTCACGCTTGACGGCGACCATCTCGGCAATTGGCGGGACGTTACCGGTCATGGAATAAATACCTTCCACAACAATCAGCTTCGCACCCGGTGTCCCGTCCAGACGCTTCAGGCGTTTATAGAGATCATCCGCATCATTATGACGGAAGCGGATAACCTGTGCGGGGCTCAGGCGACTGCCATCATAAATGCTGGCGTGGCTGTCTGCGTCCAGAATCAGATAGTCGTCCTTGCCGGCCAGCGTGGAGATCATGCCCAGATTGGCCTGATACCCGGTGGAGAAGACCATGGCGTCACGGCGGCCAAAATAATCGGCAATACGGCGCTCAAGCTGCCGGTGCAGGGACTGCGTGCCATTGGCAATGCGGGAGCCGGTTGTGCCGACGCCACAGGTCGCGGCGGCGTCCTGCGCAGCCTTGATGGCGCGTGGGGACTGGCTCAGCCCCAGATAGTTGTTCGTGCCAAAAAGCAGGGTCTCACGGCCTTCGATAATGCCAACCGTGGAAGAAACCGGCTTTTCAATGACGACAGAAAACGGGTTGCGTCCGCCTGCTTCTACCAGAGAGCCAAGGGCTCCGGCCGTGCCGTCAAATTTTGAAAAAAGAGACGTCATGCGCGCTCAGCCTTTGTTTTTCAGATCAACCACGCAGGCGGCAAGGTCGTTAATGGTCCGGATATCAGCCAGCTTGTCGAGCGGCACGGACACATCCATGCTGTCTTCCACTTCCATGACAAAATTCATGACAGCCAGAGAATCAAAAGCCAAATCGTCCATGATCTTGCAGTTACCGTCGATGTCGCGCGGCACTTTCGGATTGGCGAGAAGTTTCTGGATGATCAGCGCAGAAACGCTTTCAACAGTTTCGCTCATTTTAAAATCCTTAATTTCCCGCCTTAGCAGGCAGAAGCTGCTTCAGGTTGCGGTTCAAACATGCCGGTCTGGAACATCTTGCGGGCTTTGGCGCGTGTCAGTTTACCGGATGAGGTTTGCGGCAGGGCATGCGGCGGCACAAGAACCACGGAAACATCCACGCCATGCAGGCGCCGGAAGAGGCTGGTGGCTTCGGCCTGAAGGGCTTCACGCGCTTCCGGTGACGTTGCGCGGCACTGGATAAGCGCCACAATTTCCTCATGGTCTCCTTTTTCCATGGAGAACACGGCAACATCGCGGCTGCGCAGGGTCGGGATATGGCTTTCGGCCGACCATTCCAGATCCTGCGGCCAGATATTCCGGCCATTGATGATAATCAGATCTTTGGCGCGGCCTGTGACCACAATCTGACCATTCAGCATGTAACCAAGGTCACCTGTGTTCAGCCAGCCATCCTGATCCAGCACCTGTGCCGTATCGGCGGGCTTGCGGAAGTAGCCATTCATCAGGCTCGGGCCGCGGACAAAAATTGTACCGGTCTGGCGGTCTTCCAGAACACGTCCTTCCGGGTCACGCACTTCCATCTCATGCCCGGGCAGAACTCTGCCGCAGACAACAAAGGTTCTGGTGGGGGTGGCAGGATCAGTTGCCGCACGCGCCACCCCTTCGCTTTCCAGCGCCGGGAGATCAATCGTATCGGTTTCAATGCCAGTATCAAGCGGCACAAAGCTGATAGCCAGAGTGGCTTCCGCCATGCCGTAACTGGCGACAAACGCTTTGGGGTTAAAGCCAACAGCTTCAAACCGCTCAGAAAATTCTTTGAGGATATGCGGACGGATCATATCGCCGCCAATCCCGGCCACGCGCCAGCAGGACAGGTCCAGTTCGGCGGAGGCGGGGCGACGTGCGCAGAGTTCGTAACCGAAAGACGGGCTGTAGGCGATTGTCCCGCGATTGCGGCTGATCAGGTCCAGCCAGACATGGGGCCTGCGGGCAAATTCACGGGTCGGGAGGAGATCAACCGTTAGCTGGCAGGTCATGGGGGTCAGGAAAAACCCGACCAGTCCCATGTCATGATAAAGCGGGAGCCAGGAGACGCAGCGGTCGCCGGTTTCATGCACGCACAGGCCATCATGCGCGATGGCGGCCACATTTGCCATGCCAGAACGCTGGCTGACGCACACACCCATAGGGGAGCGGGTGCTGCCGGACGAGAACTGAAGGTAGGACAGAGCTTCCGGATGAATGGTTGGCAGAACCATATCCGGCACCGGGCGTTCCATCAGTTCAGTGGGGGAGCCAGCAAAAGCCAGCCCCATGCCGCTGACGATATCGTCCGTCCAGCCTTCAATAATCTGCGGAATAATCACCGCGCTGGCCCCGGCACTGGTAATCATACCGCGCAGCGTGGTCAGATAGGTCTCTTTCCCGGCAAAGGCGACGGGCAGGGGCAGGGGGGCTGCAACCAGACCAGCATACTGGCAGCCAAAGAAGATACGGGCAAAGTCACCATCGCTTTCCGCGACAATCGCTACGCGATCGCCCGGCTGCAGGCCCATTCCAAGAAGGCGCAGCCCGGTTTCAATCGCCTGCTCACGCAGTGTGCGATACGGCAGGGCTTCCAGCAGAACGCCTTTGCCGGAATAGATATTAAAGCCAGCCTCACCCTGTGCCGCATAGTCCAGCGCTTCGGGGAATGTTGCAAAATCGCCATAACGGCGCTGCTGACCAGAACCGGTGGGAACCGGTTGCAGAGCCTCTTCGTTAGAAGGTGAAGATGCAGGATTTAAAACGTTCATCAGCTGGCCATTCGAAGAAAATCAACAATTGCGTCGGCCCCTACCGGCGCGGTTGGTTCGTCTCCCGTGAGATCGAACGTGTCGCGTATATAGTCTTTTTGGAGATTTACGAAAGCATGATGTGAAGAAAATGCGGCATCAATGTCTTCCGAGAACGTCTCAAGCTGGTTCAGAACCGGGCCCAAAGTCCAGAACCGATAGTTCTCATCCCCTTGCCAGGCAACGTCATGTGCGTTCAGGAAAACACACGGACGAGGGTGGATTAAAAATTCTGCAATCTGGGAGCTGGCGTCGCCCAGATAGAGGTCCGCAGCAGAGGTATAGGTCATATCAATGCTGCGGGTGCTGCCAGTATCGACAATCATGTGGGGATGGCCGCCAAAAGCACGCTTTAGCTGAGCAGCCTCAGTCCGCCGGTTATCGAACAGCCGGTAATGGGGGGCAAAGATCAGGTTGTAGCGATCCTGATTGGCAAAATGACTCAGGATATTCAGACCCATATTGGGCCAGGACGAAAGGCGGGCATTAAAATGCGGGTTATAAAGAATGGTCGGCCGGTTGTTATTAAAGAGGCGTGAGCTCGTGCTGCGCATCCGGCGCACCATGTCGAACTTTGCGTAGACACCCGTATGATAATGGCCGGGCCGGATGGCGCCCTGAGCCAGAAGGCGCTGCTCAACCTTCTTGCCCGCCATCAGAACGTAGTCAAAATTTTTGACATCCCGCGCAAAACCAATGGCCCTGTCACCCGCCCCGTGGCGGGTCCAGATCAGGCGGGGCTGACGGACGCCAAGCTTCCTTAAATAGAGTGAGGTACGCTCCGGGACGACGATGCCCTGAAACGTAGAGAAATATTTCTTGTTGAAGAAAAGGCTCGCAAAGCGGGAAAAAACGGTATGCCCGTGCCGTTCAACGCGCTCCCGGATCAGGTTCGGGAGGTGCAGAAGCTCGAAGCTGGCGCGCGATTCCGGATAGTAGGAGGCGAGGGACTGCGCATAATCCAGATGTGCCTGTGTGGCGCAGGCAATGTGGACTTCTGCTTCAGGGTGTCTGCTGGCAATTTCCATTGCAATCGGCAGAGAATGCAAGGTTTGGTGCGGCTGTGCGATGTAAGGGAAAAGAACGCGCATCAGTAGAATAACACCTCTTGAGTTGAGGCATGATCCGCCGTGTCTGCTTGCATCATCGGGTGCCTCATCAGCCTGTTTCTATGCGGCAGGATAACCTGCTCACATGCACAAATCGTGGCAGCCTCAATATAGTCAAGGCCGCCCGGAGCGGGGCTGAGCCGCCATCTCAGGTTTTTCGTGATCACACAAGCGCGGACATCAGCGTGCGCGGGACCATCAAACGGCCTCATATAATATGCGCCTTATATGCAAGGGGCAGGGTGGTGGGTTTGTGTGGCTGAGGGTGGCAAGGCTCAGCATCTCAGGTGCTCAAAGTATGATTGCTGTCATCTGAGCCGACCTTTTGCGGATGTCGGAGGGGTGGAGCAGGCCACCCGCTTACTCAGGCAACAGCAGTTATGCCGGCCAACTTATTGAAAACTGGCGGGAAACTGGGGTTTTGCGTGTGTTTAAAAATTGGGATGCACTTTTTTGAAGTTTTTGTGTCGGATGGTGTTGACGGGGTGAGGGTGATCGCTTAGAAACCGCTTCACCGGACGAGATGACGGTTGGCAGCGGCCTCTGGCTCTGCTAGATTGATCGGCTCGA
>NZ_JAERKU010000007.1:0-155354 GCF_018256955.1 Acetobacter persici
GCCCCTACTATGCTGCGCGGAAGGCCACCTCACTCTGTCTCAGTGGTGGAGGGGCGGGTCTGTGCCGTTGCGGGCAGGCTTGGCAGAGGGTCGTTCAGATCAGACGTCTGGAAATCTGTTTCTGAAAGCCAGCTTTTTACGAGTGTATAGGTGACGGACAATATCATCGGTCCGACAAAAATCCCCACAAGCCCGAACGCCGCCAGCCCGCCAATCACACCCACCATAATCAGCACCAGCGGCACATTGGCCTGTTTGCGGATAAGGAAGGGGCGCAGAAGGTTATCAATTACAATCGCAAGAATGGTAAACACCAGCAGCACAATGGCCGGACCAGCGCCGCGCAAGAAAAACATCCAGATCACCGCCGGAATGAGCGTCACGCCGGGACCAGCCTGAAGCAGGCAGACAATAAAGGTCACGGCTGTCAGAATACTGGCCCAGGGCACCCCGGTTAAGGCCATGCCGACCCCGCCGACCGCGCTTTCCGCAATCGCCGTTACGGTCACACCCACAGCCACGCCCCGGATGGTCCGCCCGGCCAGTAGAACCATCTCCCGGCCGCGTTCCCCCGCCAGAGCAGACCCAAAGTTCATCACCAGACTGGCGGCGGCCTCCCCACGTGTGTGGAGGGCGGCCAGAATAATCAGGGTCAGCAGAAATTGCAGCGCGAGCATGCCAAAGCTGCCCGCATAATCCAGCACCCAGCCGATCACCTTGCCCGTGTCAGGCAGAATCCGGTTGGCGAGCTGCGGCAGGCGTACATTTTCAATCTGCTGCCACCAGTCGGCTGTTTTGGGGCCGATCAGCGGCAGATGCTGGATCCATTGCGGTTCTGAGGGGATGCGGAACGCCAGAGCAGAATCCGCAAGGGTTTTCAGTTCTGCCGTGTGCGTCAGGACGGTGGTGGTCGCCAGCCAGAAGGGCAGGACATAGACCATCAGCGCCACCAGACAGGTTACGGTGACCGCCAGCCCGCGGCTGCCCCACAGAAATTTCTGAATATGCAGGAGCAGGGGCCATGTGGTGATCCCGATTGTCACGGCCCAGATGGTGGCTGGCAGGAAGGGGCGCACAACCCAGAGCGAGCAGAGGATCATCCCCACCGCCGTCATGGCAGCCAGAACGACTCGTGTCTGATGTGCGGGTATGTCACTGGGGGGGAGGGTCTTGTTCGTCATTTCGTCCGTTTTCATCCTCAGGGAGGAAGGCTCTTTGCGCTGCTCCGCCGCCACAGTGGGGATAGAAAGACGACCCGGCAAGGCACAGAGGTATCTGAGGTTCTCTGCTATGCCAATCATGGACATGACGGGGGCGTCATTTTTTCCTACAAGAGCCCCCGATCCTGCCAGCGGGCAGAAAAAGCGCATCGTTCCGGCTGGAAACAGGGTGCGGGAAATTGAGGATTTGAATGTCAGATCAGACCAGTGATAACGCCGCCAGACCCGAGAGCCAGAAGAGCGGCCCGGCCAGTGGCCAGACCAGACGGCGCGGTGCGGGCTTCTGGGCGCTGTGGGGGGGCGTGGGGGCTGTCGCACTTGTTGCAGCCTCTGGCGGGGCTGGCTGGGTTTTTCTCAGCAAGGCTGATCTGGGGCGTTTTGTTGCCCGCCGCGCAACAGCGGCTCTGGGGCGGACGGTGGAAATCGGCAGCCTGCATGTCACGCCCGGACGCTGGCTGAAGGTTGAGATTGCCAATGCCCGTCTGGCCAATATTCCCGGCGGCACGGGGCCGGATATGGTGCGGGTTGGGCATCTTGCTGCGGAAGTGAATGTGTCCTCCCTGCTGCATGGCCCGATGCTGGTGCGGCATGTCGCTATTTCAGATGTGTATGTGATGGTGGAACGTACGCCGCAGCGCGTGCCAAACTGGCGGTTCGGCAAGCAGGCGGAAGCCGGAGCAAAGCCCGCGCCACATCCGGCCCAGAGCGCCCCGGACGACCGGAGTGATTACCCCACGGCGCTTGATGTTGCTGTGCAGAAGGGGGAGGTTATTTACCGCACGGCGCATGGTTCCGAGTTCCGCACCACGCTGAAAACCGTCACACTTCAGACAGAGGGTGCGGACAAACCCGTCCATCTGGCGGTTGACGGAGCGTATAATGACACCCCGGTGACCATGACAGCCACCATGCAGCCGTTCTCCATCCTGCGGCAGACAAAAACGCCCTATGGGATAGATATGGAGGCGAAGTCTGGTGACATGACCATCACGTTCAGGGGGACGGCGACGGACCCGATCAACGCCGATGGTATCAGGGGGGCTGTCACCTTTAACAGCCCGACCTCCCGCCCGATGATGCAGATTGCCGGTCTGCCCGCGCAGCAGGATATTGCCGTGCAGATGTCCGGCCAGTTTGAGCATGAGGGAGATCTGTGGAGCGTCACGCAGGGTCAGGGGATGGTGAAGGACAACCCCATGACCATCACCCTGATGCGCCTTGTGGAAGGTAGCCACGGCAAGCCGGATCATATCACCGCGGATATTGCCTTCAGTCAGTTGAACCTGAATGAATTTCTCAGCCATCAGAAAGCCGCCAGCCCGACGCAGACGGATATGCCGCTCACGGTTGATCCCGCGCCGGACCCGCTGGTTGATGCGCATCTGTCCGTCAAAAAACTGTCCTACAATGTTCTGACGTTCTCAAACATGACGCTGGCGGCGTCTGTCGCCCCCGGCGCTGTTGCGGTGGATACGCTGAGCCTTGATTATCTCGGCGCCAATCTGAAGGCCTCCGGTAAAATTGAGGCGGCTGACAAAGGGGCGTCGCATGTCGGGGCGTCCGTGAATGTCTCTGGCGCGGATATTGAAAAACTGCGTCAGGTTCTGGGCTTTGGCCCTGTGCCGCTGCAAGGGCGGGTGGACATGCAGATGCGGGCGGATGCGACCCAGAAGACGCTGAACGCGGCTGTGCATGCGGCGGATGTGGCGGCCGCTGTCTCCATGACCAGCGGCAGTCTGGACCGTAAGGTGATCGGCCTTGTCTCGGCTGATTTGCGGATGCTGTTTAACAAGCCCAAAGGTATGACGCCGGTGGCCTGTATGCTCGGCGTGGTGAGTTCCCGTGCCGGGGTGGGGCAGGCTCTGCCTCTGCGCATCCGGACAGGGGATGGCACCGTGGCGGCCAATGCCCGTTTTGACCTGAACAGGAAGTGGTTTGATCTGACATTTGGCAGTCAGGCCTCCACAACCGGGCGTTTTGCGCTGGATATTCCGGTGCGTGTCAGCGGCAGCTTCAGCAGCCCGAAGGTGCGTCCGGCAAGCTGGTCGGCGGAAGGGCGGGCCATGATGGCCCAGACCGAGCGGCTGAACACGCTGCCTGCGGGCGTGAAGCAGTTTGCCCTGAAAAATGCCTGTTACCGGGCTATCGGGCCGTAAGAAAGGGGGGCAGGGCTTGTTCCTGCCGCACTTCCCTTCTACCGTTCGTCTTGCAAAGGGTTCATATCTGGACGGAACGCAAGACCATGTCAGACACCTCAATACAGCCGGATTATGCGGCTCTGGCTACAGCACCTGTCTGTGCTGACCCGTTTCCGCATGTGGTTGTCCCGCATTTTATCCGGCAGGATGATCTGCCCCGGCTGTTTGCCAGCCTGCCGGATATCCGCTCTGGCGGGTCTTTCCCGCCTTCGGCCCTGACACTTTCCCCACTGATGCAGTCTGTGGTGGAAGCTATGGAAGGGCCGGAGCTACGGCGGATTATTGCGGAAAAATTCCATCTTGATCTGGACCACGCGCCCACAATGCTGACCATCCGTGGCCGCACGCGGGAGAAGGATGGCCGGATTCACACAGATTCCCTCGCCAAGCGCGTGACGGTTCTGCTGTATCTGAACCCTGCGGAAAAAGAGAGCTGGCAGAAGCAGGAAGGCTGTGTCCGTCTGCTGCGTGGCCCGCATGATATTGAAGATTATGCCAAGGAAGTGCCGCCCGTAGAAGGCACATTGCTGATTTTCCCTAACGGCCCCACCACATGGCATGGGCATCGGCAGTTTGTGGGCCAGCGTTACACCATTCAGCTGAATTATATGACGGAAGATGCCCGTGCCCGGTCTGAACTGCGGCGGCATCAGTTGTCGGCTATGGCGAAAAAATTCTCACTGCCGGGTGTCAGTGTCTGAAGCCTGATTTCTGTAAATAAATTATACGGACAAAGGATTTAAGAATGGCTTTTCCCTTTTCTATATCAGGCACTGTAAAACAGTCTGGCAGGCCGGCGCGGTTACGGGCGTCTGGCGTCTCGCCTCTTATTCTGGGTGCGGCCATTCTGGCAGGCACAGCGCTATCCTCAGTCGTGTCTATACAGGCGGCTCTGGCACAACAGGCTCCGTCTGCGCTGGTGCCTGCGGCTCTCAGCAGTGCGCAGGTGGTGCGCGCGATCCTGCCTAACGGCCTGCGGGTGGTCATTGTGCCCAACCGTCTGGCACCCGTCGTGACAACGGAAATCAATTATCTGGTTGGCTCGGCAGAAGCGCCGGAGGGGTTCCCTGGCACTGCCCATGCGCTGGAACATATGATGTTCCGCGGCAGTGCAGGGCTGGATAAGGACCAGTTAGCTGCTGTGGGCACCCGTCTGGGCGGCAGCTACAATGCGGACACGACTGAGGACGTTACGCAGTATTTCTATACCGCACAGGCACAGGACCTTCCTGTTCTTCTGAAAATTGAAGCTCTGCGCATGAAAGGTCTGACTCTGTCTGAAGCAGACTGGAGCAAGGAACGCGGGGCGATTGAGCAGGAAGTCTCACGGGATCTGTCCAGCCCGGCCTATCTGTATCTGCAACAGTTGCAGTCCATCCTGTTTGCAGGGACACCTTACGCGCATGACGCGCTGGGCACACGTCCGTCCTTCGAGAAGACAGATGCAGCCCATCTGCGCGCTTTTTACGAAAAATGGTATGCGCCCAACAATGCGGTTCTGGTCATTGTGGGGGATGTAAACCCCGTGACGGCGCTGGATCAGGTGCGGGAGGCCTTCGGGGCTGTGCCGCGTAAAACCCTGCCGGAGCGGCCAAAAGTGGCTCCGGTGCCGCCTCCGGCTAAAACGCTCAGCTTCCCGACGGATTATCCGGTGGGCTTTGCAACGCTCGCCTACCCCATGCCGGGGCGCACGGCGGACTCGTTTGCTGTTGCGGATATTCTGTCTGACGTGCTGGGGAGCCAGCGCGGCGCGTTGTATGATCTGGTGCCGCAGGGCAAGGCGCTGTTTGCCGGTTTTGAATACGCGCCCAAAAAAGAAGCAGGGTTTGGTCTGGCGCTTGCCGCGTTTCCCAAAGGAGGAGATTCCGCAAAAGCCCTGAATGATCTGCGCGGTGTTCTGGAGAAAATCCGTAAAGACGGCGTTCCGGCGGAACTGGTGGAAGCAGCGAAAAAGCGGGAAATTGCCCAGCTTCAGTTTTCCGCAAACTCTGTGAGTGGTCTGGCGGCCCAGTGGTCCACCGCGCTGGCGTTCCATAATCTTGACGCACCGGGCGATATCGTTGCCGCCTATCAGGCTGTTACGCCGGAGGCGGTTAATCGTCTGGCCGCAAAACTGCTGGACCCCGCTCACGCTGTGACCGCAGTGCTGACGCCGGAAGCATCTGGCAAGCCTGTGGCCGGAAAAGGATTTGGTGGTGCGGAATCCTTTGCCTCTACGCCTGACAAGCCGGTTAAACTGCCGGACTGGGCAGAAAATGCCCTGTCCCATCTGGAAGAACCTAAACCCACGCCACAGCCGGTCGTCAGCACCTTGCCCAATGGCCTGAAGCTAATTGTCTGGCCGTCTCACGTCAGCCACACCATTCAGCTTTCCGGTGAAATCCGCCAGAACGCGGCCATGCAGGAACCAGAGGGCAAAGAAGGGGTGGAGGACCTGACGGAGGGTCTGTTCTCCTACGGTACGGCGACACATGACCGTCTGGGCTTCCAGAAAGCACTGGATGATATTCCGGCATGGGAAAGTGCAGGGAGCAGCTTCTCACTTCAGGTTTTAACGCCTGATTTTGAAAAAGGTATTGCTCTGCTTGCAGAAAATGAGCTGCACCCGGCTTTCCCGGAAAAGGCATTTCAGATTGTGCGGATGCAGGCTGCACAGGGGCAGGCCGGTTTGCTGGTGTCTCCCGGCTTCCTGTTCGGGCAGGCGATTAAAACGGCCCTTTTGCCTGCAAAAGATCCGGAACTGCGTCACGCCACACCGCAATCTCTCATGAGCATTTCGCGGGATGATGTGCTGAAATACTATCAGGCAGCCTGGCGGCCTGACCTCACGACAATTGTTGTGACAGGTGACATCACGCCGGAAAAAGCGCGCTCTGTGGTAGAGCAGGCTTTTGGCGGCTGGAAAGCAGACGGGCCAAAGCCGGTGGTGGATTTGCCGGCTGTGCCGCTCAGCAAAGCGTCCCGTGCCAATGTGCCTGACAAAAGCAGCGTGCAGGATAGCGTGGTGCTGGCGGAAACGCTGGGCCTGACGGCGTCTCACCCGGACCATTTCCTGTTGCAGCTTGGCAATGAGGTGCTGGGTGGTGGTCTCTTCTCTTCCCGCCTGTATCGGGATCTGCGGGTCAAAACTGGTTATGTCTATTCCGTGGGCAGCAGCTTTGACTGGGGGCGTACACGGGGCTCTTATAATATTGAATACGGATCAGATCCGGATAAAGTTGGTAAAGCCCGTGTTGCTGCGTTGCAGGATTTGAAATCCATGCAGACGGCTCCCCCGACGGAGGATGAATTGTCTCTGGCAAAAGCCTCTCTTTTGCGGAGCTTGCCGCTGCGTCGTGCCAGTCTGAGCAGCATTGCCGCGCAATATCTGGGGCTGGAGGAGCTTGGACTGCCACTGGATAATACCGACCGCGCCGCGCAGGTTTATTACAGAGCAACGGGCGCTGAAGTGCAGGCAGCATTCCAGAAATGGATCCGTCCGGATGATCTGGCTCAGATTGTTAAAGGGCCAGCCCCGACCTGGTAAAAATAACCCCCGTTTTCTTCTGAAATATCATGAAGAAAACGGGGGGTTTTTAAAGGCTTGCGTTTTGGTGCAATAAACCTGCGGCCTGTTTTAGGCAGGCAGGCTAAAAGATTTTTGAAGTATAAAATAACGCCAGCCACACTCAGGAAGGTGGACGGCATTGTCTTCTCTATTTCTTAAATCAGCAGATAGGAAGTCTTGCGTCTCAGAGTAGGGGAAAAGACAGTCAGACCCCGAGGGGTCTGACCAGATAGCTGATCTCAGAAAAGTCAGCTTTCTTTCTGAGGCGACGGGTGGCGGAACTCCATCACCAGTTCAAGGTCATAATGCGCAGAAAGGGCTTCCGTGGCCGTGCGGGATGTGTTGTGAACACGGTAACGGCACAGAATTTCGGGCAGGTATCCGGGGCTGAGATCGCAATCAATAAATTTCAGCCAGAAATCATAATCTTCCCAGCCTTCTTCAATATGGCAGAAGCCGCCGACACGCGCCCACGCATCCTTACGGATCAGGGCCATAACGTCTACATAGTTGTTCTGCTTCATCCGGGCTGGGTCCCAGATATCGGCATGGCCAATGCCCTTGCGGTCACCAAATTCTTCAATCTGGGTGTAAACGGCTGGAAAACCACCGTTAATCAGGGCGGCGTACGTCTTTTCCAGAGCTTTAGGGTAAACGGTGTTGTCTGCATCCATGATGAAGACAGCTTCACCTAAAGCATTTTCAAAGGCGACGTTCCGGGAAAAAGACGGTCCCTGATTCCGCTTATTCTGGATCAGGGTCGCGCGGTAGAAGCGCTGCTTGTTCTCTTCCATCCATTCCGTGATGACCGCGATAGACTCATCACGTTCAGACAGATCATCCACAACAACGAGGTCAATATTCTCGTGCGTCTGGTCAACAATGGAGTCCAGACATTCACAGATAACAGCCGCATAATTGAAGTTGGTGACGCAGACTGTCACCAGATCTTTGGGTTTTCTCGATTTTTTCTTGAACGAAAATTCAACGTTACCAGCCGGAGCCCAGGGTTTCAGAATGCTCATTTCAGGTTGCTCCACACGGAAGAGATATAGTTTTTCAGGTCCAGATTTTTGGAATTGAAGATGTCTTCGTTTTGCAGAACATCAAAAATGTTTTTCTGAATTCTGGAGGCTTCAGCCTGACCCTCTTCTGTGCGGATCAGCCATTCAATCAGATTGGGCATATGGCGCGGTGTTTCAGTCAGATAATGCTCACCGTTTTTGTACAGAGGATGCGGGAAGCATTCTTCTGTCACAATAATGGACCCGGATGCCATGCCCTGTTTGACAATACGGTGCCATTCAAAAAAGCAGTTATCATCACGGTGAATATTGAGCGAAATTTTTGAATTCTCAGAAACGTAGCGCGGCAGGCGTGAGAGAATGTCATACAGGCCGGAGCTGGGAATAGGACCATCGGCCTTCCGGTAATATAAGAAATTCTGATAGTCGGCGAAGAATGCTGCGGCACGGGAGAAAAACTTCTCTCTCTTGCGGGAGGCATTACCGAAAAAGCTGACATCAATGCTGCGCTCATTGATAGGCGTGAACGGAGAAGAGGCTTTCTGCGCAGGCTGGGGCAGCACACGGAACAGCGGATGCGTCTTGTCTTCCGCAGAGAGGGCGCAGGCCTCAATTTCCACGGGTGGATCAAAGTGGAAAACGTTCAGACCGACATCCGAGAAGGATTTCAGGTTCTGGTAACACAGATCCATCACGCCTGCGGACATCATGATGTAAATGATGCCACGGGTGAACCACAGTGTTTGCGGCTGCTCTGTATTGAACATGATGGAACGCTTGATGATTTCATCTTTTTTCCAGGTCTCATTCCCCGAAAGAAAGAAGAATTCATGCGGTGCGCAGAAGATGCAGAGTTCGGGGGCGTCTTCTTCCGGGGTATCTTCCGTCATGACGCGGGAATTGATCCCACTATTCTTGAGGTAGTCATCCAGACACTCGGCGAGTTCCTTGATAAAGGAATTGCCTTCTGAATGGTAAAAGACGCCGACGGTTTTGGGGAGTGCGTCGCTGGTGTCGTCTTTGTTAATTTTATAGTCGATGTCGTTCTTACATTCTTTGCCCAGGAAACTGACGATCGACCGCTTGGAGAAGATTTCACGCCCTTCCCCAATCCCGTAAAGCAATGCGTGACGGACCGGGGACATTTTGGCGGATGAAATATCGGCATTCATCCGGAGATAGTCATCTGAGCTAAAGAACGGATATTTTTTCAGACGATTCAGGGCATTACTGATGGAATCATAACCGTATTCCTGAAGAAGGCCTTTTTCAAAGAAATAAAGATTTTCATTATTTCTTATATAATGAGCAAACGGGTTTTCGTCCTGGCCAATAACGTTTTTGTAAAGATTATAGTAAATTTCGGTATTAAAATTTTCGTTGGGGTTTCTGTTTTCCTGACAGCCGTAAAGAACATAATGAACAATAGGATCAAGACCTGATTTTTTTACATCAGGATTTTCGGAAAAATAAAAATCAAGATCAAATTTCTCTGAATCAACTATCGTTTTTATGTCTTTTTTGTTCCACGCTGTTAGAGTAGCCATTATATTTCCCGTTTGTGCCAAATGTAACTTGTGAAGTCTTGGCAAGCATACCGCAAAAATATTGTCCTGAGAACGACGAACTTCCCGGTATTATGTGACAAATGCAAGGAGATATTGTTATAAAATAACAAACATAAAGTCAAATTAATTAGCCGCAGCAATAGTGTTCATCAAAATAAATTTGTAACGGCACAATGAAATAATTTTTAAATAAATGAATATTTTGATATTCGTTAACGGTTTTGTTTGCGCTCTGAGATTGCGTAGTCTCAAGCTAAAATAGCGTTTTATTATGTGATGAATACTTGCGGCTCAAAGAAGGAAAATTAATTGCTCAGGAAGAATTGATATGTTCTTGAGGGGGGTATCTCTTTGCTCTGAGCAATCTATATAAGTCATAGGGCGTCGATAAAAAAAATCTTTTGTCTTTTTTTATAGAAGGACACAGCTTTTCTTTTTCTGGCTACTGCCAATGCTTCGAAAAGTGATGTAGATATCTTAATATGATGCCGCGATGAACCGGAGGCGCGCAAGCGCGTCCAAGAGGTAGAAGCGCGCGGCATAAAGTGCGTTGAGATATTCGAGCGGAGCAGGAACAGAGTTATCATGGTGCAAGAAGTCGAACAGGGTATGTCTGCGGCAGAATTTCTGTTTCCTTCCGATCTGGAGCGGACGGAAAAAAAAATTGATCGGGTTCTTCTGATCGGTTCCTGCCTGACCGCTCTGTATTTTGAACAGTTCAAGGCCCGTTATCCTGAGACCACTTTTGACTATATTCCCTATAACTTTGTCAGCATTCTTCCTCCGCAGCCGCCATCCCCGGTTGAAGGCTATGATCTGCAATATGTCCAGATCCCTTTGCGGACCCTTCTGAGTGATCGGGTTATCGAGGGCTTT
This sequence comes from Acetobacter persici, assembly GCF_018256955.1. Classification (NCBI taxonomy): domain Bacteria; kingdom Pseudomonadati; phylum Pseudomonadota; class Alphaproteobacteria; order Acetobacterales; family Acetobacteraceae; genus Acetobacter; species Acetobacter persici. Next base: position 10,435 of record NZ_JAERKU010000007.1, read on the forward strand.
CGCTTCAACGAGCCTGGTTTTGCCGAGACAGTTTTTGAAGATGCGAAAAATCTTCTGGATGTCATGCTCTCTGCAGCAATGGTTTACAATAAATCACACGGACTGCTGACATTCGTCTCGAATTTTATTGTGCCGCAAATGAGCAGTGCGTCCAGCCTGCGGGGTAAAGGCAGCCAGCGTGATCTTGTGACGCTGGTTCATCGCCTGAATGACTATCTGAATGAGCGTGTCGAAACCTATAAAAATGCCTATGTGCTGGATGTGGACGCCGTCGCCAGTGCGATTGGGAAACGACATATTCTGGATGATGTCATTTATTTCTATTCACACGGGGGGGTGGCGTTTCAGGATTGGGATGACTTTGGAGCCATCGCCCGTAATGAGCCTATCCCGCCTCTGGAGACAGTGTATCCTGTCAGGCGCGAGGAGTTTCTGGATGCAATTTACCGCCAGATTGTGACGTCCTATCGCACGGTGCATCAGGTGGATCAGGTCAAGGCTGTTATCTTTGATCTCGATAATACCCTGTGGCGGGGGCAACTGGCAGAGCATTATCGCCCGGACGTGCAGCCCTGGCCGCGTACGGACGGCTGGCCGCTAGGGATCTGGGAGGCAATCCATTACCTGCGTGCGCGCGGTATTCTCGTCGCGATCTGCTCAAAAAATGATTATGAGACTGTCAGGCAGAGGTGGGATGATGTGGTCAACCCCGGATTTGTCTCTCTGGAAGATTTTGCGTCTCTGAAAATCAACTGGCAGCCCAAGGCGGAAAATATCGCGGCGATCTGCAAGGAATTCAACATCAAGCCCAAGAGCGTGGTTTTTGTGGACGATAATCCTGTAGAGCGGGCCGCAGTGGCCTCTGCTTTCCCGGATCTGCGTGTGATGGGCGGCAATCCTTATCTGACGCGGCGTATTCTGCTGTGGTCAGCCGAGACGCAAATTGCCCAGCTCACAGCAGAATCTGAACGGCGCGAAGACATGATTCGGAGCCAGATCGAGCGGGAAGAAACGCGCTCCGCCATGAGCCGGGAAGAGTTTCTGGCTTCTCTCGACTGTCGTGTGGCCATCAAATATATTACCGACACGGCACAACCTGAATTTGCACGTGCCCTCGAGCTAACCAACAAAACCAACCAGTTCAATACATCTGGCAAACGGTGGGCCTTTAAGGAAGTCGCAGATTTTCTGAAGGACGGTGGGCAGCTACTGGCATTTAATGTGCAGGATAAATTCACGGAGTACGGGCTGGTTGGGGTGTTATATCTCAAAAATTCCGAAATTGTTCAGTATGTTATGAGCTGCCGCGTGCTGGGGATGGAAGTCGAGGAGTTTGTTGTCGCGCAGGCGGTTGCCCATGTTCGCAAAGCGCATGGGAATGTTCGGGTGACGGCGTCTGTGCATGAACTGCCCGACAATACTCCTTGCCGGGATGTTTATGTTCGTGCTGGTTTCAGAGAAGACTGGGTTTCGGAAGGGATTCATTATTATATTCTGGATGAAGGCCTTAACCCTAAAACTGCTGCTCATATCAAGGCCGTTGCGTAGTATTGAAATCGTTACGAATAAGTGTTTCTTTGAATGCCGCATTTTAATGCGGCATTTTTTTTGGAAAATAGTTCTATTACAGTTTACAGATTAAATGGTTCTTGTGTTTTATTGAAACAATCGTAGTTAATGCGTAAATGAAGGATTAACGGAGCATTTATTATCGTTTTTTGACGTTACATAAAAGAAAATTAAACTCGGTTTATATCTGTTTTTGCTGGACAATATCCTCGAAAAATTATTAGTAAAAAACCGAATATATCTAAAGGTGTGAGTTGGCATATGAGTGTGCGTACGAGCAAGGGTCAGACCAAAGCGGCCAAGGGAACAGAACCGAAGTTGGTAAAGGACCTCAAGGTCGCACGCCGTTCCAGAGTGTCTAAGAAAGCTGTGGCTTTTGCTCCGGAACCCAGTGTTGATGCACCAAAAGCAGAAGAGAGGCCGCAGGAGATTGCGCCTGCGACAGCCTCGTTGCCAGATGAAATTAACGGAGCACAGCCGTCCATGCAGGAAAATCAGGAATTCCAGTCTGCCATTTATTTTGATGGAGGCTGGTATCTGGATATGTATCCCGATGTACGCGCCGCAGGGATCGATCCGCTGGAACATTTCCTGAATCATGGTTCTCAGGAAGGCCGCAGCCCGAATGCGCTTTTTGATAGTCAGGCCTATCTGCGCGCGAACCCGGACGTCGCTGATTTTGAACGCGGCCCGTTTATTCATTATATTTGCTTCGGTTTTCAGGAAAAGCGCCCGTTGCGTTAAAAGCTTTCTCCTCACCCAGTATTCAGAAGAGCCATCTGGATACTAGGTGAGGGGCGGAAGAAGCCTGTGGCTTGTCCCCGGCAACAGAAGCAGAGGCATCGCTCATTGCCTGTAAGGCAGGATCGTGCGTTTTGTTCTGTAAATTGGCTTAATTGGCCAATGGTCAGTCAATAAGCTGTATTTTCTCGTACAATCGAAAATTTTCCGATCTAGTTCTAACAGGTATAGTTGGTGCCTAAGATATTATCAGTCGGCATTCTGCTTTGATGTCGAATTTAGGAATAAATCCATCTTTATTTAAACGCTGGAGAATACTGGTGTTTTCGGACAAAGAGTTATGCGGGTATCAGCATAAGGTTTCTTAAAATTCCATGCTATTTTTTAATAATTTATTAACGTCTTTGTTGCGGAATGTGTTTGTCCCTTGTGCGAGGGGAGAGAGTCTTTAGAGTGTGGTTGCGGATGCTGGCAGAGCATGTGTCAGAGTATATCTTTCGTATAGAGCCTTAATTTTTTTGTAAGAAATAATTTTAAGAAAATATAAAATATCAAAATAGTGAAAAATAATTTTTATTACTTTGAATTCTGGATTGATATTACTCAAAATTGGAAAGAAGTGAGAGTTGTCGTGAGGCAGGCTTTTCTTCTGCTGATGCCAGAGAAGACACGGTAATGCCCAGAAGGCGCACAGGCCGGGGAAGAGGCAGGAATGGGTGCAGCAGGAAACGCGCTGTTTCTTCCAGCGCTGTCGCTGACGTGACCGGGTCTGGAAAGGAGCGGCTGCGTGTGAGTTGCTGGAAATTTACGTAGCGCAGTTTGAGCGTGACTGTGCGCCCGGATGTCTGTCGCCGGGTGCAGGCGTGCCAGACGCTTTGTGATAATGTTGCCAGTGCTGCAAAGAGCGCTTCTTCCTGTAGCAGGTCTTTTTCGTAAGTCGTTTCTTTACCGATCGACTTGCGGGGGCGGTGGGGTTCCACCGGTCTCGGGTCTTCTCCGCGGGCAATGCCATAATAAAAAGTGGCAGCTTTCCCAAAATGGCGGACAAGGGTGTCCAGCGTCTGCCTGCGCAGATCGGCTCCGGTATAAATACCCAGAGCGTTCATTCGTGTTGCGGTGGAAGGCCCAACTCCGTGAAAACTCCCGACAGGCAGATCTGCCACAAAGGCTTCTCCTGCGCCGGGCGGGATCACAAACTGGCCGTCAGGTTTACGGTAATCGGAGGCCAGTTTGGCCAGAAACTTGTTGTAGGAAATGCCGGCGGATGCGGTCAGCCCGGTTTCCGCATAAATGGCGGCCCGAATTTCCTGTGCAATAGCGGTGGCCGAGGGGCGGGGCAGCAGCGGGTCTGTCACGTCCAGATAGGCTTCATCCAGAGAAAGAGGCTGGATGATTGGGGTGTAGCGGGCAAAAACCGCATGAATCTGGGCCGAGACCGCACGATACACATCAAAGCGCGGCGGCACGAAAATCAGTTCCGGACATTTCCGTTGCGCAACCAGAGATGGCATGGCGGAACGGACGCCAAATTTTCGGGCTTCATAGCTGGCGGCTGCCACAACCCCACGTTCCTGACTGCGCCCGACAGCGACAGGCCGACCGCGCAGTTCTGGGGTGTCGCGTTGTTCGACGGACGCATAAAAAGCGTCCATGTCGATATGAATAATCCGGCGTACAGGCTCAGTCATCCCGCGCAGGATAACACGTCCTGAGGCGCAGCAGGATAGCCAACGGGGAAAAACGAAGTCGGGGCTCTGGAAAAGACGGGCCCTGATCTTGCTCAGGTCCCGAGCCGTCGGGCTGACGGCTCGGAACTCCTATGGGGGGTCAGTCTCTCAGGATCAGTGCGGAACGGCGATTGCGGCGTCTGGTAACGGGGCGTGTCTCAGCGCCTGCGGCCAGCTTATAGGGGCGGACGTAATATCAAAATCATGCCAGCGCGTCAGAGACAGAGCCGCGGCTGTAGTGTGTAGTTTGCGCGGCGAGGCAGCAGGCTTTTCGCCTCTGGGCATGGGCCCCGCCTGCATGGAGCCCGGACCGGGCCAGCCGGTGTGGTGTGAGAGCCAGTATCCGGCACCCGCCAGACAGGCTCCCAGTGTTGTGATGGCTCTGGTCAGCCGGGCCAGAAGGGTGGGGAAGAACATGAGCGGCTTGAGCAGGGACTGGACCGTGGTGTCCTGCTCATTCTGCGCGGCTTCCGTTGCCAGAAGAAGGCTGTATTCTGTGGGCGTGATGGCCAGCGCGCTGCCTGAGCGGATATCCAGCGAAGGAAGTTCCAGCGCAGCCATCTGGCTCAGAGTCTCATGGAAGGCATGGGCGACAGCCAGAAAGTCCTGCCGGAAGCACGGCAGAAACAGGCTGGTGGGTGTTGTGTTGCGGGCATGCTGGCAGCAGGAGGCCGTGCCGGCAAGGCGGCGAATGGTCCAGATGGTCAGCCGTTCGCTGCAGGCAAGGTCTGTCAGGTAAACCGGTGAGCGTGTCATGGCGTCATCCTGAAGGGGGCAGCCCTTCGGTCCTCTTTTGCGGTGATGTCCTGATTTAAATGAGAACAATTCTCATTTGCAAGATAAAAATGCGGGAGGCAGCGTCCCGTGGCAGGCGGTGTGTTGAGAAGGGCATGGTTTTTCCTCTTTTCTTGTCTGGCGGCTTGGGGCAGTACAGACGCATGTCTCTGTTCGCATCTCTCTCCCTTCCGCTCCTTCGTAAGATGGACCCTGAAACCGCGCACGAGCTGGCGCTGGACGCCCTGCAGCTGGGTGTGTCCGTGCCGGTCAGCCGCCCGAAGGATGATCCGGCTCTGGCCACCCGCGCCATGGGTATGCGCTTTTCAAACCCGCTGGGGATTGCCGCCGGGTTTGATAAAAATGCGCGCGTAATTCGTCCGCTGGCGAAACTGGGATTTGGGTTTGTGGAAGCCGGAACGGTTACGCCGCGCCCGCAGGCAGGTAACCCCAGACCGCGCCTGTTCCGCCTGACGGAAGACCACGCGGTGATTAACCGGATGGGCTTTAACAATCAGGGTATTGACCGCTTTACGGTCCGGCTGGCGCGCCTGCACCGGCCTTTGCCCTCTGGCCGCGGGGCCGGGGCAGGCGTGCCGGTTGGCGCTAATCTGGGGATTAATAAAACAGGAGCGGACCCGGAGCGGGATTATCCTGCTCTTGTGGCGCGCGTTAAGCCCTATGTGAATTACATTGTGCTGAACGTCTCCTCCCCCAACACGCCGGGATTGCGCGGCTTGCAGGATGCGGCCCGCCTGCGCGGTATTCTGGATGCCATTGCGGAGCGCCACCCGGAACGGCCTCCGCTGCTGGTCAAACTGGCCCCGGATCTGGAAAATGATGCGGTCGGCCCGATTGTGGAAGCGGCCATTGCCGGTGGCGCACAGGGGCTGATTGTGACCAACACCACGCTGGCCCGGCCTGCCACACTGCTCAGCCCGAACAAAACGGAAAGCGGTGGTCTGTCCGGTCGTCCGCTGCGCGCGCGGGCTACGGAAATGCTGCGGCTGGTCGCGGAAGCCTCTGCCGGCCGTATGGCGCTGATTTCCTGCGGCGGGATTGAATCCGGTGCGGATGTGCTGGAGCGCATCCGGCTGGGGGCGGATCTGGTGCAGTTCTACGCCGCATTTTCTTATGAAGGTCCGGCTATTCTCGCTCGTCTGAAGCAGGAAATGCTGGACCGTATGCGGGCCGACGGCGTGGAAACGCTGGCAGATATCCGCGGGGTGGACCTGTAAGATGCCGGGTACACAGACCGACATGCAGACCCTGACGGGTCTGTCTTCCCTTGCGGACCAGTATGACGGGTACGTTATTGATCTGTGGGGCACGGTGCATGATGGCGTGCAGCCTTACCCCGGTGCGGTTGCCTGCCTCAAAGCCTTACGGGCGGCAGGGAAGCGCGTGGTGATGCTTTCCAACGCGCCGCGTCCGGCGGATGTTGTCGCCCGTCAGCTTGAGGCGTTTGGGATCGACCGGGACCTGCATGACGGTGTGATGACCAGTGGGGAAGAAGTGCGCCGCCTGCTGCGTGAGCGTGCTGATCCGTGGTTTGCCCGCCTGGGGCAGCGCGTGCTGCATGTGGGGGGCACGCATGATCTGGGCCTGTATGACGGGCTGGATCTGGAGCGGGTAGCAGACCCGGCAGAGGCGCAGTTTATTCTCAACACCGGGCCGGATGCCGAGCGTGGCACGGACTCGGTTGATCCTTATCTGCCGGAACTGCGGGTCGGTCTGGAACGCGGCCTGCCGATGCTGTGCGCAAATCCGGATATGGTTGTGGTCAAAGGCGGCCGCAGGATGATCTGTGCCGGGGCTCTGGCTGCGTTTTATGAGCAGGAAGGCGGCAATGTGCGGTGGGTTGGTAAGCCGTACAAAGAGATTTACGCACCTGTCTTTTCCATGCTCAAGGTCCCGCAGGATCGTATTCTGGCCATCGGCGATGCTCTGGCCACTGATATGCGCGGTGCGGCCGTTGCCGGAATTGCCGGAGCATGGATTCTCGGCGGCATTCATCAGGAAATGGTGGGCGACGATGCAGATCTGGCCGCCAGAGAAGCGGATGCTGCCGGTCTGCGGCCTGTGGCAACCCTGCCGCGACTGGTCTGGTAACCTGCTGGAAGGCAGATAAAGCCTTTCTCTATCGCGGGGATGATGGGGGAGCGTGCACGGGCTTGTGCGCTCGTGGTTTAAAAATCTGGCAGCGTCTGGGCCAGATGTCCGCCCTGCCGGATGGGGGCGAGGCGGCGGGCCAGCCCCGTCGCGTCGTCCGTTTCCACCATAATGCCGCACATCGTGGCATCGCCTTCCGCCGGTTGCAGGCGTTCACCGGGCATTTTGCGGATAAACCGGGCCATGGCCGGTTCCTTGGTCATGCCAATCACACTGTCATAATCCCCGCACATCCCGGCATCGGTCTGGAAGGCTGTTCCGGCAGGCAGAATGCGGTGGTCTGCGGTGGGGGTGTGGGTATGCGTGCCCACAACCAGAGAAACCCGGCCATCCAGCACATTGCCAAAGGCCCATTTCTCACTGGTGGCTTCCGCATGAATATCCACCACAATGGCCTGTGTGGTCACACCGAGGCGGTGGCGGCTGAGGAGTTCGTTCATGCAGCGGAAGGGGTCATCCAGCGGGTCCATGAACAGGCGACCCATAGCGTTGACCACCAGCGCCTTGCGGCCATCCGGCAGTTCAACCTGCACGCTGCCGTTGCCGGGGGTGCCGGGCGGGAAGTTGATGGGGCGGATAATGCGGGGTGTGGCGTCGATATGCCCGATCAGATCCCGGCGGTCCCAGCTATGGTTGCCCAGCGTGATAACATCCACGCCGCCTTCAAACAGGCTTGTGGCAATGGCGGGGGAGAGACCGAATCCGTGGCTGGCGTTTTCCGCGTTGACGACGACCAGATCCAGCGCGAGCGATTTCCGTAAAGCGGGCAGACGGGACAGAACGGCCTCACGGCCACACCGGCCAACAATATCACCCAGAAACAGAATTCTCACGCCGTCGTCTTTCTTTGGTTACAGTCAGTCAAAATGCAGACTCTCCTGTTCTGTTACCAGAGAGGAGAGCGGCTGGTCATACGGCCCGGTGGGAAGCTGCTCCACTTCCTGCGCAGCCAGCGCGTAGCCCATGCTGGCAAGACCCGGCAGGGCGGCCAGCGTGCGGTCATAATAGCCGCCTCCATATCCCAGACGGTTGCCGGTGCGGTCAAACCCCAGCAGCGGGACCAGCACGAGGTCCGGCCTCATAAGCGGTCCATCAGGCACTTGCGTGCCAAAGCGGCCGCGCAGCAGGGCGGTTTGTGGTGTCCAGAGCCGGAACGCCAGCGGCTGGCCGCGTGGCGGTGTCTCCGGCAGGAGAACGTGCCGCCCGGCGGCGTTTAGCTGATGGCAGAGCGGGCGGAGGTCAAGTTCATGCGGCAGGGGCCAGACGCAGGCAATATGGGCATGGTCTGTTGCCAGAAGTGTTTGCGCCAGACGTGCGCACAGAACGGCATCAACCCCGGCAGGCCGCGTTTTGAGAACGCTCAGGCAGCGGGCGCGCAGGGCCTGCTTGGCTTCGGCAATGGCCGGAGAGTCTGACATGAGAGAAGAAGGAGAGTGCGAAGCCGCCATGGCCGTTGGTCTTTCAACCTCCAGGACCTGCGTGTGCAGGTGGGCGCCGGATAATGTGACCAGGGCCACAACAGAGCCAGCTCCCTTAGGAAGTGCTTATCGGCCCAGGGGATGACTCGCCTGACGTGCCGGGCAGCTCCGCTTCTTCTATGTAGGCGTCCTCAAGGCTGGCTGCAATAGCTTCCGCATGGTCTGCCATTTCAGCCAGACGATTGTTCATCAGCATCTGCTCGACACGCAGGCGTTCGGCCTCTTCCACGGCCTGCGTCGTGCTTTCCGGCACATGCTGGCTGGAGAGATCCTGAATTTCATCGGCCATGAACAGCGCGGCCAGCACCAGCACGCGGCTTTCACCGGTAAAACCGAGGTCCCGCACCCGCTGCACCCGGCGTTCAACCTGCTGGGCCATGGCCTGAACGTGCCGTTCTTCTCCGTTTTCACATCCGACGGAATAGCTGTGGCCATTAATGCGAATTGAAACAAGCGCCATGATTATTTATCTTCCGGTCGGTCCGCGTGGGCCAGAGCGTCGCGCACGCGGCTGATCAGCACATCAACATTAGCGACGAGTTCCTGCGTATCAACGCTCTTGCGCTGTTCTGCCTGACGGCTTTTATCAAGCGCGAAGGAGATACGCTGCAAGGCACGATTCAGCCGGTCAATCGGGTCAGTTTCTGCAGGGGAGGGTGTTTCTGCCAGCGCATGGGCGGCAGATGTCTGTGTGTCTGTCAAAGCTGGTCCGGGACCCTGATCTTGCATTCTTGTTTACCCTTCTCACAAAAGGAATCACCCGCAAACGCGGCGGCGTCAAGCATGGTCATGGAAAACACTCCAAATTTATTCCCCACTTTTCTGCCCTGCGGGTTCCTTACACTGCATGATTACGCCACCGGCATGGCAGCCTGCGCTGCCGCACGGAATGCTGGCGTGCTGACAGCACAGGCGTCCGTTGCGCCGTTCGGGTTTCTCTCCGCACCCGGGGCGGCCGGATTTATGGGCGCCCTCTGGTGGCAGGCGCTGATCCGCCAGATGGAAGAAGAGACAGGCTGCCGGTACGTCCATGTTCTGGATTGCGGCAGCAGCGTCGGGCATGCGGTGCTGGCCCGGACGCAGGGTCAGAAAAATGTCATTTTACAGACCGACCCCGCACGTGCCGCCGCAGTTCGCGTTCTGTATCAGTCAGAAGGCGGGGCATTTTTTTCGGTGCGACCGCCATCATTTGACCTTACCGGGCCGCTATCTTCAAAAACGCATCTTGCCGCGTATTTCATGCGCAGTTATTGCCAATAAACGGTTCCGGGAAATAACGGCCCGGATAAAAGCCAAGAGGAAGGATTTCCCAATGACGCTTACCCCCCAGGTTAAGGCTATTCTTGATCAGTACGAGAGCGATAATCCCGGTACAAAAACAAATCTCGCCCGTTTCCTGAATGCAGGTAAACTTGGTGGCACAGGTAAGCTGGTTATCCTGCCGGTTGATCAGGGTTTTGAGCACGGTCCGGCCCGCTCTTTTGCAGCAAACCCGGCCGCTTATGACCCGCACTATCATTTTGAACTGGCGATTGAAGCCGGGCTGAGCGGCTATGCGGCTCCGCTGGGCATGCTAGAATGTGGCGCGGCCAAATATGCGTCTGAAATTCCGCTGATCCTGAAATGCAACAGCTCCAACAGCCTTGCGACGGAAAAAGATCAGGCCGTGACCGGCACCGTGGCGGACGCCCTGCGTCTGGGCTGTGCGGGTATCGGGTTTACCATCTATCCGGGTTCTGAATACTGCTTCGACCAGATGGAAGAATTCCGTGAACTGGCAGCAGAAGCCAAGGCGGCTGGTCTGGCCGTGATCCTGTGGAGCTACCCGCGTGGCCCGATGCTGGACAAACCGGCTGAAACCGCTGTGGACGTCTGTGCTTATGCAGCCCATATGGCCGCTCTGTGTGGCGCGCACATCATCAAGGTAAAGCCGCCGACGGATCTGGTCGCTCTGCCCGCCAACAAGGCAGTTTATGAGCAGAACAAGATTGATATCTCCACGCTGCCGGCCCGTATCCAGCACGTGGTGCAGTCCAGCTTTGCCGGCCGCCGCATCGTGATCTTCTCCGGTGGTGAAAAAGCCGGGACAGACAACCTGCTGACGACGATTAAGGGCATTCACGATGGCGGCGGCTTCGGCTCCATCATTGGCCGTAACGTCTTCCAGCGTCCGAAGGCGGAAGCTCTCGATCTGCTGAACCAGATCATCACCATCTTCAAAAGCTGAAACAGCGGACGTGACCACAGGACAGGGGGCCGGGATGACGGCGTATGATGTCTATCTTGCCACCCCCGTTCTGCGGGACGCCGAGGCTTTTTTACCAGATCTGGCGCGGGGGATGCAGCATCATACCCCTGTGGCTGTTCTGCTGCGTCTGGCGGATGCGCCGGATGCTGACCTTATCAGAAAAATTCAGACCATTCAGTCCGTGGTGCAGGCGCAGGATATTGCCCTGATGCTGGAGGACAGACCCGCACTTGCGGCCAGTACGGGGTGTGATGGCGTGCATCTGTCTTCAGGTTTTGCGGGGCCGTCCATCAAGGATGTGCGCAGGCAGATCGGGGATGATCTGCAACTGGGTGTGTCCGTTGGCGGTAGCCGGGATGCTGCGATGCGGGCGGGTGAGGCTGGTGCGGATTATATCAGCTTTTCCACGGCCAGTCCGGTGGTTGCGGCGGAAGGCGAGGCCCCGGAAAGCCTGACCGACCTTGTGCGCTGGTGGTGTCTGGTGATGGAACTGCCTGCCGTGGTGGAGGTTGAAACCCCGGCGCAGGTTGCTCCTTTTGCGGAAGTTGGAGCGGATTTTATCCAGCCCGGCCCGGTCTTCTGGGAAAACCCGTCTTTGTGGACGTTTTCTGGCTGAACACTGAGGCTGCGCCTTAGTTCAGCCATGTGTCTGCGCCATGTCTGCACCCTGATCTTCAGCTTGAAGCCCGGCCTGTCTGGCCGCATACAGGCTGAGGACGTTTCAAAAAGGGTATTCCCATGATGAACAAGAAAACTCTTCTGGCACTGGTTGCTGTTGCCGGGCTTACGGGTGCGGCCTCTTCCGCGCAGGCGCAGAGCTTTGGCAGCATCGGGCAGAACGCTCTGTCCGCTGCCACCAGCAGCGCCAAAAGCGGGATGACGGGCATGGTGGGGAACATGCTTCCCAGCCTGTCCTCCGCCAGCACAAGCAACCTGACCGGTATTCTGGGCTATTGCGTGCAGAACAACGTGCTTTCCGGCACGACGGCGACTTCAGCCAATTCTGTGCTGAACAACCTGACCCAGCAGCAGGGTGTGACTTCTTCCAGCGGCTATAGCGCCGGGCAGCAGGGCCTGCTTCAGACAGGGGACAACCAGATGTTTTCCCTCGCCAATCTGAAAGGCCAGCTGAAAACCAAGCTGTGCAATATGGTGCTGAGCAAGGCGCAGTCTCTGCTGTAAGGCTCTGAGCCGCTATATGAAAAAAGCCTGCCAGATAAAAACTGGCAGGCTTTTTTTGTGCTTAGCGGGACGCGCTGTTTTGCAGCACAGGCGGCGTTGCAAGGCTGCTGGCTGCACCGGTTATGCGGTGGCCCGGTTTGGGCTGGGGCACAACCGGCTGCACGGCAACCGGGGCGGGAAGGCCTTTGGGGGTATCGGCCCGTGCCGCCTGCGTCGCCTGTTTTGCGACTGTCAGAGCCGGGTCACTCACCGGGGGCAGCAGCAGGGACTGGGTGAAATACAGGCGGCCGTTGGATTGCGGCACACCCGTCACCCACAGGCGGCTTGTCACGCCTGCGCCGTTCCCCAGAATGATCTGGCCGGTCGGCTGGTCAATCCAGGCGGACAGGATACGGCCATTCAGAGTCGGCAGCCCGACGGAATGGGTGGGGGAGGCGAGGGCTGCGGCCCGCAACTGCTCGACCGACCATTCCCCTTTTACAATGGAATAGGCCAGAATTTCCCGCAGAAGGGCAGCGTTTTCCGGCGCATTCAGTTTGCTGCCGGTTGGCGTCTGGTAGTTTTCCAGCACGGCATTGGGGATGCCGAACACGGTAAACGGCCCGCTCTGCTGTAGGGTGCTGAACAGGCCGGTGCTGTTCAGACCGTGGACATAGTTTGCCATCTCAATGGCGGAGGGCAGCGTGTCAGATAGCGGGCGGTCACAAAAGGCCGGGCTTTCCGGGTCCGCGTAGGCAATGGCGCTGTCCGGAATACCTTTCTGGTTTTCAGCCGCTTTTTTGCCCGGCGCGTAGGTGCGTTCCCCCGAGACGGTGGGGAGCATGTAGGAGCACGTGGAGTTATGCGTCACATACGTATCCTGCCGTGCGCCGCTCTGGCACCCGGCCAGAGCTGTCAGAGCGAGAAAGGCAGGGGCCAGCAGGGCCGGTTTTAACGATGTACGAGCCGGAACGCAGCGATGCCGCATGGGCGTCTCCCAAAAAATCATGCCGTAAAAATCAGAGTGGAGTCGCAATGCAGACTGCGCCGGGCATGGTCAGCAGCCGTCTCCCCGCATTGTCCAGGCGGAGACAACTCCGTTCACCAGCTCAAAATTGGTCTGGCAGGTGTAGGTATAGGCGGTTCCGCCCCAGCCACCACCCCAGCCGCTCATGGGCATGGAGTAATCAGTCTGCTGGTTGATGTAGGACATGAACGTATGGTTGCCGGATACAAACTGGCGGGTGGGCACGCCGTAGGTCCGCACCACGTCCACCGCCTGCTTGCCAATCATGGAATCGAGCTGGCGGCGTTCTTTGGCTGTCGGCACCTGGCAGGCAGCCAGAGAGAGCATGCTCACCAGAAGAAGAAATTTTCTATGCGTCATGACGAGATCCAGACAGGGTGAAACATGCTGCCCCGTTATGCTGCGTGCGGCCTAACGGGGGCGGGTTAACAGAGACATACGCTAAATCTTGCAGACTAACGGCTCAGCCACAAGACATCCTGTATGCGGCGCGCGCCACAGCCTAGCATAACCAGCCTGTCAAACCCCAGTGCAATACCAGAACAGGGGGGCATATGGGGCAGGGCGTCCAGCAGGTTTTCATCCATCGGCCAGTCCGGCCGGGTGGGGTAAAGGGCTGTGCGGGCCGCGCGGTCAGCCAGAAAGCGGCGGCGCTGTTCCGCGGCGTCCGTCAGTTCTTCAAACGCGTTTGCCAGCTCCATGCCTGCGGCATAGAGTTCAAACCGCAGCGCTACGCGCGGGTCCGCAGGGTCTCGCCGGGCAAGGGCGGCCTGACTGGCAGGCCAGTGGGTCAGAAAGGTCGGGCGTGCGCGGCCAATGGCGGGTTCCACCCGTTCCAGCAGCAGCCGGAAAAACAGGTCTTCCCAGTTTTCTCCGTTCCGGAGGGTGCAGCCTGCGGCCTGCGCCAGTGCTGTGGCATCGCCTTCCGTGGGCAGCAGATCGACCCCGGCATGCAGGCGGAAGGCGTCCTGCATGGTCAGGCGTTCAAAAGGGGACTGAATGTCCAGCGTCTGGTCCAGCGTGGGGCCGGTGTGTTCGAGGCAGGGCGGCAGGACGGCGCGCACCAGAGCCTCTGTCTCATCCATCAGCCCGTCCAGTCCTATGCCGGGGTGATACCATTCCAGCATGGTAAATTCCGGGGCGTGCAGGGCACTTTGCTCACCATTGCGCCAGACCCGCGCAAACTGGAACACGGGCAGGCCCGTCGCGGCGACAATTCGCTTCATGGCGAATTCCGGACTGGTGTGCAGGAAAAGAGTTTCCTGTTCCCCCTGTGGTGTTTCCCGCACGGTGCGGAAGGGGTGCAGATGCACTTCTTCCCCCGGTATGGGCACGGCGTAAGGGGTTTCTACTTCCAGATGATCGCGGGCTTCCAGAAACGCGCGGATGCCCCGCATCATCAGGCCACGGCGGCGCAAAAAGGGCAGCCGGTCCCGGATATGGGCCGGGTCAGGGTGCGTGGAACGAGACTGGGAATCAGTCTGTGGGATTGCAGGACTGGACATGGTGAGAGTAGAGCCGTGACATGTCTCATCCGGTCAACCCCCCTTCGTCCGCGCGCAGGCTGCTGCGCACTCCTGAGGATCTGATTGCCGCAGGGCTGGTCCCGCCTGAGCAGAGAGAGGCGCTGGCCGCCGTGGCGCAGGACTATGCCACCGCCATTCCCCCGGCATTTCTGGACCTGATTGAACAGCCGGATGACCCGATTGGCATACAGGTTATCCCCTCGCCAGAGGAACTGCTGGTCACGCCGGAAGAACGGTCCGACCCGATTGGGGATGATGCGCTCTCCCCGGTGCCGGGCATTGTGCATCGTTACGCGGACCGCGCTTTGCTCAAGCCCCTGCTGGTCTGCCCGCTTTATTGCCGCTTCTGTTTCCGGCGAGAGCATGTGGGGCCGGATGGCGGTGTGCTGGATGATGCCGCGCTGGAGGTGGCGCTGGACTGGCTGCGGGCGCATCCCGCAATCCGGGAAGTGATTCTGACCGGGGGAGACCCGCTGATGCTTTCCCCGCGCAGGCTCGGGCAGATCATTGCGGCGCTGTCCGCTATGCCGCATGTCACCACCATTCGTCTGCATACGCGGGTGCCGGTTGCCGCCCCGGAGCGTGTGACGGATGCGTTGCTGGATGTGCTGGAGACGGACAAGGCGTTGTGGATGGCCGTCCATATCAATCATGCGCGGGAAATGTCTGAGGCAGCACGCGCCTGCCTGAAGCGCCTTGTGCGGCGTGGCGTGCCGCTGCTGGGCCAGTCCGTGTTGCTGCGTGGCGTGAATGATAGTGAGCAGGCGCTGGAAGACCTGTTTCGCAGCATGGTGGAAGTGCGGATGCGGCCTTATTACCTGCATCAGCTTGACCCGGCCCCCGGCACCGCGCGCTTCCATGTGCCGGTGGAAGAAGGGCAGCGGCTTCTGGCGGGCCTGCGCGGGCGCGTTACGGGACTCGCATGGCCAACCTATGTGCTGGATATTCCCGGCGGCTACGGCAAGGTGCCGCTTGGCCCGGACTATGTGGATGGCGCGTTGCAGGTGAGGGACCCGGAGGGGCGGCTGCATCATTTACTGCGTTTATAAGGCGTTCGGAGAAGGCGACGGGTCCATCGGGCAGTCGCGACCGTGCGGGAGACACCAGTCTGGTGGGGTGATGAGAGGGGCACCCGTATCTGCTCACAGACATACAAGTTCACAGACATAAAAAAAGCGACGCTCCGGGGAGGAGCGCCGCTTTGCGGGGTGGTAAGGGATTATTCCCCGACTGCGCCACCGCCGGGGTGCCTGCGGTCATACCCGCCATAATAACGGGCGCTCCCTTTTTCACCCAGACGCGGACCGCCAACCAGAATCCCTTCCGGCATGCCCCACGGCGCGTGGGGTGAAAACTGATAGCCTTCATGCTCCAGTGTTTTTTGCACGTCCGGAGAGACCGCGCCGCTCTCCACTTCCACCGCTTCCGGCAGCCACTGCTGGTGCAGGCGCGGCAGGTCAATGGCCTGCTGGATATCCAGCCCGTAATCCACCACGCCCAGAACCACGGACAGAACGATGGTGGGAATACGGGAGCCGCCGGGGCTGCCAATAACCATCACCGGTTTGCCATCGCGCGAGAGAATGGTGGGAGACATGGAGGAAAGCGGCGTCTTGCCCGGTGCAATGGCGTTGGCCGCACTGCCGACAATGCCAAACATGTTGGCGGAGCCGGGTTTGGCCGAGAAATCGTCCATTTCATCATTCATGAAGATGCCGGTATTGCCGCCAATCACCTTTGCGCCAAACCAGCCGTTCAGCGTGTAGGTGGTGGAGATGGCAAATCCATCTTTATCAATTACGGAGAACTGGGTCGTTTCATGCTTTTCTGGTGTGCTGTCCCCCGGCTGCAACGTGCTGGAGGGCACCGTTGTATCCGTTGGAATATGCGCGCGCACGGCGGCGGCATAAGCCGGGTCCAGCAGATGGGCCACCGGGTTTTTTACAAAAGCCGGGTCCCCGAGGTCACGCCGGTCGGAATAGGCATGGCGCATGGCTTCCAGCTCATAATGCAGGGCCGGAGCGGTGTGCAGGCCCAGTGCGTGCATGTCATAGCCAGAGAGAATGTCCAGAATTTCGCACAGCGCGATGCCGCCGCCGCTGGGAGGCGGCGCGGTTTCAACCTGAAAGCCCCGATAGGCGCAACTGAGGGGCGCAAGTTCACGCGGGGCATAGCTGGCAAAGTCTGCTGGCTGGAGCAGGCCGCCATTCTTGCGGGACTCCGCAACAATCGCCTGCATGATCGGGCCTTTATAAAAGGCATCCGGCCCATGCTGCTCAATCTGCTCCAGAGACCGGGCAAGGTCCTTCTGCACCAGACGGTCCCCAACCTGAAGGGGGCTGCCATCAGGCCGCAGGAAAATGGAGCGGGCGAACGGATCGGCCCGGAACGCTGCGGTTGAGGTGTTCAGGAGGGCGACGTCTCCCTCCTCCAGCACAAAGCCGTCGCGTGCCAGAGCAATGGCCGGAGCCATGACGGCCTTGCGGGAGAGATGCCCCCATTTCTGGTGAACACTGTCCAGCCCCGCCACGGTGCCCGGCACAGCAACGGCCTTCCAGCCGGTGACGGACAGATCCGGGATAACATTGCCTTTGGCGTCCAGATACATATCGGCGCGGGCGGCTGCGGGAGCTTTTTCCCGGAAATCGATAAAGATCGCCTGTTTGCCCGGTGCGCGCAGCAGCATGAAGCCGCCGCCACCAATATTCCCGGCAGCAGGATAAACAACAGCCAGAGCATAGCCCATGGCAACGGCCGCATCCGCTGCGTTGCCGCCCTGTGCCAGAATACGCGCCCCGACCTGAGACGCCAGCTTCTGCGCGGAAACGGCCATCCCGTGCTGCCCCGGCGTGGGGGCGAGGGGCGGCAGGCCTTCCGGCTGGCTGGTGCCGTAGGCCAGCGGGTCTGGCGCATCGGCGGCCTGCGGGGCGGCGGCAAAGGACAGAGTGGGCAGACTGCCTGCGCCACAGGCCAGCAAAACCAGTGCGGCGGAACGCAGGGCAGAGAGGGTGCGGTCAGGCAGAACAGGCATAGGGCTCAGCTTTCAGTCGGGTAAGGCGGGCAGGTGTAGCCAGCGGGGGAGAGGGTGAAGATCTCACACCCGGTTTCCGTCACGCCCAGCATATGCTCGAACTGTGCGGACAAAGACCGGTCCCGTGTGACGGCCGTCCAGCCATCATCCAGAATTTTCACGTCAGCTTTGCCGAGATTGAGCATCGGTTCAATGGTAAACACCATCCCGGCTTTCAGCTTCATGCCCTCGCCGGGTTTGCCAAAGTGCAGAACGGTCGGTTCTGCATGGAAGGTACGACCGATCCCGTGCCCGCAGAAATCTTCCACAATGGAATAGCGATGTTTTTCAGCCAGTGTCTGAATGGCATGACCGATATCGCCAAGAGTAGCACCCGGACGCACAACATCAATGGCGCGCATCAGGCAGTCATAGGTTGTCTGTACCAGTTTTGCGGCTTTGATGGGCACTTTGCCAACGGTGTACATCCGGCTGTTGTCACCATACCAGCCATCCACAATGGAGGTGACGTCAATATTGACGATATCCCCTTCCTGAAGGGTTTTTTCCCCCGGAATACCGTGGCAGACCACATGGTTGATGGAAATACAGCAGGATTTGGGGAAGCCACGATAGTTCAGCGGGGCCGGAATGGCGCCGTGTTCCAGCGTGTACTCATGAATAATGCGGTCAAGCTCCCCTGTGGTGACGCCGGGTTTGACGTAGGGGGTGATCATATCCAGTGTGGCGGCCGCAAGGCGTCCCGCGGCGCGCAGGCCCACAAAATCCTGTTCGTTATGCAGAACAATGCCGTTCCTGCCCGCCATGCTGAGACTCCCTTATTGATACAGCTCTCGTTTTAAAGAGAGGTGCAAAATGGAGTCAGGGCGCAGTAAAGGCAACCCGCTTCCGGGAAGGAAGCGGGTTATTTAGAGAAAAATCAGGTATGATTACGTGAGGTATGGCCAGCACGCGCCCGATGTGTTGTGGCCGTGGCGGGACGAACCTTTGCGCCGATCAGGCGGATATGGTGCCCGCCGGAAACCGGGGAGGCCAGCACATAGCGGTGGCCGTGGCGCAGCGTGGTGCGGCGGCCTGCCGGAGCTTCCGCCACTTCCATCGGCGCATGGCGGGAGGAGGCTGCTGCCAGCATGATCACGCGGCCACCGCGCGTATGGCGGGGGGAGACGGTGTTGCGGGCCAGCACCAGCGGACGCGCAACCGGGGCCACGCCTTCCGCATCAAACCCGCGGTCAAGCTGGTCGGCCATGGCCAGCGTGCGCTGCACATTGGAGGAAGCGCCCAGTACCACACCAACCAGCCGCACATTATTGCGGATGGCGGAGGTGACGAGGTTGCGGCCCGCTTCCTGCGTGTAGCCCGTCTTCATGCCATCAGCGCCGACATAGGCCTTCAGCATGGGGTTGTGGTTGGGGATCATGCGCCCGTGGAAGCGGAACGCAGCCACCGAGAAATAGTGATAATCCTCGGGGAAGTCTGTCACGATATGGCGGGCCAGCACGGCCAGATCCCGTGCGGTGGTGAGCTGGTCCGGGTCCGGCAGGCCGGAGGCGTTACGGAAGGTGGTGTTGCTCATGCCCAGTGCGCGGGCCTGCTGCGTCATCATGGCAGCAAACTGCGGCTCACTGCCGCCACCCAGAAACTCACCCAGAGCGCAGGCGGCATCATTGGCGGACTTTGTCACCAGAGCCAGCATGGCCTGCTCTACCGTAAGGCGGGAGCCGGGAACCAGACCGAGTTTGGAGGGTTCCATAGTAGACGCATGAATGGAGACAGGGATTGTCTGATCAAGCGTAATGGTACCAGCGCGCAGGGCGGAGAACGCCATATACAGCGTCATCAGTTTTGTCAGGCTGGCCGGGTAGCGGCGCAGGTCCGGATCGTCCTGAGAGAGAACAGCGCCTGTTCTGGCGTCCATCACAATGGAGCTGAGCTGCCCGGCATACTGTGCGTGCGCTGCGCGCTGCGTTGCAAAGCTGCCCAGTGCCACGCCAGCAAGCAGGCCAGCCCATTTGCGCAGCCCGGAGCGGCGTTTGTGTGAAATTCCAGCCTGTTTGCGGCGGCCTGTCCCGTCTCCTGCTGCGTAACTGTCTGACACTGCGCGATCCTACCTGGTTCTTCTTTAGGATATTTAAGTGTGGTACTTCAGATAATAAGACCGCGTCTATAAGAAATCTGGACAGTCCGGACTCTGGCGCGGGGGTATTCTGGTGAAATGTTAGTCTGGCATGTGGCATAAATAAGGCATTTGCCCCGGTATTGTCTTGATTTTGGAACGATTGTCAGCCCCTAAGCCTCTTCCATCCCTCAGGGGAATACCAATATGATGTGGCATGATTTTTTCTGTCAGAAACCGGAGCCGGAGTTCTAGCCCGATGGTATCGCGTCATTTTTCAGTCCTGCATGCGGGTAACGGGCCCTCCCGGCGTGATGCAGGAGGGGCCGATTCGGGCGATGATCTGAATGATGTGGGCGTGGTGGTGCGTGCGCGCCCCAAAACCCGCAAACCGGCCATGTATAAAGTTCTGATGCTGAATGATGATTACACGCCGATGGAATTCGTCGTGCATGTGCTGGAGCGGTTTTTTCAGAAGACTCGGGATGAAGCCACCAGCATCATGCTCAACGTGCACAAACGCGGCGTGGGGGTATGCGGCGTTTTTACCTATGAAGTGGCCGAGACAAAAGTCACGCAGGTGATGGATCTGGCCCGGCAGAACCAGCACCCCCTCCAATGCACGCTTGAAAAGGACTGAGTGCGGAGCAGCAGAAAAAGCACACATGCCATTTTTTGTGCAGTTGTGACTCGCAATTCCTCGCAAAGCAGCCAAATATGATGTGAAGGTACCAGACGCGGTGGCGGTCATAGTCACCGCACTCTGGGCATCGGGGGAAAGGAGCGTCTCGTCATGTTGTCACGCAATCTTGAGCAGACGCTACATCGGGCGCTTATTCTGGCCGGGGAGCGGCATCATGAATATGCCACGCTGGAGCATCTGCTGCTTGCCCTGGTTGATGATGCGGACGCCGTAACGGTGTTCCGGGCGTGTGGTGTTGATCTTGAACGCCTGCGTACCGATCTCACAGGTTTTCTTGATAAGGATCTGGCCGGGCTGGCCTCGGACCGCCCGACCGAACCCAAACCCACAGCCGCGTTCCAGCGCGTCATTCAGCGTGCGGCTATTCATGTCCAGTCCACCGGGCGGGATGAAGTGACAGGGGCGAATGTGCTTGTCGCGCTGTTTGCCGAGCGCGAAAGCCATGCCGTCTACTTCCTGCAATTGCAGGACATGACGCGGCTTGATGCCGTCAATTTCCTGTCTCACGGCATTGCAAAAGCGCCGGACCGTTCAACACGCCGCCCTGTCACAGGCAGTAACAGCACGCCGGGGCCTGAAAAAGGCGAGGACGCGGAGCGTGGGGAAAGCCGCACCCAGAAAAATCAGGACGCGCTCTCCACCTATTGCGTCAACCTGAATACCAAGGCGGAAGCCGGTAAAGTTGATCCGCTGATCGGGCGGGATGAGGAAATTGAGCGCACGATCCAGATTCTGTGCCGCCGCACCAAGAATAACCCGCTTTACGTGGGGGATCCGGGGGTGGGGAAGACCGCCATTGCCGAAGGTCTGGCCCGCCGCATTGTGGAAGGCAACGTGCCGGAAGTGCTGTTGCAGTCCACCATCTATTCTCTGGATATGGGCGCGTTGCTGGCTGGCACGCGCTACCGCGGGGATTTTGAAGAACGCCTGAAAGCTGTGGTGACAGAGCTGGATCAGGACCCGCACGGCATCCTGTTTATTGATGAAATCCATACCGTGATCGGGGCTGGTGCGACATCCGGCGGCGCGATGGATGCCTCTAACCTGCTCAAGCCTGCTCTGGCCGCGGGCACGCTGCGCTGCATTGGCTCCACAACTTACAAGGAATTCCGCCAGCATTTTGAAAAGGACCGTGCTCTGGTGCGCCGGTTCCAGAAGATTGATGTGCCGGAACCGAGTGTGGATGATGCCGTCAAAATCCTGCGCGGGCTGAAGAGCAGCTACGAAAAACACCATAAGGTGCGCTACACGGATGATGCGATCCGTGGGGCCGTGGAACTGTCCGCCAAATATATTCATGACCGCAAGCTGCCCGATAAGGCGATTGACGTGATTGATGAGGTGGGGGCGTCCCGGATGCTTCAGCCGGAAGGGCGGCGGCGTAAAACCGTCAACCTGAAGGATGTGGAAGATATCATCGCCCGCATCGCCCGTATTCCGCCCAAAAGCATCTCGGCGGATGATAAGGAAGTGCTGCGGTCTCTGGAGCGTGACCTCAAGGGGATGGTGTTCGGGCAGGATCAGGCGATTGATACGCTTTCCGCCGCCATTAAACTTTCCCGCGCTGGCCTGCGTGACCCTGAAAAGCCGATTGGGAACTATCTCTTTTCCGGGCCGACAGGTGTGGGGAAAACCGAGGTGGCGCGCCAGTTGTCTACCACGCTGGGGATTGAGTTGATCCGCTTTGATATGTCCGAATATATGGAGCGGCACTCTATCTCCCGCCTGCTGGGAGCACCTCCGGGCTATGTCGGGTTTGATCAGGGCGGTCTGCTGACGGACGCGATTGACCAGCATCCGCACGCGGTTCTGCTGCTGGACGAAATCGAGAAGGCGCATCCGGACCTCTACAACGTGCTGTTGCAGGTGATGGACCACGGGCGGCTGACGGACCACAACGGCAAGACGGTTGATTTCCGGAATGTCATCCTGATCATGACGACCAATGCCGGGGCGGCTGACCTCAGCAAGGAAGCCATTGGTTTTGGCCGGGATGCACGGATCGGGGAAGATGAAGAGGCGATCAAACGCCTGTTTACACCGGAGTTCCGCAACCGTCTGGACGCCATTATCCCGTTTGCCAACCTCACGCCGGAAACAGTGGGCTGCGTGGTTGAGAAGTTTGTGCTTCAGCTTGAAGCGCAGCTTGCGGACCGCAACGTGACGATCGAACTGTCTTCCGCTGCTAAGGAATGGCTGGCAGAGCGTGGGTATGACCGGCTGTATGGTGCGCGTCCGCTGGGGCGTGTCATTCAGGAGTTCATCAAAAAACCGCTGGCGGAAGAACTGTTGTTTGGCAAACTGACCAAAGGCGGCGCTGTAAAAATCGGTCTGAAGAACGACGCCCTTGTGTTCGATATCCTGCCAAGCAAAGTGCCCGGCAGCGCAAAAGAAGACGAGCGCGGTAATGAACGCGAAGAGGAAGCCGCCGACTAACGGGCGTTTTCCTCGCTCCCGATCCGTCACTCAGCGGGCAGGACTAGTCGACAGGGACATAGCAGAACGGCCAGTCTGGTTATCCAGACTGGCCGTTTGTTTTTGGGTTTAAAAGTTTGCAGGCATGGAAGTGCCTGCGCGCTTTTGTGAGAAAGACCGCCTGATGCGGGCAGGGCTTTTTTAAAAGAGTTAATCGTACTTTGTGCCATTCACCGTCACGTAGCCCGGCACATGCCAGGAGCGGCCGGTGCCGTGGTGGGTCCAGTCCACTCCCTGACGCCGGATGGAATCGTAATAATAGCGCCCGACCACATCAACCTGATCCCCCTTGGCGACCCATGGCCAGGCCGGGGCGTGCATTTCATCCAGACCGGAGACAATGCGGATTGAGACGGAGGGGCTTACCGCGACGTAAAAATACCCATGCCAGCCGCTGCGGGTGCGTTTGGCGTCCGGGCTGACGGCAATGACTTTGCCGCAGATATGTACAGGCGTATCCGCTTTTGCGCCGCCGTTTTCATATGCGAGCTGTTTGGACAGAAAATCCTGATTGTCACAGGTAGCGGACACTGTCTGAGGGACGTCAGCCGCCTCATTGTGCCAGCCACGGGCCTGCGCCGGGTGTGTCAGGCCGCTCAGTCCTGCAAGCAGCAGCGCGGCGGGGAGCAGGCGGGAATATGCCATCATCAGGGACAGACCTTTTATTTCTTTTCCGCCATCAGGCGGGCGCGATAATCATCAAGGGACTGGGTGACTTCCGGCGCAGGCCTGGGTTCTGTCTGGCCCAGTGCCTTCAAAGCGCGGATAATCGCCCCAATCACCACAAGCCGGGCATACCATTTATGGTTGGCAGGCACCACAATCCACGGGGCATGCGGGCGCGCGGTCTCGGCAATGGCGTCCTGATAAGCCTTTGTATAGTCGTCCCAGTATTCACGTTCATGAATATCTGCTGGGGAGAATTTCCAGCGTTTTTCAGGAACATTCAGCCGCTCCAGCAGGCGCTCGCGCTGTTCTTCTCTGGAAATATGCAGGAAGAATTTCAGCACAATCGTCCCCTGCCGGTTCAGATAATGTTCCAGATGGCGGATATCGCTGTAACGGCCTTTCCAGAATTCCGGCGTGTTGACCGGGCCGGGAAGATGCTCGCGTTCCAGAATTTCAGGATGGACGCGGGTGACAAGCACATCCTCATAGTGGCTGCGGTTGAAAATGGCGATGCGCCCGACCTGCGGGGCGGCGGCATGAATACGCCATAAAAACCCGTGCTGGAGTTCCGCCGGGCCGGGCTGTTTGAAGGAGGTGACGGAAACGCCCTGCGGATTGACCCCGGACATGACGTGTTTGATGGTGCCATCCTTACCAGCGGCGTCCATCCCCTGCAGGATAATGAGCACGGAACTGGTCTGGTTGGCGTAAAGCAGGTCCTGCAGATCCTGTAACTGCTCCTTCACGTCTTTCAGCAGTTTTGCACCATCTTCCTTGGTCAGGCCCAGATCACCATCATCATCCGGGTTGCATTTGCTGAGGTCGAACTTGTCCCCGTCGGTGACGTGGTAGCTGTCCAGAGCGCGCAGGAATTTGGCGAGTTTATTCATCGTTTTGCTTCTTCATTCTCTTTCCTGCCGTATGGCAGGTGTGAAGGCAGAGGTTGCTAAAAAAACGCGGGGACCACATATCGAGCCTATGGCTTTTCCGCATGTTTCCCTACTTGAACGCTCTGTCCGCCCCGGCGGGACGTTAACCGGCCTGCTTCTGGTGGCAACGCCAGCCCTCAGCGTAACGCCTTTTGACAGAAGTGTCATATATCTTTGCGCGCATGCCTCGGGTGAGGGGGCGATGGGGCTGGTTATCAACCGCCGTCTACCCAAACCGGGGTTTGAAGACCTGCTCGAGCAACTGGAAATTCCGCCGTCTCCCCCTTTGCGGCGGCTGGGCCTGTGTGCGGGCGGGCCGCTGGAGGAGGGGCGCGGCTTTGTGCTGCATTCTTCCGACTGGCGGGGCGAGGGCAGTATGCCGGTCACAGGATCGGCCACGCTCACAGCCAGTATGGATGTGCTGAAGGAGATTGCCGAAGGTGGTGGCCCGCAGGATGCCCTGCTGGCCATGGGCCATGCAAGCTGGGAGGCCGGGCAACTGGAAGAAGAAATTTTCCAGCATGATGCCTGGCTGCTGGCCCCTGCCAGCCGTGAGATTGTGTTCGGGCATGATCATGCGGCCAAATGGCGGCAGGCTCTGGCCTCAATCAATATTGACCCCATCAGGCTGACCGGGCGCGCCGGCCACGCCTGACGCAGCTTAAAAACGAAAAACGAAGTTGGACTGATAATAGGTGCCGCTTGACCCCCCAGCCCGGTTAAGGGCGCTGGACGTCATGAAGCGGGAGACATATTGCGTCCAGGACAGATGCCGGTTGATCTGCCATGCGAGCGAGGCCTGCGGGGCCATTCCCACAAATTTGCCTTTAAACTGGTAGGGAAAGCTGTAGGAGCCGGAAGATTTGTAAACCGGGTCATTCGGGCTGTAGCGCCAGAACAGCGGGTATTTGACCTGAAAGCTGAGGGATTTGAAGAACGTCGCCCGCACCAGCGGTGCGACACTGATCAGGTTTGACCCCGTCATATACGTCGTGGTGTCCAGATAGTTGGTCTGGGGGTTGAAAGGCGAGATATAGGTGCCAATAGCCCCGGATGTTTTGCGGGCATTGCCGCCGGAATACACATCTGTCTGCAACCCCGCGAACGTGTGGAAGCGGTCATGCGGGATACGGTACCCGACCAGTGTGTTGAGTGCGTACGCATTCACGTTACGGGACTGGTTGGTTTTGGCGTATTTGAAAACACCGCCCTGCCAGATGCCACCAAGAGAAAATTCAAACGGACCAGCAATGCCATGCCAGCGCACGCCAAAATTGTTGCGGGTGTTGGAGCCGTTCTGGTTGCCTTTGGCGGTGGCAATCGCCCCGGAGGACCCGGAGAGTTTGTAGCCTACATAAAAAACATCCAGAAAGGAGTTGTATCTGTCGCCCATAAAGCGCCCGTCAGGCGGCGCCCATGTCATGTTGAAACCATAGAGGCGGGTATTATAGTTTTCCGTGTCATGGAACATTTTGTTCTGGCTGTCATTGGTCTGTACAAAATCCCAGCCATCAATGCGGATGCGTGGCCAGACCATATAGGCGCGGAACCCGTTCCATGAGAGCGGTACGTTCGGGGTTTCCCGGTTGTAGAGCATGTAGGAGGGAGCATCCAGAAACTGCTGCCGCCCGAACATGAAGCCGCTTTTAGCCCCGAGCATGGACCATTTTGTCTCGATAAACGCCTGCTGGGCATCAAGGCGTTTGCGGTAGGTGCTGCCATAGCCGTAGCCGTTCCAGCCCCCGGCATCCGCATTGACCAGCTGCCCGAACAGACGGACGTGAGACCCCAGATGCAGATCCGCGCCATACAGGTTGCGCACGCCAAAACGTCCGGAATCGTTATTATGCTGCGTGCCCAGATTGGGGCGGGTTTCAAACCAGTTTCTCAGGCGGGTTTCTCCTGAAAAGCTGAGCCAGATTGAGCCACTTTCATTCAGGCCGATATATTTGATCAGATCAAACGGGTCTTTCCGTTTTGATTTGTCACGCAGGCGGCTCCAGTCTTCCGCCCACGGGGCGACGCCATATTCTCCAACCGGACCAAAACCTGCGGCTTCCCCGTTTCCACGGTTGAAAACACCCCAGTCATACTGGTGGCCGGATACACGGCCCTGCACGCCGGTTGTCCGCACGGGCTGCCCCACAGGCGTTGCATGAGGGTATAGAACCACAGGCGGCAACGGGGGCGGTGGCTGCGTGGCTGCGGGCTTAACCAGAATATGTTCATGGTCAGTCGGCAGATAAACAGAGGACGAGCGTGGCGCGGCGGGAGACGCCACTTCCTGTTCTGCTCTGGCACAGGACAGCGGCAGGGCGGAGGACACCAGAGCGGAAGCCAGTAAGAGGGTGCGGTTCAGGCCCGGGATGCGGGCGGACGTGGCGCGAGAGCTGAGGTGACCCATGAGACTGTCCAGAAAAAAGCGGGAAAAGCCGGGAGTGAGAGAATTTTTTAAGCACGAAATTAATTCGTATTTTGTAAATTAAACATAACACGATAAAAATCGCAATATAGGGAACGATAAAATATCGTATTAAATTTCCGGGCCTGAGAGCGGCAGAGCTGAACAGGTCACCCATCTAAAAAATAAAGGGAAACACGGGTTTTCCGGGGGAAGCGTGCATGGATAACGGACGCAAAAACGTGAAGAATAAAAAACGAAATAAAATGTATATTGAAGTCCTTAAAATTAGCGCGCATGATATCGTGAATTAAAGAAATGAGGATACCCTGCCACGGACCTCCGCTGAGGTAAGGGCACGGTATCAGGCATAATGGAGAGTTGGCATGACCTATAAATCCCCCCTTCTGTCCCGGCGCACCTTTCTGGGGGCCGCCTCTCTGGCCGGTGGGCTTGTAGCGGGTGGAGGCCTGCTTGGTTCAGCCTCTTCCGCCGCCACGGCCCAGTTGCTCAATGTGTCCTATGACCCGACGCGGGAACTCTATGCGGAAATTAACCGCGCGTTCGCCGCGGTCTGGGCCAAAGCCCATCCGGGCGAGTCTGTGTTTGTCAGAACGTCCAACGGGGGGTCAGGCGCACAGGCGCGATCCGTGCTGGAAGGCGCTCCGGCGGATATCGTGAGTCTGGGGCTTGCGTATGACGTGGATATTCTCGCGCAGCACGGCCTGCTGGCGGCGGACTGGCAGAAACGTCTGCCACATAATTCCACACCCTATACCAGCACGATTGTTTTCCTCGTGCGGAAGGGGAACCCTAAAAAGATACAGGACTGGAGTGATCTGGTGCGTGATGATGTCAAAGTCGTCACCCCCAACCCCAAGACGTCTGGTGGGGCGCGGTGGAACTATCTGGCCGCCTGGGGCTGGGCGCTGCGGCAGCCCGGTGGCTCTGAGGATACGGCGCGGGCTTATCTGAAAGCCCTGTTCAGCCATGTGCCGGTTCTGGATACCGGTGCGCGTGGGGCAACAAACAGCTTTGTGCAGCGGGGTCTGGGGGACGTGCTGCTGGCGTGGGAGGATGAAGCCCTGCTGGCGGCAAAAGACATCGGGCCGGACCGGTTTGATCTTGTTGTGCCGAAGCTTACCATTCTGGCGGAACCGCCCGTGGCCGTGGTGGACAGCAATGTTGCCAAACATGGCACGCAGGCACAGGCACAGGCCTATGTGGACTTCCTGTTCTCAACCGAGGGGCAGAAGATCGGCGCGAAACATTACTTCCGGCCGGTTGACCCGGTGGTGGCTGCGGCCAGTGCGGCGCAGTTTCCAAAGGTGGACACGTTCGATATCGCCAGTCTGGGCGGCTGGGCTGCCGTCCAGAAAAAGCACTTTAGTGAAGGTGGCGTGTTCGACCAGATTTATCAGGGCTGAGAGCTGCTCGTTTATAACGGCCTGAACGCGGAAGGCGGCGGAGGGGGCATGTCCGGCATGGCTCGTTCCGCCGGTGCGGCAGCGGACGCCCATGCCGGAGGCGCGTTAAACGGACCATAAGGCAGGCTGCCGGGCGCGCTGGCGGCGGACGTGAACGGAATGGCGGGTTGCTGCTCCCCATTGCCCACCGGAGCCAGTGCAAACCGGTTGCGGGGTAGGGCCTCCGGACATTCCTCACACATCCACTGGATGATTTTTTCCCGGATTTCACAACGCAGGTCCCAGCTCCGGATGGCGGTGCGGGCGCTTGCGGTCACACGGATCATCATCGTCTGGTCGTTACAGTCCGCGACCTGTGCGCTGAAATCTTTGCCCGTCCATTGCGGGCAGGCGCGCACAATGTCTTCCAGTTTGCTGCGCAGGCGGTCCATGGGGGCGCGGTAATCCACATACAGATAAACCGCGCCAATCAGCTCCGCCGAATTGTAGGTCCAGTTTTCAAACGGTGTGTCCAGAAAATAGGCAATGGGCACAATACGCCGCCGCCAGTCCCATGAGCGCAGCACGACGTAGGTGGACGTAATTTCCTCCACCCATGTCCAGTCACCCTGAAACGCAATCAGATCCCCCATGCGGATCGGCTGCGTCATGGCAATCTGCACACCGGCAAACAGGTTGGCCAGAATGGGGCGGGCGGCCAGACCGACAATCAGTGAGGCCGCGCCGGCTGACGCAAACAGACTCAGCCCATACTCCCGCACCGGCTCAAACGTCATGAGTTCCGCGCTGACTGTCAGCGTGCCGATCAGAATTTCAGCCGCGCGCCGCAACAGGCGGACCTGTGTGGCGTGTTTGCGGGCCAGAATATCATCATCCTGATCCGTTTCTGAAAAGCGGGATAAATAAGCATCTGAAATCAGGCGCACCGTCACAACGGTGCCGTATCCCATCACGGCGACAAACGTCATCAGCAGCAGGTGGGTCACACTGTCCAGCAGGTCCCCGTGCAGGCCGCAGGCGGGGAGGGCCAGCCCCATTGCCATAATGACCACTGTCAGCCGGACGGGGCGGCGGAGAGACCTGGTAAGAGACCGTACAAACGCACCGCGCCGCGCACCGGGGATGCGCATCAGGATGCGGTCCGTCACCAGTCTGCTCAGGATGGCCGCCACCAGCCCGACAAGAAACAGCACCAGCAGGGACACAAGCGGCGCAGGCAGCCAGCTCAGCCAGTTCCGGAAAAAAGTGACCGTTGGGGTCAGATGGTTCTGGAGTGTTCTGGCAAAAGGATCATGTGTCAGGGCTGTTTCTGAAATAGACATGAAAAGAAAAAAATTATCCTTGGCAACATGATGAACGCCGCCAGCCCGCAGAGGGGTGGTCGCGTGAAAATGCCGTGCGCGTTTCCTGACAGAAAAGACGCATGACGCGTGGATGGGTTCTGTTAAACGTGCCCGGCAGATGCGGGACGCGGCCCCGAAGGCTGGCGCGGGATGCGCCGGGGCAGGTCAGGAAACCGGATTGACCGGTTCTGTTGAAGCAGGTTCAGCGGGCCTGCGTGCCCACTGCCAGGACCCCAGACCAAGCCGGGCAAGTTCCCGGTGCATGATCATGATGGGCCACTGGCCCGATCCTTCAAAGCTGCCCATGCCGTCCGGCGCGGACAGGCGTCTGGCCAGAGCTTCCACCAGGGTGACAGACCGGTGGCGGCCCCCTGAGCACCCAATGGCAATGGTAGCATATTTTTTGCCTTCCTGCACAAAACGCGGCAGGACGAGCTGAAGCAGGCTGTGAATCTGGTTCAGAAACGGCAGATAATCCCGGTCTTCCGCAACATAGGCCGCAACATCCGCATCCAGCCCGGTTTTGGGTGCCAGAGCCGGGTCATAATGCGGATTTCTCAGGAAGCGCGCATCCAGAACAATATCGGCCTCACGCGGCAGACCGGCGGGGTAGGCGAAGGACATGAGGGCCACAGTCAGCCCTTCTCCCGCTGCGCCTTCCCACGGGCTGAAGCGGCTTTCCACAAACTGGCGCAGCTCCGGCGGCGGCATGTCGGAGGTATCAATCACCAGATCCGCTGCCGCACGGAGCGGGGCGGTCAGGGCGGTTTCTTCCTCAATGCCTTCTTTAATGCTGCCGTGCAGCGCCAGCGGGTGGCGGCGGCGGGTCGCCGTGTAGCGGCGTAGCAGAACACTTTCTTCCGCTGTGGCGTAAATCAGCTCCACCCGCAGGTGAGGGTTCATGCGCAGGCGGGCAATGGCTTCCAGCACGGCGGAGGCATCAAACCCACGGGTGCGGGAATCGACCCCGATGGCAACCGGGCGCTCTGCTCTGGCCACAATATCGTCGAGCATGCCAAGCGGGGGATTATCAATAACTTCGTGGTCCAGATCTTCCAGAATCCGCAGAATGGAAGACTTCCCGGCACCGGACAGGCCAGAGACCAGCAGGATGCGGCGTGGGACAAGGGTATCATCCACCGTGCGCATTACAGCTGTTTCCCCTTCAGTGTCGTGACGCTTCTGGACTCGTCAGGGGCCAGATATAAAGCTTTTCCCTGACTTTTGCAGATGCATTATGCTCTGCTCAGCCATCATTTCGCAACATACAACCATACAGGGATGCCCGCAGGTAGCATGGCGCAAAAGCGATGGACTATAGCAGACCAGATGCTATTTGTTTGTTACGAAAGAGAAATTTGCCGTCCATGCGGGCACGGCACTATGCTTTGCGGTCATGGGCAATATCGTTCAAAACAGTGCAGGCCACCGGTCTGGACAGCACGCCAAGGTAGACCGCACCGCTGGCGGGATCAGAATTTCCGGCTTATGTGCACCCCGGCCGGAAGGCGAGACGATTGCAGAGCAGTGCCGCACCGCTCTGGAAGCAGGTGCTACCTTGCTGGCTGATTATGGCTATTCCATGCAGGACGTCACGCGGGTGACGTATCTTGTGTCCGACACGCGGGATTTTCCGTCCTGCTTCCCCACGTTGCGGCATGTTTTTTCGTCCATCTCGCCGTCTGTAACGCTGATGTGGGTCAGAAAATTTTCCAACCCACACGTCAAAATCGAGTTTGAACTGGGCGTCGAGCCGGATCAGACCTGACGCCGCCCGCCCGTTCCTCAATTGTGTCGCGTCGCCGACTCTTCTGGCAGTCAGGCGCTCTGTCAGGCCATCACGCGCGGCAGGCGGACTGTAAAGCGTGCCCCGGCCACATGGCCTTCCGCATCATGCCGGTTTTCCACGGAAATGGTTCCGTGCAGCGCATCCACAATCTGGCGGCTGATCGACAGGCCCAGACCGGAATGCTGGCCAAAATGCTCTTCCTTGGGGCGCTCTGAATAAAAACGGTCAAAAATGGAATCGAGCTTGGCCTGAGGAATCCCCGGCCCTTCATCGGACACGGAGAGCGCCACCATATTCCCCGCCGGTACAGCTTCCAGCAGGATACGGCCATTGGGAGGGGAGAAGGAAATGGCGTTACCAATCAGGTTGCGCAGTACCTGCACCAGACGATCTTCCACAGCCAGAACGCGGAGCGGATGGTCCGGAGAGTCACCCTCACTATGCGTGAGGATAATCGGCTCGCCCTCCTTGCGGGTGGCCTGATGGATTTCCGCCAGCACGGAGAGCAGCGGCACGATTGAAATCGCTTCCGTCTGCGCACGGGACATTTCCGCATCCAGTCGGCTTGCGTCAGAAATATCGGTAATCAGGCGGTCCAGACGCAGCACATCATCATTGATAATGGTCAGCAGGCGGCGCTTCTGGTTGAGGTCCTCAATGCGCAGCAGCGTTTCAATAGCCGAGCGGATGGAGGAAAGCGGGTTTTTGATTTCGTGGCTGACATCAGCCGCAAACCGCTCAATGGCGTCCATGCGTTTCCACAGAGCCTGCGCACTGGCCTGAAGAGCCCGCGCCAGATCGCCAATTTCATCGCGCCGGGCCAGCAGGCGCGCGGGCACGGTGCCGGTGCGGCCCGATGAGTCCCGCATGATCTGCGCCGACGCCGCCAGCCGTAGCAGCGGGCGTGCAATGGTGAGGGACAGATACCATGAGAGCAGTACGGTAATGACCAGCACCATCAGGAACAGGGAGAGAATGGAGGAGCGGATAGCAAACAGCGCCCGGTCAACCTGAGAAGCCGCGCGGGTAAGCTGGATGATGCCAACTGTCCGGCCTTCATGAATCACCGGCTCAGCAACCGTAATAATCAGCCGCCCGTTGGCGGTGCGCCGGATATAAGGCGGCGCTTCCGGCGGGGGGCGCGGGAAGGGGCTGTTGGCATCGGTCGGGCGCGCAGGGTCCGCGGGAACATCCGCTTCATCCGTATCCAGCGTGACAATGCCGGAACTGTGCGGGCTCCACAGCCATGTCAGAATCCGCTCATAAAGGCCGGGTGAGGCGTGCCTGTGCCGGAACGGCGGTGGCCGATGGTCCTCGGCACGTCCCTGCTGGTCTGCATGGGGGGCGGGCGCGGTTTCCTGCAGGTCTGTCAGATTATCGGCCAGAACCTGACCGTCCGGACCAAACAGACGGGCATGCGCGTTGGGGCTTGGTTCCGTCAGGCGCAGGAGCAGGGGGCGTGCCAGGGTTGATTCCAGCGTAAAGCCGTCCGGCCCGGTGCCTTTCAGGCGCGTGCTGCGCACGGCGATCTGGCCGAGTGCGCCTGCATAGATCCGGGCCTGTTCCCGCAGGCCGGTCACTTCCGTGGCCAGCAGGCTGTTCCGGAACTGATTGAGGAACAGCATGGTAATGGCAAGCAGCACCAGCGGCAGCACATTCACCAGCATGATGCGCCGCATCAGGGGGGAAATCAGCCGTGTGCGGGAGGCCTCATAGGCGGCTGTGGCTTCCACTCCGCCCTTACGCGGTGTCTGACCCGGAATACGGATGCGCCGCAGCCCGGAGGACAGTGTGGAAGAGACAGAGATGCGTTTCCGGCTGGTCATGCGCCGGGCTCAGTCTTCTTTATAGCGGTAGCCAATGCCGTACAGGGTTTCAATCTGGTTGAAATTATCATCCACCTGCCGGAATTTTTTCCGCACACGCTTGATGTGACTGTCGATGGTGCGGTCATCCACATACACCGTATCCCCATAGGCCGCATCAATCAGCTGGTCGCGTGATTTGACCAGACCGGGACGCATGGCGAGGGTCTTGACCAGCAGGAACTCCGTTACCGTCAGCGGAACATCTTCCCCGTTCCACGTACATTTATGGCGCAGCTCATCCAGAGACAGTGCGCCACGCACCAGCGCACCGCCCGCGGGCGTGCCGCTTGCTTCCGCGCGGCTGGCCTCATTACGGCGCAGCAGGGCGCGGATACGTTCCAGTAACAGCCGCTGGGAGAAAGGTTTGGTGATGTAGTCATCCGCGCCAAGGCGCAGGCCCATCAGCTGGTCAACTTCCTCATCCTTGGAGGAAAGGAAGATCACCGGCAGATGGGAGCGGGCGCGCAGGCGCTGCAACAGTTCCATGCCATCCATGCGGGGCATCTTGATGTCCAGCACAGCCAGATCAACCGGGTAGGCTGTCAGCCCCTGTAAAGCCGATTCGCCATCTGTATACGTGCGGACGTGAAACCCTTCCGCCTCCAGAGTCATCTGGACCGATGTCAGAATATTACGGTCGTCATCAACCAGAGCAATCGTCTGCTTGGTGCGGTCTGCCATGGTGTGCGTTTTCCTTCCTCGCGGTCAGCGCAAGCCCTTCAGCATACGCGCATCAGTGCCGGTGCGCTACGGGCAACGGTTTTCAGTTTGTCCAATTTTTGAACACGTTCCGGCGTGGTTGTAAAATTGGTTGCAAAATCAGCATGGCAGGCGTTGCGGGTCTTGTCGCGTCCCGTCTCGTTGCTTACTTCTTCAGACATGACCCAACACACAGACCCCACACAGGTTGAGACGCAGGCCGCAACGGCTGCGCCCGACCATGTCACCCCGCCTCAGGACGCCGCCGAAGCCGGGGCAGAACAGGCCACAGCTCAGTCCCCCGCAGAGCAGCGCATTGCCGAGCTTGAGCAGGAGGCTGCCGAGCTGAAAGAAAAGTGGCTGCGTTCCGAGGCTGAAAACCAGAACCTGCGCGCCCGCGCCAAGCGTGAAGTGGATGATGCCCGCCAGTATGCCGTGCAGAAATTTGCGCGCGATGTGGTGGAAGCCGCTGAAAACCTGCGCCGCGCCCTCACCAGCCTGCCCGCGCCGCAGGAAGGTGAAGACACGGTGATCACCAAAATGCGGGAAGGGATTGAAAGCACCGAGCGGTCTTTTGTCTCCATTCTGGAACGCCACGGCATCAAGTGTGATGATCCGTCCGGCAAGGTGTTTGACGCCAACCTGCATCAGGCCATGGCGGAACAGCCCAGCGCCGAACACGCGCCGGGGACTGTCATGCAGGCCTGGACCCCCACATGGACCCTGCATGGCCGCCTGCTGAAACCGGCCATGGTGGTGGTGGCCAAGGCCGGAGAATAAGCCCGGAGCGGAAACTCCGGAGCAGGGTGCTCCGGCACGGGGCGGGGTACGGAAAAAATTGTTTCCCGTCCGGTGTCCGGGCCTTGAAAGAGGTTTTGGAGCACCATACATCTGACTTAACATTCACGGCCGGTTTTCAGAGTGAAAGCAGGCCGGAAGAGATAGGACCCCGTCCGGTGCTTCGGGCCAGACAGGGTCGCTTAAAGGAGCAGACATGAGCAAAGTTATCGGTATTGACCTCGGCACGACCAACTCCTGCGTTGCAGTGCGCGAAGGGAATGAAAACCGCGTTATTGAAAACAGCGAAGGCGCACGCACGACGCCGTCCATGGTCGCGTTCACTGAAGGCGGTGAAATGCTGGTCGGGCAGGCTGCAAAGCGTCAAGCTGTTACCAACCCGACCAACACGCTTTATGCCGTAAAGCGTCTGATTGGCCGCCGGTATGACGACCCGACCGTCCAGAAAGACAAGGAAATGGTGCCCTACGCCATTGTCAAAGGTGACAATGGGGATGCATGGGTTGAGGCGCGCGGCAAAGGCTATGCCCCCTCCCAGATTTCCGCTTTCGTTCTGGGTAAAATGAAAGAAACCGCCGAGGCGTACCTTGGTGAAAAAGTGACGCAGGCCGTGATCACGGTTCCGGCTTACTTTAACGATGCCCAGCGTCAGGCCACCAAAGATGCCGGCCGTATTGCTGGTCTTGAAGTCCTGCGTATCATCAACGAACCGACGGCTGCTGCCCTTGCTTATGGCATGGAAAAGAAAAGCGGCGGCACGGTGGCTGTGTATGACCTTGGTGGTGGCACGTTCGACGTTTCCGTTCTGGAAATTTCTGACGGCGTGATTGAAGTGAAATCCACCAACGGGGATACGTTCCTAGGTGGTGAAGACTTTGATAACCGCATCATCAGCTATCTGGCTGACGAGTTTAAGCGTGAGCAGGGCATTGATCTGCGTTCCGACAAGCTGGCTCTCCAGCGCCTGAAGGAAGCGGCTGAAAAAGCAAAGATCGAACTGTCTTCCTCCAAGGAAACGGAAATCAACCTGCCGTTCATCACCGCGGATGCCTCCGGTCCGAAGCATCTGGTGCTGAAGCTGACCCGTGCGAAGCTGGAAAGCCTTGTTGATGACCTGATCCAGCGCACGCTGGAACCCTGTAAGGCTGCTCTGAAAGATGCTGGCGTGTCTGCTTCCGAAGTGGATGAAGTCATCCTCGTCGGTGGTATGACCCGTATGCCGAAGGTGATCGACGCCGTTAAAGAATTCTTCGGCAAAGATCCGGCCCGTAATGTGAACCCGGATGAAGTGGTGGCCATTGGTGCCGCTATTCAGGGTGCCGTTCTGAAGGGTGACGTGAAAGACGTTCTGCTTCTGGACGTAACGCCGCTGTCTCTGGGCATTGAAACGCTGGGGGGTGTCTTCACCCGTCTGATCGACCGCAACACGACGATCCCGACGAAGAAGAGCCAGACCTTCTCCACGGCGGAAGATAACCAGAACGCTGTGACCATTAAGGTCTATCAGGGCGAACGTGAAATGGCGGCTGATAACAAGCTGCTGGGGAACTTCGACCTGACGGGGATTGCTCCGGCGCCGCGTGGCGTGCCGCAGATTGAAGTGACGTTTGATATCGACGCCAACGGCATTGTGTCCGTGTCTGCTAAAGACAAGGCGACCGGTAAAGAACAGCAGATCAAAATTCAGGCGTCTGGTGGTCTGTCCGACAGCGATATCGAAAAAATGGTGAAAGACGCTGAAGCGAATGCTGAAGCCGATAAAGCCAAGCGTGAGCAGGTTGAAGTCCGTAACAATGCGGAAAGCCTCGTGCATCAGGTCGAAAAGTCTCTGTCTGAATCCGGTGATAAAGTTCCGGCTGCGGACAAGACGGAAGCTGAAAGTGCAATCGCTGCGGTGAAGTCCGCTCTGGAAGGCACGGATGCTGAAGCCATCAAGACTGCCAGCGATCGTCTGACGCAGGCTGCCATGAAGGTGGGTGAAGCCGTCTACAAAGCTGGTCAGGCTGGTGAAGGCGCTCCGGAAGGAGAGGCCGGTGCCGCTGGCGCCAAGCCGAACGACGAAAAAATCGTCGATGCGGACTTTGAAGACGTGAACGACAAAAAGTCCTGATCGGACGCTGTTAAACGGTGCCACTGTGCGTAACGCACGGTGGCACCGGCTTTTTTCTCCGGCGTCCGCGCTTCCTGGAAGGCGGACGCCGTTTGTCATTTCAGACATCTGCTGCGCTTTTGTAAAAGGCAGCCCCCTGCAAGAGGACGTCCATGGCCACCAAAATTGACTATTACGAAATCCTTGAAGTTACCCGGACGGTTTCATCCGATGAACTCAAGAAGGCTTATCGTAAGCTGGCCATGAAGTACCATCCGGACCGCAACCCCGGAGATGAAGCTGCTGAAGCAAAATTCAAAGAAATCAATCAGGCGTATGATGTTCTGAAAGATGAACAGAAGCGCGCGGCCTATGACCGGTTTGGCCATGCTGCCTTTGAAAATGGCGGCGGCGGTGGTCCGGGTGGCTTTGACTTCAACGGTTTTGGCGGCGGTGGCGGTCTGGGCGACATCTTCGAGCAGATGTTTGGCGACATGATGGGTGGCCGCCGTGGCGGTGGCCGTGCCCGCACGGGTAACGATATCCAGACCCATGTTGAAATCACGCTGGAAGAAGCGTTCACCGGCGTCAAAAAAGACGTAAAAATCATCACGCGCGTGGCGTGTGACTCCTGCCACGGGACAGGCTCTAACGCAGGCGAGTCCGGTGTGGAAACCTGCCCGAGCTGCCATGGTGCCGGGAAGGTCCGGGCGCAGCAGGGCTTCTTTGTGGTGGAACGGCCGTGCCCCACCTGCCACGGTGCCGGTCGCGTGGTGAAGGACCCCTGTAAGGCCTGCCATGGGGAAGGGACGGTCGAGAAAGAGCGCACGCTTGCCGTGCAGATCCCGGCCGGGGTTGAGGACGGCACCCGTATCCGTATTACCGGCGAGGGCGAGTCCGGCGGGCAGGGTGTGCCTGCGGGTGACCTCTATGTGCATGTTTCTGTTTCAGAACATGGTCTTTTCCAGCGCGATGGCGCGAATATCTATTGCCGCGTGCCGCTCCGTATGGGGCAGGCGGCTCTGGGCACGGAAATTGAAGTGCCGGTGATTGACGGGAACCGCGCCAAGGTCAAAATTCCGGCCGGAACCCAGACAGGCGCACATTTCCGCCTGCGCGGGAAAGGCTTCTCCGTCCTGCGCTCCAGCGCACGGGGTGATATGTACATTCAGGTGACGGTGGAAACCCCCCAGCACCTGAACAAACGCCAGAAAGAGCTGCTGGAAGAGTTTGAGAAGGAAGCCGGTGAGAACGTAAAGGGCAGCCCGGAACATACGGGGTTCTTTGCGCGGGTGCGGGATTTTTTCGAAAATAAAGGGTGATGCGCGGTCTGCATCAGTCCTGATGGTTTTTGCAAAAGCCGGGCACCCTGTGTGTCCGGCTTTCTGGTATGACGACGTCTGTAAAGAATAAGGAACCCTCCACATGACAGAGCATGGGCTGCGTATTGGCATTGCAGGCATTACCGGCCGTGTGGGCCGCCTGCTGGTGGAAGAAGTGCAGGCGGCCGGGGCTGTTCTGGCCGGGGGCACGGCGCGGGATCAGGCCAGAGCAGCGGGCCTGCCGGAGGGGCTGGCTCTGTTTCCGGATATGGCGGGTCTTGCAGCGGTGAGCGATGTGGTCATCGACTTTACGCACGCCGATACGGTCATTCCGCATGCGCAGGCTCTGGCAGATCACGGCACGGCATGGGTCCTCGGCACGACGGGTCTGTCCGATGCGCAGCAGGCAGCGGTCAGTCAGGCTGCGGAAAAAATCGGGATTGTCCACGCGGCTAATTTTTCCGCCGGTGTCACACTTGTGCGTCGTCTGGCGCAGATGATGGGGCAGGCGCTCCCCGCCGAGTCTTATGACGCCGAGATTGTGGATATGCATCACCGGCAGAAAGTGGATGCGCCGTCCGGCACCGCGCTGGCCATTGGTGAGGCCGTGGCAAAAGGCCGCGGCGTGGTGCTGGCGGATGTAAAGGAGAGCGGGCGCGACGGCCATACCGGCCCGCGTAAACCGGGCGCTATCGGGTTTGCCGCTCTGCGGGGCGGGCAGATTGTTGGGGAACATGAGGTGCTGTTCACCTCGCCGGACGAGCAGATTACACTGACGCATCGTGCATTTGACCGCCGTGTGT
Organism: Acetobacter persici; assembly: GCF_018256955.1. Classification (NCBI taxonomy): domain Bacteria; kingdom Pseudomonadati; phylum Pseudomonadota; class Alphaproteobacteria; order Acetobacterales; family Acetobacteraceae; genus Acetobacter; species Acetobacter persici. The sequence continues at coordinate 49,320 of NZ_JAERKU010000007.1, forward strand.
TCGCGACGGGTGCTGTCCGGGCGGCGCTCTGGCTGCGCACCCGTGCGGCAGGTTATTACGGGATGGAAGAGGTGCTCGGGCTGCCCCCGTGCTGACCGGGGATCATTTTTTTTGAACAGCCTCTTTATACACGCTTGCAATCGTGGTTTTTTGGGTTATCCGGTTGTAAAAGGCTGAATTCTGCGGCCCGCGTGCGCAACGCAGCCCCGGCCGGATGCGGGTAAAAGCCCGGTAGCAGGCCCGCAGAAAACTGCTCCGGATGGCTGCATAGCCGCAATACACTTGACCATCGGCCACTATTCCGCCACACGGTCCCGTCGCCTTTTCTTAAAGGTGGCGGTCACAATTCCTAATTCATAGTGCGTGGGGCAGACGGCACCATCATGCGTAAAGACGGCGATTTCCTGTTCACTTCGGAATCTGTTTCCGAAGGTCATCCCGACAAGGTTGCAGACCGGATCAGCGATACTGTTCTGGATGCTTATCTTGCAGCGGACCCGGAAGCCCGCGTGGCCTGTGAAACCATGGTGACCACAAACCGGATCATTCTGGCAGGTGAGGTGCGCGGCCCCTCTTCCATCACATCCGAAGGCCTGATTCAGGCTGCGCGTGATGCGGTGAAAGATATTGGCTACGATCAGGAAGGATTCTCCTGGCGTAAGGCTGAGGCCGCCAACTACCTGCATGCCCAGTCTGCTGATATTGCAGTGGGTGTGGACAGCGCTGGCGATAAAGACGAAGGCGCTGGTGATCAGGGCATCATGTTCGGTCACGCGTCTACCGAAACCGACACGCTGATGCCGGCCACCATTTATTATGCACACCGCATCCTGCACGAAATCCGTGACCTGCGCCGTGCGGGTGACCCGCGTGCCGCAGGCCTCCAGCCGGATGCCAAAAGCCAGGTGACGCTGCGCTATTCCAATGGCCGCCCCGTGGGCGCCACGTCCGTGGTGATCTCCACCCAGCATGATGAAGGCATCAGCCAGAAGAAGCTGCGTGAAGAGCTTGGCGACATTGTGCGCAACGTGCTGCCGGAAGGCTGGATGCCGCCGGAAGACGAATTCTACGTCAACCCGACCGGTATCTTCGTGATTGGTGGTCCGGACGGGGATTGCGGTCTGACGGGCCGTAAGATCATTGTGGATACCTACGGCGGTGCGGCTCCGCATGGCGGCGGCGCATTCTCCGGGAAAGACCCCACAAAGGTTGACCGTTCCGCAGCCTATGCCTGCCGCTATCTGGCGAAGAACGTGGTTGCCGCTGGTCTTGCAGACCGCTGCACGCTTCAGGTTTCCTACGCCATTGGCGTGTCTCATCCGCTGTCCGTGTATGTGGATCTGGATGGAACCGGCAAGGACGTGGATGAAGCCCGTCTGGGCGCTGTGCTGCGTGAAGTCATGGACCTCACGCCGCGTGGTATCCGTAAGCACCTGCGTCTGAACCGCCCGATTTACGCACAGACCTCTGCCTATGGTCACTTTGGCCGTACGCCGGATGATGCGCGTGATGACTTTACGTGGGAGCGCACCGATCTGGTGGATGCCCTGCGCGGCGCGTTCAACCGCTAAGGTCTGAGCGTATCATGACGGAGGAAGTAAGCGGACCGGACGTTAAGCCGTCGCCCGAACGACTTTATGGGCGACCGCGCGGCCATTCGCTGCGTCCCCGTCAGCAGCGCCTTCTGGATGAGGCGCTGCCCCGCCTGCGCTTTCCGCTGGATCGCGCAGCGGACCCGGCTACAGCCTTTGGCCGCCCGCCACAGCAGATCTGGTTTGAAGTCGGATTTGGAGGCGGGGAACATGTGGTGGGGCAGCATAATGCCCACCCCGATATTGGCTATATTGCTTCTGAAGTCTTTGATAACGGCCTGTGTTCTCTGCTGACCCGCTTTGTGCCGGTTGGGGAGGAAGCGACGTCCGCCATCCCGGATATGCTGCGGCTGTGGGATGATGATGCCCGCGTGCTGCTGCGTGCCCTGCCGGATGCTTCGGTGGACCGGCTGTTCCTGATGTTCCCGGACCCATGGCCCAAGGCGCGCCATGCCAAACGCCGCTTTATGCACCCCGAGAATGTGGCGCTGGTCGCGCGCGTGCTGAAGCCGGGTGCTGTCTGGCGTGTTGCGAGTGATGACCCGACCTATCAGGCATGGGTTGAGGAAGTCATGGCTGCGCAGTCCTTTTTTGAAGCCCCGCCGCCCGTGGCCGAACGGCCGGACGGCTGGTTCCCCACCCGTTATGAAGCCAAGGCGATTGCCGCTGGCCGCCAGCCGCTCTACTGGACCTTTACGCGCCGCTAAGGCCTTTTCCGGCACGCGTAAGGTTGCTCTTGGGCCGCTTGTTGGCTAATGAGCCGCTTTGAAATCCGGTTTAGCCGTGCGAAAGGTCCGCCCCATGAGCCAGACGACGCAACCTGTGCGCCGCGCGTTAATTTCTGTTTCCGACAAGACGGGGCTTCTTGACCTCGGGCGCGCGCTGGTTGCGCACGGCGCGGAAATCCTTTCCACCGGCGGCTCTGCCCGCGCTCTGCGTGAGGCCGGTCTGCCTGTTACTGAAGTTTCTGACCATACCGGTTTCCCGGAAATTCTTGATGGCCGCGTGAAAACGCTCGTGCCGCAGATCCATGGCGGTATTCTCGGGCGGCGTGACCTGCCTGCGCACGTGGCGCAGATGGAAGAGCATAAAATCGCACCGATTGATCTGGTTGCGGTCAACCTCTACCCGTTTGAAAAAACCGTCGCGTCCGGAGCTGGCGCTGAAGACTGCATTGAAAATATTGATATCGGCGGCCCCGCGCTGATCCGTGCGGCAGCCAAGAACCACGGCCATGTGGTGGTGCTGACGGATACGGCGCAGTATGCCGGGCTGATTGAGGCGCTGGGGCAGGGCGGCAGCACGCTTGAACAGCGCCGTGCCTATGCAGGTGCTGCTTACGCCCGGACTGCTGCGTATGATGCCGCTATTGCCGCATGGTTTGCAGCACAGGCACAGGATACCCTGCCGGAACGCTTTGTGCTGGCAGGCCAGCGCGCGGAAGTGCTGCGCTATGGTGAAAACCCGCATCAGCAGGCGGCTTTCTATAAAGATGGCAGCACACGCCCCGGCGTGGCGACGGCTGTGCAGGTGCAGGGCAAGGCGCTGTCCTACAACAACATCAATGATACGGATGCCGCGTTCGAGGCTGTGGCCGAGTTTGACCGTCCGGCTGTGGTGATTGTCAAACACGCCAACCCGTGCGGTGTGGCTGTGGGTGAAACGCTCTCTGCCTGCTGGGATAACGCGCTGCGGTGTGACCCTGTCTCCGCCTTTGGTGGCATTGTGGCGCTTAACCGCACGCTGGATGCGGAAACAGCGACCAAAATTTCCGGGATTTTCACCGAGGTCATCGTCGCCCCGGATGCGGATGAAGAGGCTAAAGCCATTCTGGCTCGCAAGAAAAACCTGCGTCTGCTGCTGACGGGCGGCCTGCCGGACGCTGCTGCGGCAGGTGTGGTGGTGCGGTCCGTGGCCGGTGGTTTTCTGGCGCAGACGCGGGATAACGGGCAGATCAAACCCGAGTCCCTGCGGGTGGTGACAAAACGCGCCCCTTCCGCGCAGGAAATGGAAGATCTGATGTTCGCCTTCCGTGTGGCCAAGCACGTGAAGTCCAACGCCATCGTCTACACCAAAAATAACGCAACGGTTGGCATTGGCGCAGGGCAGATGAGCCGCGTTGACTCTGCCCGCATCGCCGCCAGCAAAAGCGGGGAAGCCGCCAAGGCCGCCGGGCTGGATGCCCCGCTCACGCAGGGGTCTGTCGCGGCGTCTGATGCATTTTTCCCGTTTGCGGATGGTCTGGAGACCATTGTGGCGGCGGGTGCCACGGCCGTTATTCAGCCGGGTGGCTCCATCCGGGATGATGAGGTGATTGCCGCAGCCGATGCCGCAGGCATTGCCATGGTCTTTACCGGTATGCGTCATTTCCGCCACTGACACGCTTTTCCGGCTCTTGCCGGATGCGCTTTCCTGACGAACAATGGTGCATAGTCTTCCTTATTCTGGCCTGAGGTCCGTCGTCCTCAGGCCGGATTTCTCTAACTGGTTGATCCATGCGCCCTCTGTTCTTTCTACCGGCTTTTCTTCTGGCTTCTTCAGCAGCCCTCGCGGCCCCTGCGTCCAAGGCGTCTGCCGGGCAGCAGAGTGCAGCCACTTATGTCTCTCACCAGACGATGACGGAAAAGCAGGCTGAAGGTGTGTATGACCTGTCCGGCCTGCCGCGCTTTAGCGGTCAGGTGGCGCAGTTTCTGCCTTCATCTCATGGCAGCGTGGTCGGGTTTGTGCTGAATGATGGCACGCAGGTTTTTGTCTCCCCCGATCAGGGGCATACGCTGGCCGGGCTGATTAAACCCGGTGATACGGTCGAGATCCGGGGCCTGAAAGGCCGCACGCTCCCCATTATCCGCGCCTTTGGCATTACCAGCCCGCGTGGCCGGGGCATGCAGGATACGTTTATTGCCATGCCGCGCCAGTCCACCGAGATGATTGCCGGGCCGGATCTGGTGCTGCACGGTGAGGTCTGGATGCCGCTCTATGATCTGGACGGGCAGTTGAACGGCGCTGTGCTGAAAGACCATTCCGTTATTTACCTCCCCCCGCGTGAGGCCACACGACTGGCCGCCTGGCTCAGGCCGGGGCAGACCCTGTATGCCGTTGGCACGGGTAGCAGCGGGGAACTGGGCATTGCCATTGATGCACGGGAAATTGGTCCGGCTTCCAACCAGATGGTCGGGATTGCCGGGGGCAGTGCGCTCCCGCCCGGCCCGGCTCCGGGCAGTGCCGGGTATGATATTATTCCGGGGTCTGAAGGCCACTGATCAGCTGTTTTACGGCCCATCTCGTTTCTGAACCGAGAGAACTTTCCGGATTTTGCTGCGTTAGGGTGAGGAAGCGCAAAGCCCGGATGCTTTTCCGGAGACGCTGCGGTGTTTTTGAGGAGAGACAAGATGGCTATTTTACGGTGGGTTCTGACTTTTCTGATTCTGGCGTTGATTGCCTCCCTGTTCGGGTTTGGCGGTGCGGCGTCCAGCTTTGCCGGTGTGGCGAAAATTCTGCTGTTTGTTTTTGTTGTTCTGCTGGTTGTCAGCTTCTTCTTTGGTCGTGCGCGCGTATAGCATGAGGCTATCTGGTTGGTTTTGATAAAACAGCCAGATATTTCAGAAGATTTCTGATGGTGGCGAAAAATGGAAAGCGTGTGGTCCTTCTGGATCACACGCTTTTTCATGTGGGGTTATTTTATAAAGAACGGGTTGGTGGTCTTGCGGAGAAGCAAGTGAGAAGAGAACCGCTTGCCTGATCTGTGGAACCTTTTAGAGAATTTTAAGAGAAAGAGATCCGAGAGCAAAAGGCGGAGAAAGCACTGTGGAGCAGATTGTCTGGTCAGATTTTGAAAAAATCATGATGGTCGCAGGGACTATTCTGCGCGTTGAATTTTTTCCGGAAGCACGGAAGCCGGCCTATAAAATCTGGGTGGATTTTGGGCCGTATGGGGAGTGTAAAACCAGCGCGCAGGTCACACGTCTTTACACACCGGAAACACTTGTGGGGCGGCAGGTTATCGGGATCATCAATTTTCCGGAAAAACAGGTTGGTCCGTTTCGTTCCCAGTTTTTGTTATCTGGGTTTGAAACGGAGGAAGGCGTGGTGCTGGCGGCTCTGGAAAGGCCAGTCCCCAATGGCACCCGCCTGAGCTGAAAGCAGAACATTGGTTTGCGTCCCTAAATCCTCTCTGTGACCAGACAAGTTTCATAAAAAAGGGAGGCAGGGCAAAGTGCCCTGCCTCCCTTTTTCGCGTTGAATGTCCGTTTAGAAAAAGGGTCTTACCCCTCAATCTGGCTGAAATCTGCAATCAGGCGCATCATCCGGCCCAGACGCGCCAGCAGCCGCAGGCGGTTGCGGCGCAGGGCAGGGTCAGGGTCATTGACGGTCACAGGCCCGAAGAAGGCGTCCAGCGGTTCCCGCAGGCTGGCAGCGTCCCGCATGGCATCGGTAAAGCGTTCTTCTGCAAACGCTTTTTCCACAGTGGGTTCAACCCGGTCCAGTGCCGCGGCCAGAGCCTGTTCTTCCGGCTGGACAAACAGGGCGGCATCCGGTGTGCCATCATGCGGGCCATCCTTACGGTCTTCAATCCGCAGGATGTTGGCAGCCCGACGGGTGGCGGCCAGAAGGTTCTTGCCGTCTTCCGTTTCCAGCATGGTTTCCAGAGCTTGCGCACGGGCCAGCAGGCGGGTGATGTCTGTATCCGTGTTGCCGGTGGAAATCGCGGCAAGGCAATCATACCGCGCCCCTTCCGAGCGTAACTGGACGCGCAGACGCTCCGCCATAAACTGCGGTAGCAGAGCAAGATCCGGTGCGTCCCGCAGGGAGTCCGGCAGGGCTTCCGCCGCCAGCAGGAACAGTTTTACCAGATCAAGCCGCAGGCTGTTCTCACGGATCAGGCGGATAATGCCCAGTGCCGCGCGGCGCAGGCCGAACGGATCACCCGAGCCGGACGGCTTTTCACCCGCGGCGAAAAATGCGGCCAGCATATCAAACCGGTCGGCCAGCCCAAGTGCGACGGAAACCGGGGCCGTCGGCACCGTGTCACCGGGGCCGCGGGGCATATATTGCTCGGTAATGGCCTGACAGACTGCCGGAGCCTCACCATCATGCTGCGCGTAATATCCGCCCATGACGCCCTGAAGTTCCGGGAACTCCCCGACCATGCCGGTAGTCAGATCGGTTTTGCTCAGGTCCGCGGCCCGTTCGGCCTCGGCTTTAGAGGCCCCGACCATAGGGGCAATCAGTCCGGCCAGACGCACCATGCGGCGCGTGCGGTCCCCCTGACTGCCCAGTCTGGCATGGAAGGTAATGGCATCCAGCGCGCCAAGGCGGGAGGCGAGTGTCTGCTTGCGGTCCAGATCCCAGAAGTGACGGGCATCGGCAAAACGGGCGCGCAGAACGCGCTCATTACCGGTGACAATCAGCGTGCCATCATCCGCCGGGACAATATTGGCCACAAAGGCAAAGCGCGGCGCTGCGGAGCCGTCCCCGTTGCGCAGGGCAAAATAACGCTGGTTGACGCGCATGGAGACCTGCATCACCTCGGCGGGCAGGTCCATGTATTTTTCGTCAATCCGGCCAAGGAATGGCACAGGCCATTCCACCAGTCCGGCAACTTCCTCCACAAGGCCCGTATCCGGCACCAGAGCCAGCCCTTCCGAGGAGGCAAGGGCTGTCAGGCCGGAGACGATTGTTTCCCGCCGGTCGGCCGCATGGACCTGCACATGGCGGCCCTGCAGCGTATCCTGCCATTCCGCAACGCTGCTGACGGCAACTGCGCCGGGAGAGAGGAAACGGTGGCCTTCCGTCTGGTTGCCAGACTGGAGGTGGTGGCCGTTATCGTCGCCCTGCGTACCGGAAAGAGCCCCAGAAAGAGCCAGAGAGAACGGCACAGTCTCGCCATCCAGAATGCACAGAATACGGCGTAGCGGGCGGACCCATGTAAAGGCGCTTCCCTGCCCCCAGCGCATCGATTTGGGCCAGGGGAAGCGGCGGAGCAGGTCCGGCATAGTGGCGGCAATATGCTCTCTGGCGCTGATGGCAGGTTCTTCCCGCTCCAGCACCCAGAAGCCATTTTGCAGGGTCAGGGCATCCTGCGTCACACCATGTTTGCGGGTGAAGCCTTCCAGCGCCTTTTCCGGAGCGCCCTCACGCGGGCCGCGCTCGGACACGGTGCGGCCCGGCACATGTGCGTCCAGCGTGCAGGAGGCCGCAATGCGGCGCGGGCCGGTATAGGCCACAGCATCCTGCGGGTTCAGAGGGGCCAGTGCGTCAGAGAGCAGGCGGAGCAGATGCTCACCGGCCTGCTGCTGCATGCGGGCGGGAATTTCTTCTGAAAAAAGTTCTATCAGCAGTTCGGGCATGATCTTATTTGTCCTCGCCAGCCAGCCAGGTCTCACAGCACAGTTTTGCCAGTGTCCGCACGCGGCCAATATAGGCCGCACGCTCACTCACGCTGATCACGCCGCGCGCATCCAGCAGGTTGAACAGGTGACTGGCTTTCAGGCACTGGTCATAGGCAGGCTGGGCAACACCGGCTTCTGCCAGTGCCACACTTTCTTTTTCCGCATCAGCAAAATGGCGGAACAGCAGTTCCGTATCCGCCAGCTCAAAATTATGGCGGGAATAATCCTGCTCAGCACGCAGGAACACATCCCCGTAGGTCAGGCCTGTGCCGTTATAATCGAGGTCATAGACGTTCTCGACCCCCTGCACATACATGGCCAGACGTTCCAGCCCGTAGGTCAGCTCCGTAGAGGGCAGCACCACCGGAATACCGCCAACCTGCTGGAAGTAGGTAAACTGCGTGACTTCCATCCCGTCACACCAGACCTCCCAGCCCAGACCCCATGCGCCGATGGTCGGGTTTTCCCAGTCATCTTCCACAAAGCGGATATCGTGGCGGTCCGGGTCGATCCCGATGGCGCGGTAGCTGTCCAGCAGCAGTTTCTGGCTTTCTTCCGGCGTGGGCTTCAGCAACACCTGATACTGGTAATAATGCTGGAGCCGGTTGGGGTTTTCCCCATAGCGGCCATCAGACGGGCGGCGGCAGGGCTGCACATAAGCGGCTTTCCAGGGGGTGCTGCCCAGCGCCCGCAGCGTGGTGTGGGGGGACAGCGTGCCCGCACCAATTTCCTGATCATAGGGCTGAAGAATGGCGCACCCCTGTTTTGACCAGAACTGGTGAAGGGTCAGGATCAGGTCCTGAAAGGAAAGAGGCCGCTCGGTAGGGCGGGGAGACGCCGGGTCCATGGTCAGGGTGAAACTCCGCAGTAGGACAGTCAGACTATGCGCTGAGTGCGCACGATGCGGCACACCATACAGGCGCAGACACCATTCAGGAAGAGAAGGCATGCAACTCCCTGTGGCCTGCCTCTTGCAACGCTCTTGCCGCCTCGCCACATCTTGGACAGAGTGGCGCTTTAAGACTGCAAACCAGTGCATCACGCTGGTAGCATTGCCGCAGGCAGGGAAAGAAGACGATGACCAACGAGGAACGCGACCTCATTGCGAAATTTGTAGCCAGAGTGGGCGGTGCGTCCCAGTCCGGTTTTGGCAGTGTGCCCAGCACGCAGCCCAATCTGCCTCCGATCGACCCGGAAGCAGACAGATTTCTGGTGCAGGAATTCCAGCAATATCCGGAAGCCCGCTACCGCATCACGCAGATGGCGGTTGTGCAGGAAATGGCGCTGGTTGAAGCGCAGAACCGTATCCAGCAGCTCCAGTTCCAGCTTCAGCAGGCGCAACAGGCGTTGCAGCAGGTTCAGGCACAGCAGAAGCCTGCTGGTAGCGGTGGTTTTCTGGGCGGTCTGTTCGGCGGTGGTCAGCGCGCTCCGCAGCAGGGTCAGCCGCAGCAGTCAGCACCTCCGGGCTGGGGTGGCCGTCCGGCCGCCGCGCCGCAATATCAGCCGCAGCCTCTGCCCTATGGGGCACAGCCCGGTATGTTCCGGAGTGGCTCTGGCTTTCTCGGTACCGCGCTGTCTACCGCGACCGGCGTGGCGGGCGGGATGCTGGCCGCAAATGCGCTGACGGATCTGTTCAGCGGGCATCACGGTGGCGGAGCAGATGCTGGCTGGGGCGCTGGCCAGCCGAGCGAGACGATTATCAATAACAACTATGGCGATGGAGCCGGGGCTGACCCGTTTGCCGGAGCCGGAACCTCTGCTGATCCGGGCTTTGATGCCGGAAGCAATGATTGGGGCGGGGACGCCGGTGGCGATTCAGGAGGGGACTGGGGCGGCGATCAGGAATTCTGATCCGCTTACCTGAGAGAAAAAGGGCGGCTTCGGTCGCCCTTTTTTATTTAGCCATGTGTGTCGGCTTCATTTGCCGGAGCCATGGAGCGCACGAGTTCCAGCACACGTTTGCGTACAACCGGGTCAGGAATGCGATAATAGGCGCGGATCAGCTCAACTGTTTCCTTGCGGGAAAAGAGAGACGCGTCCTGATCTGAAAAAACGGACGATATCCCGGTCTGAAACGGGGTCTCAAACGCTTTCCGGCTTTGTGAAAACCCGGAGTGATAGGCCGATTGGGATGGCTGCCCTTCTGTCTGCCCCGGAGGGGGCATATCATCAAAAAAGAAACTGATGGGCACATCAAGGGCAGCGGCCAGATCATAAAGCCGGGATGCGCCTACGCGGTTTGTGCCGCGTTCATATTTCTGCACCTGCTGAAATGTGATGCCTAGCGCTTCCCCCAGCTTTTCCTGTGAAAGTCCCAGCAAGGTACGCCTCAGGCGGATGCGATGCCCGACATGCATATCGACCGAACCCGCCCGCGGGGTGGACGGTTTTGGATCAGGGCGGGGGGAGGCAGTTGCTGTCACGCGGTTTCTCACCAAGGGAAGGGCGTAGTCTATAAGCCGGTTAAATGACAGATTATAAACCATTTGTTAAAGTTTCTAGATCTGGAAGACATATTATTTTTTGAATAGAAAAAACTCTGATAAAAATAAAAACAGTTTCAATATTATTAATTTCCTTGTAAATATTGTTTGTTAATAATTAACATAGATAAATATAGATCAATTAATGCCCCGATTCATTTTTTATGTAAACTTATTTTAGAACGAGGAATACTTTACAGGGTTGTTTATTTTACAGGTTTGCGTTGAATGCGAACAAGAGCAGCCAGAAAAACTGCAAGATTCAGCAGAGCTGGCAGGCTGCGGCCACAGCGCGCAAACAGAGGCGCAGGGAGTGCTGCGGGCAGGGGGACGACCAGAGTGCCGGTTTTCCCCCAGCCAAGACGGGCGAGTTCATGCCCAAAACCATCATAGGCAATGGAAATGCCGGTATTGGCGGCACGGGCAATGGGTAGCCCCTCTTCCACTGCGCGCAGCCGGACGGAGGAGAGATGCTGGCGCGGGCCGGCACTGTCCCCAAACCAGGCATCATTCGTCACGTTCGCCAGCCAGCGCGGGCGGTCATGCCGATCCACCGTCAGCCCGGAGAAAATGACTTCATAACAGACCAGAGGCCCGACGGCCGGGATGCCCGGCAGATGCCATGTCTGCGCGCCGGGGCCCGCGGCCATGCCGCCTTGCGGGACAATTTGCAGCGGGATGAACGGGGGCTGATATTCGCCAAAGGGCACCAGTCGGGCCTTGTCATAAAATGCCGTCATCTCGCCACCGGGCGCCAGTGCGATAACGGAGTTGCGGTAACGTCCGTTATCATCCACGCGCAGCGCGCCAATAAATCCGGCATCAGCCCCTTGTGCCCAGTCCATAATCATCTGGCGGGCGCGGGGGCTGTCCTGCAACAGGCCGGAACCGGGGAAGGCTGTCTCGGGCCACAAAAAGACAATCGGCCGCGTCACGGCATCTGCAAAGGCTGGTTGTGGTTGCAGCTTGCGCGCCTGAAGGACCCCATCTGCGGTCAGATGCAGGTAGCGCATGAAAATATCACGCGGGTTAAGATGCCCGACTTTTTCCGTTTCCGGCACGTTGCCCTGTACGAGTACGGTCACGGGTCCAGCCTCTCCGGCAGGGTGAACCGTGTTCACGCGCATAATGCTCGCTGTCAGGCTGCCGCAGAGCATGAAAGCTGCGCAGGCCGCAATGCGCAGGCGGTCAGCGCGCCGGGGGAAGACAAGTGCGGAACGGCCCATGTGGACCCGCACTGCGTCTTGCAGGGCCTGACCACCAAACACAGCGCCTAGAACCACAAAAAAAGTCAGGCCGTCCACGCCAATCCATGCGGCAGGCTGAATCAGCACGTCTCCTACCGCACCGGGAACAGCCAGCGCGCTGCCCAGCGGGTTCCATGTAAACCCGCTGAACAGAAATACGCGACCCATATCAAAGAGGGTCCAGCTTGCGGCAAGGGCCAGAAGGCGGCGCGGTCCCGCCGGGGCAAGGCAACTGAATGCTGCCGCAGCCGCGACCATGGGGGCCAGAATCAGGGCGCACCCCAGTGAAGGGAAGGGTACAAACCACCAGAATTCTTCAGCCCGGATCATCACCGCGTTTACCAGCCAGTACAGGTTGGCGGTATAGAAGCCAAAGCCGAAGAGTGCTCCGGCCCACGCGGCGTTTTTCCAGTCTGATGCCCGGTTTATGGCCCGGCCCAGAGCAGGAAACGTTATGAGCAGAACCGGCAGGCAATGGACTGGCGGCAGCGCGAGGGCCGAGAGGGCACCCATGCCCAGCATCAGGCCTGCCTGACGCCAGCGGGCAAGCCGGGTGTGTGGGGTCTGCCCGCTGGCGGCAGGCAGGCTGGATTGCGGAGCGCGCCAGAAGGCCAGACGGCTCAGCACTGAACGGGCAGGATGCACGGAAGTGTTAGGGGCGAAAAAGCAGGGAAGGCCGGATCAGCCCATGAAACCTGCTTAGTCGAGCGCATCACGCAGGCGGCGTTCATAATGGCGGTAATATTTATCAGCCAGCAGTTCACTTTTCACCAGAACGGCAACGTCCGTGGTGTTGAACTGCGGATCAATCACCGCGCCGTCCCCCACATATCCGCCCAGACGCAGATAGCCTTTGATCAGCGGCGGCAGACGGGCCAGTGTTTTGCGGAAGTCGATGGAATGGGGGTCAACCCGCAGCATGTCCACGCGCCGTTCCGGCAGGGCTTTCACGCGCAGAGCGGGGGGGGCCAGATGGTTGTGGTAGAGATAGGTCAGTTCATTGGCGATGGAATCCGGGTTGGTGCCCGGCAGGCTGGCGCAGCCAAACAGCACATCAATGCGGTGCAGGAAAATGTAGGAGGCAATCCCGCGCCACAAAAGCTGCATTGCAGCGCGGCCGCGATAGTCCTTATCCACACAGGATCTGCCAACTTCCAGCAGACGCCCCGGAAATTCCGTCAGGGGAGAAATGTCATATTCACTGGCGGAGTAGAAGCGGCCAATTTTGGCCGCGGCATCGCCCTGCACAAGCCGATAGGTGCCCACCACGCCGCGGGCGTCGGACGCAATGGCGTGGTCAATAACCAGAAGATGGTCGGCAACGGCATCAAATTCATCAATGTCGCGCTTCAGGCGCAGGGTTTCCGCGTCCGGGTGCGCGCCCATTTCTTCATAAAAGACGCGGTAACGCAGGGCCTGTGCGGCGTCCCGTTCATCATCAGTCGTGGCAATACGGACGCTCAGATTGCCGCCGCGGAGTTCCGGAAAACCCTTGCGTTCCAGATCCAGCGTGGAGAGGGAGCCTGAGGGCAACTGGTCCGTGCTCAAGAGGCGGCTCCTTTGCGCTTAGCAGCCTGAGGGGCCTTGGCCGCCTGCGTGGCTTGCGGGCGCTTTTTGCCAAACAGTTCAAGCCGCATGGACACAAAGTCAAACCCCAGCCGTTCGGCCACGCGCCGCATCAGCTCTTCATGCTCAGGGTCTTCAAACTCAATAACCTTGCCATTATCCACATCAATCAGGTGATAATGGTGGCGGCCATGTTCCGTGGCTTCATAGCGGGCGCGGCCCCCGCCAAAGTCACGCCGTTCCAGAATACCTTTTTCTTCCAGCAACCGCACGGTGCGATAGACTGTGGCGACGGAAATGCGGGAATCAAGCGCTGAGGCGCGACGATAGAGTTCTTCCACATCGGGATGATCATCCGCGTCTGACAGAACGCGTGCGATAACGCGCCGCTGCCCCGTCATCTTCAGGCCATGTTCGATGCACAGCTGCGCAATCCGTGATTCTGTCGACTGTGACTTCAAGGGCGCAAATCCTGCTTGTTACCACCTGCGTTCATGAACCATCAGGTAGCCGAAAAGGGGGAGGGTTGTCCAATTTTACACAGACCTGCAGGTTTTTTAAGCTCTGATTTCAAATGGTTTCTATACCCGGCCTGTGCGGCCGTTCAGGAGGAGTGTCTATGGAAAACCCGGCAGACCCGTCAGAACAGCAGGATGCGGATTCGGCGCCCTCCGCAGCGCTTATGCTGGATATCACGCATGAAAAATGCCCGATGACATTTGTGCGCACCCGTCTGGCGCTGGACGGGATGGCGGCAGGGCGTGTGCTGGTGGTGCGGCTGAGGGGGGAAGAACCGCACAGAAATGTCCGCCGGTCCGTGCTGGCGCTGGGGCACGCCGTTCTGGCTGAGCAGGCGGCAGAGGATGGCAGCATCGTGCTGACAGTCCAGAAAAAAGACCCCGCACCGGCAGGCTGAAGGCAGCCGCCGGGCGGGGTCTGAGAACGCGCCCTGCCCTGAAAGTCAGGGATCAGGTCTAGTTGTTCATGGCCTCGAAGAAGTCATTGTTGGATTTGCTGTATTTGAGCTTGTCCAGCAGGAAGTCCATGGCGTCCATCGTGCCCATAGGGGCCAGAATACGGCGCAGGACCCACATTTTGGACAGGGTGGCGCGGTCCACCAGCATTTCTTCCTTACGGGTGCCGCTCTTGGTGATGTCAATTGCGGGGAAGGTGCGCTTGTCAGCCAGTTTGCGGTCAAGGATCAGCTCGGAGTTACCCGTGCCCTTGAACTCTTCAAAAATCACTTCATCCATGCGGCTGCCGGTATCAATCAGCGCCGTGGCGATAATGGTCAGAGAGCCGCCTTCTTCAATGTTACGCGCCGCACCAAAGAAGCGCTTGGGGCGCTGGAGGGCGTTGGCGTCCACACCACCGGTCAGCACCTTGCCGGAGGACGGCACAACCGTGTTGTAGGCGCGGGCCAGACGGGTGATGGAGTCCAGCAGGATCACCACATCGCGCTTGTGTTCCACCAGGCGCTTGGCTTTTTCCAGCACCATTTCCGTCACCTGCACATGGCGGTGGGCCGGTTCATCAAAGGTGGAGGAAATCACTTCACCGCGCACGGAGCGGGCCATGTCGGTCACTTCTTCCGGCCGCTCGTCAATCAGCAGCACGATCAGGAAGCATTCCGGATGGTTGGCGGAAATGGAGGAGGCAATGCTCTGCAGCATGACCGTTTTACCGGTGCGCGGCGGGGCCACAATCAGGGCGCGCTGGCCCATACCGATGGGGGCGACCAGATCAATCACGCGGGGCGTGAAATCCTGCGTGCTTTTGCCTTTTTTGCCTTTGGCCTCACTCACCGGCGGGGCAGCGTTTTCCACTTCCATCTGCAGGCGGCGCTCAGGATAGAGCGGGGTGAGGTTATCGAAATTGATGCGGTGCCGGACGGCTTCCGGCGCTTCAAAATTGATGCTGTTGATTTTCAGCAGCGAGAAATAGCGTTCGCCATCCCGCGGGGCGCGGATCTGCCCTTCAACCGTATCACCCGTGCGCAGACCAAAGCGGCGCACCTGAGCGGGGGAGATGTAAATATCATCCGGACCGGGGAGGTAGTTTGATTCGGGAGAGCGGAGGTAACCGAACCCGTCATGCAGGATCTCGAGTGTGCCATCACCGTAGATCGCCTGATCGTTATCGGCCAGTGTCTTCAGAATGGCGAACATCATGTCCTGCTTGCGCAGGGATGATGCGTTTTCAATATTCAGGTCTTCGGCACAGGCCAGAAGATCGGCCGGAGACTTGGCCTTGAGTTCCGCAAGATGCATTTAGGAATGCCCTGACTGGCAATAGTTCAGAAATGGGGAGGTCCGGACCAGTCTTGCGCAAAGCCCGGAAGCACGGGGTGGCACAGCACAGGTGCGCCACGGCGGCCCGGATAGCAGGATGATCCTGACATGAGGGAAAGCACTGGACAGGTGAAGTCAGCCAGTTCTGGAGGCGAAGAATAAGTCCGCAAGTCTGGTTCGTCAACCAGACTTTACAGGCGCCCAAGGGGTATCAGGGTGTATCAGGGGGCAGCGGCTGGCGTGACAGCGGCCTGCCAGGTGTCCCGGCTGAGCCAATATTGCGAAACCGAGGTATCGGGCGAGATAAAATTGGTCACCTGAGACCAGAGCTGGCTGGGTCTGGGGCGGGTGGTCAGCGCGCCGGACAGCAGGGTGGCGGAGCAGGGGCCATCCAGCGTGATATCCCGGTCAGAAAGGGTCACGTTCAGGTGGCAATGGCTTAACTGTGCGGAGCCGGGAGCGGTAAGAGTGCCTGTGACCGGTCCGGCATCCAGAGGGCGCATGGCGGAATCCAGCCGCATCATCTCCCCTGCGACGGTGCCGGTGCCGGTCTGATGCAGGCCGATCAGAATGCGGCGGTTATGCGCGGAGGCCAGGCCACCATAGCGCAGGGGTTCCGCACTGAGCTGGTTGAAAAGAGCCTGATAGGTTGCCTGACTGATGGCCGGGTTTGGTCTCGCCGCCGCCAGTCCGGTGGCGGAGGTGGCAACACTCAGGAGGCAGATACCCGCTGCCGCCAGTGCATGACGCAGCGTTCTGGTCGCCTGCCTCTGTGTTGCGCAGTGAGTGCGGGAAAACAGTGTACGCTGTGTCATTTAATGCCTCCAAGCCATCCTTTGCGCCAGAACCACAGGAGCGGCAGCGCGACGGACGCCGCCATAAGCCCCAGTGAATACCAATAGCCAAAGGACCAGTTAAGTTCCGGAATATCCTTGAAGTTCATGCCATACACCCCGGCAATCAGGGTGGGGGCCACGCCGATAAAGCTGACAACGGTCAGCACCTTCATCACGCCGTTCTGCTCGATACTGATAAAGCCCAGCGTGGCATCCAGCAGGAATTCGACCTTGCTGGCCGCCTGAGAGACATAATCACTCAGAGAGGACAGATCGCGGTTCGCGGTTGCCATACGGGACCGTAAAGCGCCGGAGAGAGCATAGGGCGCGTTGTCTGTGGGCAGGGTTGTGACGCCAGCTTCAAACCGCCGGGATGTGACGGGCAGCCCGGAGGCCGGGGCCATGCCGTCCTTTTTGCTCTCGCTTAAAAAAATGGTGATGCGTTCCAGCCCCAGCAGAGTGTCCCGCACGCGTGAACACAGATCCCCGGAACTGCCGACGCGCTCCAGCAGTTCCCGCTGCCAGGCGGCAATACTGCGGACGGCAGGCTTGTTCTGTCGCCGCTTGAAAATATCTCTGGAAAGCTTGTCCAGCAACATGCCGACACTTTCCAGAATATCCGCCAGCCGGTCCACAATGGTTTCAATCAGGGCCACCAGAACCTCGCCGGGGCCAATGGGGGCGGGTACGAGAGTTTGCGGCTGCGGCTGCGGCTGTTGTTGTGGCGGGGCTTTGGGCGATGTGGCTTCTTTCTGCTCCTGCCCGGGGGTGACAACCGTGCTGGGTGCCGGTGTGGCGGCCGGGGAGGGGGGCAGCGTATGGTCCGCCACAAGCTGCGCCACACTCTCAAAAGACGGATAGGGCTGATAGCGGATGGTAATGAGGCGTTCCGCCGTCAGCACAAACCCAACCGGGAAAGCCTCAAACTCCAGCCCCGTTTTCTTGAGCAGCGGCGTGGACAGAAATGCAGCGCCATTCCGCACACTGATGCGCGAGGAACTTTCAATCTCGTTCAGATCATCCAGCGTTGGGAGCGGCTGGCCGCAGATGCGCGCAGCCAGATCCTGCTCCTCCGGCGTGGGGTTGAGCAGGTCAATCCATGCTACGCCGTGGGCGTCGGCCTCACTCTCAATCGCCCGGGCCGGGGCGCCGGGCTTGTGGGCCAGAAACATGAACTTCTCCTTGAGCGTGGCAGCGGGCGCAGTCGCGTGTGTCGGCCGGCCAGACCGGGGGGGCGCGGGCGGCGCAAATATGACCAGAGCAGCCGGGCAGTGACAAGTGACAGTCCTGAATAGCCCCCAACCACCTGTTTGCATCCGCTTATTCGCTCTCTGTCACGGGGATATGTTCAGAGCGTGCGCACACCTGCGTGGGGTCACGAAAGGTCTTCACACAGGCCAGGGGTTTTTCCTCAAGGTTATCTCAAAATTTAGACATCCTCCCCTCTGGGCAAGGGCTTGTGGCTTCTGGTAAGCCAGACGTTCTGTTTTGGGGCAGGGCGGCCCCGGCATAAGACGCAAAAATCAGGAGCGGCAGAACCACCCATGGCGGACCCGGCAGCACAGCACAGCACAGCAGCAACTCAGGCCAATTCTCTCCGGCACGGTCCGGATGCGCGCGGCCATTTTGGTGGCCGGTATGGCGGACGGTTTGTTGCAGAAACCCTCATGCCGCTGCTGCTGGAACTGGATCAGGCCTATGAGACCGCAAAGGCGGACCCGGCGTTCCATAAAGAGCTGGAATTTTATCTGCGCGATTATGTTGGCCGCCCCAGCCCGCTCTGGTTTGCCCGCCGTATGACGGAAGAGCTGGGGGGCGCTAAAATTTACATGAAGCGTGAGGAGCTGAACCACACCGGCTCTCACAAGCTCAATAACGTCATGGGGCAGATTCTGCTGGCCCGCCGCATGGGGCGCACCCGCATTGTGGCGGAAACCGGGGCCGGGCAGCATGGCGTGGCGACCGCGACCGTCTGCGCCCTGTTTGGCATGACATGCGTGATTTACATGGGGGCAACGGACGTTGAGCGCCAGAAGCCCAACGTGTTCCGCATGCGTCTGCTGGGGGCGGAGGTGGTGCCCGTTACCGCCGGGGCCGGGACGCTGAAAGACGCCATGAATGAAGCCATGCGCGACTGGGTTGCCAATATTGCGGATACCTATTTTCTGGTGGGCACGGTTGCTGGCCCGCACCCCTATCCGGCCATGGTGCGTGATTTCCAGAGCGTGATCGGGGATGAAACCAAAGAGCAGATGCAGGCGCAGGAAGGCCGTCTGCCGGATGTGATTGTGGCCGCCATTGGGGGTGGCTCCAATGCTATGGGGATCTTCCACCCGTTTCTGGACGACCCTTCTGTGCGCCTGATTGGCGTGGAAGCTGCTGGCTGTGGTCTGGATAGCGGCAAAACGGCGGCATCTATTGAGCGGGGCCGCCCCGGCGTGCTGCATGGCAACCGCACCTATCTGCTGCAAAACGCGGATGGGCAGATTGATGAGGCCCACTCCATCAGCGCCGGTCTGGACTATCCGGGTGTGGGGCCGGAACATTCCTGGCTGAGCGATATTGGGCGTGCGGAATATGTTGGCGCGACGGATGATGAAGCCCTGAAAGCCTTTGAGCTTTGCACGCGCACGGAGGGCATTATTCCGGCACTGGAATCCGCGCATGCCATTGCCTATGCCGCCAAAATTGCGCCGACCCTGCCGAAAGAGACCTTGCTGGTGATCAATATTTCCGGCCGGGGCGATAAAGATATTTTCACCGTTGCCGAGCATCTGGGAGTGAAGCTGTGAGCCGTATTGCCGCCCGCTTTAAAACACTGGCCGCAGAAGGGCGCGGTGCACTCATCCCGTATCTGGAAGCCTTTGACCCGGATTTTGAAACGTCTCTGGCGCTGCTCAAAGCGATGCCTGCCGCAGGCGCGGACCTGATTGAAGTCGGGATGCCGTTTTCTGATCCCTCAGCCGACGGCCCGGTGATTCAGCTTGCCGCCCGCCGGGGCCTGAAGGCCGGGGCCACGCTTGCGGGTGTGCTGGACCTGATTGCGGATTTCCGAAAGGATGATCAGGACACACCTGTTATTCTGATGGGCTACCTCAATCCGGTAGAAGCCTATGGCCATGCGCGCTTCTGTGAGGACGCCGCTGCTGCCGGGGTGGACGGCCTGATTCTGGTCGATCTGCCGCCAGAGGAAGCCGATATTCTGGAAGCCCCTGCGCAGAGCGCCGGGCTGGATATTATCCGTCTGGTGGCTCCCACAACGTCGGACGAGCGGTTGCGCTACGTGCTCTCTCATGCGTCTGGCTTTGTTTATTATGTGAGCATTACCGGCATTACGGGCACGCGCACGGCCAGCGCGGAAGATTTACAGGCGGCTCTGCTGCGCATCCGTGCCGCGACGGACCTGCCGGTTGCCATCGGTTTTGGTATCCGCACCCCTGAGCAGGCCGCAACGGCGGCTGGTATTGCGGACGGGGCCGTTGTGGCGTCTGCCCTGTTGTCTACTCTGGCCGAAACACTGGATACGGACGGCAAGGCGACAGATCAGACACTCCCCCGCGTGCTGGAGCAGATCAAAGGGCTGGCTGCCGCCGTGCGCGCCGGGGAGAAAAAGGCGGGATGACTCGTCTTTTGCAGCATTTTTACGCTTTTGCATCCGCTTTGCAGGGATGACGCACCCCTTCCGTGTGAGTGTGATCGGCGGCGGCCCGGCCGGACTGGCCGCCGCCGAAGTGCTTTCTGCCGCAGGCTGCGCCGTGCAGGTTGTGGAGTACATGCCAAGCCTTGGCCGCAAAATGCTGATGGCCGGGCGCGGCGGCCTGAACATCACCCATTCTGAACCTCCGGAACCGTTTCTGGCCCGCTATGCCGGGGCCGCTCCGTGGCTTGCGCCTTTTCTGGCGGCATGGAGCACGGAGGATATCCGGCAGTGGATGGCGGGGCTTGGGCAGGAAAGTTTTGTCGGCTCTTCTGGCCGCATTTTCCCCAGCGTCATGAAGGCCTCTCCTTTGCTGCGGGCCTGGCTTACGCGGTTGCAGGAGCAGGGGGTTACGCTGCATCCGCGCACCCGCTGGACGGGTTGGGATGCTGCCGGGCATCTGACGTTTGCGCAGTCTGTCGCCAAAAATCCGTCTGAAGCGGGCGAGACGCGGTCTGCCGCAACCGAGCAGGCACAAGGCACCTCGCTTTTTGCCGCGCCCGACGCGGTCATTCTGGCATTAGGCGGGGCAAGCTGGCCACGTCTGGGGAGTGATGGCGGCTGGGTTTCCCTGCTGGAACAACGGGGTGTTGCTGTCTCAGCTTTGCGTCCGTCGAATTGTGGCTTTCAGGTCGTGTGGTCAGAGCCGGTCCGGGAGCGATTTGCCGGAACACCGCTCAAGCCGGTCGCACTCACGTTTGCCGGGCAGACCGTGCGGGGGGAACTGGTGGTCACGGCGTCCGGGCTGGAAGGGGGCGCACTGTATGCGTTGTCTGCGCCGCTGCGGGAGCATCTGGCCCGGCATGGGGCGGCGGAGCTTTTGTGTGACCTGCGGCCCGATCTGTCTGTGCAGGATCTGGCAAAACGGCTGGCCGCTGTGCGCCCGCGTGAGAGCCTGTCCAACAAATTGCGCAAGGCTCTGCGCCTGCCGCCGGTAGCGGTGGCCCTGTTGCGGGAGGCCGGGCCTGTGCCTGCCTCCATGCCCGCTCTGGCGGCACGAATTAAAGCCTTGCCTGTGCGGCTGACGGGCTTGGAGCCGCTGGCCCGCGCCATTTCTACCGCCGGAGGGATTACGCAGGCCGCGTGTGATGACCGGCTGATGCTGCGTGCGCTGCCCGGCGTTTTTGCGGCTGGTGAAATGCTGGACTGGGAGGCGCCGACGGGCGGTTATCTGCTGCACGCGTGCCTTGCAACCGGGCGGGGTGCCGCGCAGGGTGCGCTTGCATGGTTGCGGGAGACCCATCCGGAGCGGTATCGGATGCCCCTATGAGCAGCAACATGATCGTGATGGGTGATGTGCCGGGGGGTGGCCCGGCACGGATGGACCTTGCCGAACTTCTGGCCACCCGGCTTCTGGTGCAGGGCAATTCCGGGTCCGGCAAGTCGCACCTGCTGCGGCGTCTGCTGGAGCAGTCGGCCCGCATGGTGCAGCAGGCGATTATTGACCCGGAAGGCGATTTTGTCAGTCTGGCGGAAAAATTCGGCCATCTGGTGATAGACGGGGCCGAGTGTTCGGAAATGGCGCTGCATGCCGCCGGGGAACGGATGCGCATGCACCGGGCCTCTGTTGTGCTGAATCTGGAAGGTCTGGACGCAGATCAGCAGATGAAGTGGGCGGCGGCGTTTCTGGGCGGCATGTTCGAGGCCCCGCGAGACTACTGGTATCCCGTGCTGGTGGTGGTGGATGAAGCCCAGCTTTTTGCGCCTGCTGCTGCCGGTGAGGTCTCGGATGAAGCCCGCCGCGCCTCGCTTGGTGCCATGACCAACCTGATGTGCCGTGGCCGTAAACGTGGTCTGGCAGGCATTATCGCCACGCAGCGTCTGGCCAAGCTGGCCAAGAACGTGGCGGCGGAAGCCTCCAATTTTCTCATGGGCCGCACCTTTCTGGATATCGACATGGCGCGTGCGGCGGACCTGCTGGGCATGGAGCGCCGGCAGGCGGAAGCCTTCCGCGATCTGGCGCGGGGCACTTTTGTCGCCCTTGGTCCGGCGCTGAGCCGCAGACCGATGCCGGTGCGGATTGGCACCGTAGAAACGGAAAGCCGGTCCGCCGGCCCGGTGCTGACACCGTTTGAACCGGCGTCCGCCCCGGTGCATGACCTGATTCTGGCTCCTGTGCCGCAGGCAGAAACATTTGCCCGGCCCAGAAAGCCGCCTGCCGCCCCCCCGCCGGACCTGTTGAGCCAGCTTGCCGCGCATGGCGAGGCTCAGGCCACTGCCCTGCAGGACGAACAGCAGCAGGAGGAACCGCCGGAAGATCAGGCCGAGCGGGAAGCCCGCATGAACGCCATTTTGCGGGACATGCTGGCGGATGATGAAACATCTTTCCGGGCTCCTGCCGTGTTGTATCAGGATTTTTTGGTGCGCTGCCGGATTGCCGGGCTGGGCCGTAATGCGCTGGACCTCAAGGCGTTCAACCGCGCGCTGGCCACGGCCCGTAGCGGTGTGAGCGAGGATATGTCCACCACGCCGGACTGGCAGCAGGCGGAGGCGCTGGCCAATGCCCTGCCGGAAGACCTGCAATCTGTTTTCCTGTTTCTGGCGCGTGCGGCCATTGGCCGTCTGCCGTGCCCGTCCGATGCGGAAATTGCCCGCGTCTACGGCACGGTCTCGCAGGGGCGCGCCCGGCGTCTGGTGGAATGGCTGGAAGACCGGAATATCATTGTCCTGCGGGCTGACGGGATGGGCCGGCGCGTCATTACCGTCATTGGTCCGGGGTGGGAGACGCTGCCCGGCGTCCCTCAGGGGTGAAACTCCTTAAAAAAGTGCTGGTGTGCGGGCATGACGGGCGCGGCGCGCGGTGCTATAGGCCGAAGCATGACGGATGACCCGCCCTTTAGCCCGGCTCTGCTCCCGGCTGGCTTTGTAGACCTCCTGACCCCCGATGCCCGGACCGAGGCAGAAGGGGTTGCGACCCTTATGCGCGTGTTCGCCTCACATGGTTATGACCGTGTCAGGCCGCCGCTGATGGAGTTTGAGGAGACCCTGCTGGCGGGTTCGGGCGCGACTCTGGCGGACCAGAGCTTCCGCGTGATGGACCCGGATACCCGCAAGATGATGGTCCTGCGGCCCGATATCACCCCGCAGATTGCCCGTATGGCCGCGACTCGGCTTGGTGCCGCCCCGCGCCCCCTGCGTGTGTCTTATTCCGGGGCCTGTGTGGTGGTGATGCCTGCCGCTGCGGAAGAAAGCGGGCGGCAGATCATGCAGGCCGGGATCGAGCTGATTGGCCCGGACAGCCCGCAGGCGGACGCGGAAGTGATGTCCGTGGGGGCGGAAGCCCTCGCCCAGCTCGGGGTGCCGGAAGTCTCGTTTGATCTCACAATGCCGCCGCTGGTGCCTGCTTTACTGGAAGAAGCCAGCATTTCTCCCAGCGTGCGCCCTGTGCTGATGCGCGCTCTGGACCGTAAGGATGCTGCCGCTGTGGCGGAACTCGGCGGCTCGCTTTCCGAGACGCTGATTGCCCTGCTGCGGGCCGCAGGTCCGGCGGAGCAGGCGCTTGACCAGCTTGCCCATATCAGCCTGCCGCCGCGTGCCCGCGCCTTTAGTGAGCGTCTGGCCGCAACGGTTGCCGCCGTGCGCAAAACGGCGCCGGCTCTGCGGCTGACGGTTGACCCGGTCGAATTCCGTGGCTGGAAATATCATACCGGCGTGTGTGTGACGGTGTTTGCCGTCGGCCGCGCCGAAGAGCTTGGCCGTGGTGGCCGGTACCTCTCCAGTGATAATGAACCCGCCTGCGGGCTGACGTTCCGGCCGGATGTGCTGTTCCGCACCATTCCGCCTGCGCAGCCCTGCCCGCGCGTTTATCTTGCCCCGGATGCGGATGCACAGGTTGCAGCGCGTCTGCGGGCGGAAGGGCATGCCACGCTGGCGGCCCTGTCCTCCACGCCCCACGCCGCAGGTCCCGAACAGAACCGGGCCGAGGCGCAGCGTCTGGGGTGCAGCCACATTCTTTCCGGTGCAACGTGCACAAAGCTTGACTGACCTTTTCCACCACGGGGGACGGCGTATCATCCCCACAGGTTTTCAGGCAGATTTTCCAGGAGCAGACCGTTTATGTCCAACGTCACGGTGATCGGCGCCCAGTGGGGCGATGAAGGCAAAGGTAAAATTGTAGACTGGCTGGCCAGCCGGGCAGACATTGTTGTGCGCTTTCAGGGTGGCCACAATGCCGGGCATACGCTGGTTGTCGGCAATCAGGTTTACAAGCTTTCCCTGCTGCCCTCAGGGGTCGTCAGCGGCAAGCTGGGCATTATCGGCAACGGCGTGGTGGTGGACCCGCAGGCGCTGCTGGCGGAAATTGGCCGTATTCAGGAACAGGGGCTGACGGTTACGCCGGATACCCTGAAAATTGCGGAAAATGCTCCGCTGATCCTGCCTGTGCACGGTGCGCTGGACCGCGCGCGTGAAGCTGCCCGTGGGGACCGCAAGATTGGCACCACAGGCCGCGGGATCGGCCCGGCTTATGAAGATAAGGTGGCCCGCCGCGCCATCCGCCTGTGTGATCTGGCCGAGCCGGAAACGCTGGACTGGAAGCTGGACGAACTGCTGCTGCACCACAACACGCTGCTGGCTGGTCTGGGTGCCGAGACGTTTAAAAAGGAAGAGCTGATGGCCTTCCTGACGGAGATTGCCCCCAAGGTTCTGCCGTTTATGGCGCCGACATGGGACATTCTGGATGAAGCCCGTCGCGGTGGCCGCCGTATCCTGTTTGAAGGCGCTCAGGCTGTGATGCTGGATGTGGACCACGGGACCTATCCGTTCGTCACCAGTTCCAACACTGTTGCCTCCAACGCAGGCACCGGCGCTGGCATGGGGCCGAACGCCGCCGGTTTTGTGCTGGGCATTGCCAAGGCCTATTGCACCCGCGTGGGGGAAGGGCCGTTCCCGACAGAACTGTTTGATGATGTCGGCCGCAAGATTGGTGAGCGCGGGCATGAGTTTGGCACGGTGACGGGGCGTCCGCGCCGCTGTGGCTGGTTTGATGCCATTCTGGTGCGTCATGCGGTGCGCGTGGGCGGTGTGAATGGTCTGGCGCTGACCAAGCTGGACGTGCTGGATGGGTTCGATGAAATCCGCATCTGCGTGGGCTATGAGCTGGATGGTGAAAAAACCGACCGCTTCCCGTCCTCCCCGGCGGCTCAGGCCCGGATCAAGCCGATTTTTGAAACGATGGAAGGCTGGAAAGACACCACGCACGGTGCCCGCCGCTGGGCCGACCTTCCGGCTCAGGCCATTAAATATGTGCGCCGGATTGAAGAACTGGTGGGAGCGCCCGTTACCCTGCTGTCCACCAGCCCGGACCGTGATGATACCATCCTGATGCGTGACCCGTTTGAAGACTGATTAAACATTCATTCTGAAAACGGTGTTCAGACCCGCTGCGTGATTTTCGGCCTCCTCTTATGTGAGGATGCCGGGGGCACAAGGCGGGTCTTTTTTATCCAGAACGGCAGGGGGGCCGTCAGTCGGCCTGCATAATGGCCATTTCCATGCCGTTGGGGTCCCGGAAATGGAAGCGGCGGCCACCGGGGAAGCTGAACGGTGCCAGACGCCGTGTTGTCTGGAGCCAGCGCCGCCGTCAGGGCGTAGGGTGCAACGGGTTTTGCTGCATGGCCGTCGCGGTATCCGCGTCTGCAAACGCCCCGAAGAGACCAGAGGCCGGATACAGTGCCCGGATACGCTCCTGCTGGGCTTTGTTTTCCAGCGTGGTGCAGATGCCTTCCAGCATCCCCAGTTCGAGCAGTCCGCGTTCAGAAAAGGAGCGGGAGATCTGGTTTTGCAGGGTCTGGAAAAAGGTTCTGCAGCGCTGCGGCAGAAATGTGCGAAAAATACTCATGCGAGCGTTTCCTGGAGGCGCATCCGGCACAATTGCCGGTCCGGCTCCTGAGCGCTCCATAATCCAGAATTCCGGAGCTTGCATAGAATGATTTTGCACCCCAGCAGAGCTTTCCCGGCAAAGGTCGCAAAGTGTGTAACTTTTGTGACACCGGTTGTTTTTCCTCAGTCCCCCGGCTTATTCTGCGCGCGAATCGCTATGGGGTGTTCATGACACACAATGCAAGTGTTCTCGTTGTTGAGGATGACCCGGCACTCTCCCGGCTGATCTGCTATAATCTGGAAAAGCAGGGCTATGACGTGCGGCTGGCGGGTGATGGCCATACAGCTCTTGACCAGATCAGCCGCCGTGCGCCGGACCTGATTTTGCTGGACTGGATGCTCCCCAATATTTCCGGGCTGGAAGTCTGCCGGCAGTTGAGAGAACAGCCTAAAACAAAGTCCATCCCGATTATCATGCTCAGTGCACGCGGGCAGGAGACGGACAGCGTGCGCGGGCTGGAAATTGGCGCGGATGATTATCTGATCAAGCCATTTGGCATGGAAACGCTTTTTGCGCGCGTTAAAGCCATGCTGCGCCGGCTGCCCCCTTCAGGCAATGTGCTGAAGTTTGAGTCTCTGGTGCTGGACCGAGTGGCGCACAAGGTGGAACGCAACGGGCGTCTCCTGCCTCTGGGGCCGACGGAATACAGACTGCTGGAATTCCTGATGACGCATCCCGGTCAGGTTTTCTCGCGCGAGGAACTGCTGGAACAGGCATGGGAGCGCAGCTCCTGTGTGGAACTGCGCACGGTGGACGTGCATATCAGACGGCTGCGGCAGACGCTGAACGCAGGGGATGAGAAAGACCTGATCAGAACTGTCCGCGCCCGGGGATATGCACTTGATATGCCACAGGACTAAGAGCGTTCTGACGCAGCGGAGTGCCTGATCATGCATGAGGCACTCGTTGCTGTTGCAGGCGCGCTGGTTGGCAGCGGGCTGACCGCCAGCCTGCTGGCAGCCCGGCTCCGGCCGGAAAAAACAGAACCGCCCCGCTACACTCAGGAGGATACGCTTCAGTCTTCCAGAACCGCCGTGCCGGAAGGGGTGGAACAGGTCATGGCCTGTGTGCCCGCGGCGACGATGGTGCTGGATGAGGAGCGTCGGCTGCATTATGCCTCACCAGAGGCACACCGGATTTTTGCGGATACGCTGGGCAGTATCAAACGGCACCCCGCTTTCCAGACGGCGCTGGACCGGCTGGCTGAGCGAAGCACAGAGGCTGCGGTTACGTCAGAAACGGCCCGTATTGTGCTGGATGTCCCGCATCACAGGGTCATACAGGCCCGTTTCCAGCAGCATGTTCTGCCTGCTGTGCTGTTTACTGGTGCGCGGGGCATGAGCGCCTCGACAGAACGCGCGCACAACGCCCTGGTTTTTGTTGCGCTGTGTGATGAAACGGAAGCCGATAATACCGAGCGCCAGCATACGGATTTTGTCGCTTATGCCAGCCATGAGCTGCGCACGCCGCTTGCCGCCCTCATGGGGTTTGTGGAAACACTGCAAGGTCCGGCGGCGGATGACCCGGAAGCCCAGCAGGAATTTCTGGGGATCATGGCGGCACAGGGCAAGCGGATGCAGCATCTGCTGGATGATCTGCTTTATCTGTCCCGCGTGCAGCGTGTGGAGCATCAGCGCCCGCGCGGGTCTGTGGCGCTGGCGGATCTGCTGAGCCGCCTGAAGGCCGAGTCTCAGGCGCTGTTCCGGCTGAAAAAAGTCAGGCTGACCATTGAGCCTGTGCCAGACCCGGCATGGTGCGTTGCCGCAGATACCAGCCAGCTTGTGCAGGTGCTGATCAACCTGATTGAAAACGCCGTCAAATATGGCTCCTTGCCGCATGATGGCGGCGCATCGCCCGCCCTGCACGTAACAGTCTCCTGCACGCTTGCTCCGCCCGATTCCCGCTGGCCAGCCGGGCCGGGTGTTGTGCTGAGTGTGACCGATAACGGGCCGGGCATTGCCGCACGGCATCTGCCCCGGCTGACGGAGCATTTTTATCGGGTGCCCAAGACAGCCGCCTCCGTGCAGGGCAGCGGACTCGGGCTTGCCATTGTGCAGCATGTGGTCACGCGGCATGGCGGCCGCTTTGCGGTGGAAAGCACGGTGGGCAAGGGCACAACATGCAAAATCTGGCTGCCGCTTGCGGCTGCGTCTGCTGTCACAAAACCTTCATAAAACAGTCTTGAACATGTCATGCCGTGGCGAAGCTAAACCCGCTAAGGCTTGTCCCCGACGTAACGATTTGCGTCGTTATTTATGATGTCCAGGGATAAAACCGAAATGCGTCTTTCCTTCAGGCCTGCTCTGTGTCTGCTTGCTGCAACGTGCTTGACCGCTGCACTGCCGAGCATCTCCCGGGCTGAAAGCGTCACTGGCGCGGGTTCCAGCTTTGCCGCCCCGATTTATGAAGCCTGGGGTGAGACCGCCAAGACCGCCGCTGGCGTGACGGTAAATTACCAGAGCGTTGGCTCCAGCGCCGGACAGAATCAGGTTCTGGCAGGAACGGTTGATTTCGGTGCTTCCGATGCGCCGATGGATGCAAAAAAGATTGAATCCGCCGGTCTCTTTCAGTTCCCCACGGTTATGGGCGGCATCGTGCCCGTCATTAACATCCCGGGCATCAAGGCTGATGCGCTGCGCCTGAGCGGTGCTGTGCTGGCTGGCATTTATTCCGGTGAAATCACGGAATGGAATGACCCGAAAATTGCAGCCCTCAACCCGGGTGTAAAACTGCCTGATATGCCGGTTGCCCCTGTGCACCGTGCGGACGGGTCTGGCACCACGTTTGTCTTCACGTCCTATCTGGCCGGGGCTTCTGCCTCATGGCACGATTCTCTGGGTGCCAGCACCTCCATCTCATGGCCCGGTGGTCTGGGTGCCCGTGGGAATGATGGTGTTGCTGCAACCGTGCAGAACACGGAAGGCGCTATCGGCTATGTTGAATATGCCTATGCCAGCCGCAACCATCTGACGACTGTCAAGCTGCACAACCGTGCGGGTGAAGATGTTGCTGCAAATCAGGCAAGTTTTGCCCACGCAGCAGAAGCCGCCGACTGGCAGCATGCGTCTCACTTTGCGGTCAACCTGCTCGATACGCAGGGTAAAGGGGCATGGCCGATTGTTTCCGCAACTTATGTGCTGACTCCGATCGCTCCGAAAAATGCTGCACGCGGTGAAGCCGTTCGCACGTTCTTCACCTGGGCGTTTGAAAAGGGTGATGCAACAGCACAGAAGCTGGATTATGTTGCTCTGCCGCAGGCTGTTAAAACCAGCATCCTGTCCGCATGGAAAAGCGCAAAATAATCCTTCCCTTATTTTATAAATGCTTTTTAGAAGACTTTATAAAAAATCCTGTTCATAAAGTCTTTTGATATGTGAAGGCGGGCTGAATTATTCAGCCCGCCTTTTTTGTCATACAACTGTAACGAAAGCATCACGAAACCATCACGCACAAAGTGCGTTCGCCGGGATATTCAGCGTTCATCTTCTCTCCTCTGGAATGGCAATGATGCGCTGTAAACCGGTTATTTCATCTCTTGCGTTTGCTTCTTTTCTGATGGGTGGCGCAGCCCCCGTCGCAATGGCATCCTCCTCTGATGATGCGCAGATCCGCGCTCTTCGCCTTGAAATGGCGCAAATGCGCAAAGAGATGATGGGGCAGATCACAACGCTGAAATCCCGTCTCGCCCGCACAGAAAGCGTCTCTCACAAACAGGACCACATGAGCACCGCATCAGCTCATGGCGGTCGTGCTCATCGTGAGATTGCCTCCGGACCGGTTGACCCGAGCGTGCAGTTCAATGAACCCGCTCCCTTTGCAAACCGCATTCATCTGGCCAATGCCGGCACCCCGACGTCTGACCGCGGGGACGTTATGTCCTGGAAATCTTTCCGCGCTGCCACCAAGAGTGATGAAAACGTGCATGTCGGCGGCATGATCGTTGGCTTCCCGAAAGGTCGTTTCACGGTTGCGTCTGAAGATGGTGCTTACGGCCTGTCCATCGGTCTGGCGTTCCATGAAGATTTCGGCGGCTTCTTTAATTCCGGGCCGCGCGGGAACGAAGCGCGTGGCGCGTTTAACAGCTTTACCAGCAACATGCGCCGCCTGCGTATCCCGTTCACCTTCCGCTACAAAAACTTTGTTGCGGCTGTGACACCTGACTTTGGCGCAAACCATAACGACGGGTATGTCGGCCTGTATGAAGGTAACCTGAACTATACCGGCCTGCACAACACCATCCTGACGGTAGGCTACTTCCAGCCGCGCGTGACGGAAGAAGATTCTGAAAGCTCCAACGACTTCTTCACGCTTGAGCGTCCCAGCATTACCGACATGGTGCGTAACATCGCCGCGGGTGACGCCCGCTTTAGCGTTGGTGGTCTGCACTATGAAAAACGCTGGTGGATTGCAGGCTATTTCACCGGTCAGGAATGGGGTCACCGCAACGCGTCTGACATGAGCAGCACGTATTACGGTGGTGGCAGCGGCTCTACGGTGGACAGCCAGACTGGTGCAACCCTGCGTGTTGCCGGGCGTCCGGTTGCGACGAAAAACTGGGATGTGCATATGGGCGCTTCCGGGATTTCTGCCTTCCGTCTGGCCTGTAACTCCACGGATGCCTATCACTGCTCACGCTCCACATCTTTCGGCCAGCGTCCTGAGTTTGACATTGGTGAAGCCAACCTGGCTGCAACCGGTGGCATCAGCAATGCCGCACAGGTCTGGGCTGCTGGTCCGGAACTGGGTGTTCGCTGGAAGCGCCTGATTGTGAAGGGTGAATACTATCACGTGGGTGTTCAGCGTGACGCGCCGGGCCTGAAATCTGCTGGTTTCCAGGGCTGGTATGGCTCTGCGGCTTACACGCTGTTCGGCAATCCGCGTCTGTATAATGAAAAAGAAGGTGCCTTCGGTGCTCCGGGCGTGCCGGAAGCTCAGGAATTTGACCCCGCTCGTAACCACTGGGGTGCGCTGGAAGTTGTCGGCCATTACAGTGTGATCGACCTCAACAGCCGCCTGAACGATGCCAACGCGAAGAATGTTGTGCGTGGTGGTCAGCAGACGGTCTGGACGGGTGGCCTGAACTGGTATCCCAACCGCCACTTCCGCATCATGCTTGATTACAGCCACTTCATCGTGTCCCGCAGCATGCAGGCCACAAACATCTACGGTCGCACGGGTAACTCCGTTGCTGCCCGTATTCAGGCAGGTTTCTAAAACACGGTCTGAAAGAGGCCTGACCGGGGCTCTTTCAGCACGCTTGTTCTGACCGAATGATAAAAAACCCCCTTCAGGGTAGCCTGAAGGGGGTTTTTTATGGTCTGATTTTTAGAATGATTTTGTTGAAAATAGTATTTTGGGAAAAGGCAGTTATCCAACAGTCCCTGTAAACAGAGACTGGGAGGACCGCCGTGCGAGCGCCACAATGGTCAGACCAGCCTGTTCCGCCAGCCGCAAAGCGCGGGTGGTTGGCGCGGAAATAGCGACCAGCGTTGAAAAACCCGCCAGAATGGCTTTCTGCACCATTTCAAAAGAGCAGCGGCTGGTAATCAGACAAAATCCTTCAGAAAAACAGACATTTTGACGAAGGCCTGCACCAATCAGTTTATCCAGTGCATTATGGCGGCCCACATCTTCACGGATCACGCGCAGGCTGCCATCTGCCGCGCACCATGCGGCACCATGTACCATATGCACCTGTGCGTTCAGCGTCTGATGCCCCGCCAGAGTGTTGACGGCGTGCCGGATAGCCGCAAGAGGGATGGGGGGCATGGCGGGCACAGTCGGCAGGGCTATGTGCAGACTTTTCAGATCCTCGCTCCCGCAAACACCGCAGCCTGTCCGGCCCCTCATGGCGCGGCGAGACTGTAACAGCCGCCGGAAGTCCTCTCCGGCAATATCAAGAAAGAGGGTTACGCCATCCTCCCCGATCTCTGTTCTGACAGCTTTGATGGAGGAGGGGTGCGAGACAAGGCGCTCTGTAATGGAAAACCCATAGGCGTAGTCTTCAAGATCCTGAAGGCTTGCCATCATCACCGCGTAGGGCACACTGTTAAACACAAAGCTGACCGGGGTTTCTTCTGCAATGGCCAGTATGGTGGTCTCTGTTTCCGTCTCGGTAAAACGGGTGACAGGCCAGTGGGTCATGACAAAGTCAGACATGGGTCAGGCCTCCATGGGCCAGTGCGCGGGCATAGGCATAATCATCGGGTGTGTTAATGTTGAAAAACAGATCCGGAGTGTGGTCAGGAAACACAACGTCCTGCACCCCCAGCGATGTGGCAAAACAGCGGATACGGCGTTTGTCCGGACTATCCGGTTGCTCAAGCCAGTGTTCCAGAGCAGGCCGGCACGCCACGGGCCAGCTTGCCACCAGATGATGCCGCCGGGTCTGTGTGACGGCAACAGCTGGCGCAGGTAGCAATTTGTGGGGCAGGTCCGCCGGGATAAACGGCGTGTCTCCGGGGACCGTGATCAGCACGGAACAGTCTTGGGTCTCTGCCCAGCGCAGGCCTTCCAGAATACCTGCCAGTGGCCCCATGTCGGCCTCGGTGTCTGGCAAAACAGGCAGGTTCCACGGTGCAAAACGCGCGGCATCCCCATTGGCGCTGATGGCCAGCGCGCTGCACTGGGGGCGGAGTGCTGTCAGCACGTAATCCAGCACCGTTTGGGCCCTGGAAAGGGGGAGAAGGGGCTTATCACATCCGCCAAGGCGGGAGCCGGAACCACCTGCCAGCACAAGGGCCGCAATGCGGGGGAGAGGGAGAGAGGCGCTCATACCGCGGAGCATCGGCCTGTTGCTTTGGGGAGGCAAGGGCTTTTCCGCCGCATAAAAAAAGTGGCCCGCTAGACGCGAGCCACCTGACCGTAAAGCCCAATAAACCGGACGCTGGCCGGTTTTAGCGGGGCAGGACGTTCTTATACGCCACCATGCACTGCACATAGGCATTATTGTACTGGGTCTGGATGTCACCCTGCTGGCTGCGGGAATATGCCCCACCACCCAGCGCGCCACCCAGAGCCCCTGCACCGGCACCAATCCCTGCGCCAGCCCCGCCGCCCGCAGCAGCACCCAGACCAGCACCCAGAGCCGTTGCGGCCAGACCGCCGTAAAGAGCCTTACGGTTCTGGCTGCCTGCCTGCCCCTGCACAGCGGCACTGGCCTGAGAGCGGCAGAAATTCTGCTCCTGCTGGAACGTGGCGTAATTCTTGCCCGGGCCGGGCAGCACCATGGCGGTCGGGCCCATCGGTGTTTCTGCGCAGGCAGTCAGCAGAAGCGCCGGAAGAAGAACGAGAGACGCTTTTTTGAAGCTCATGACACACACTCTTGTTGAAATTGGACACGTGTTAAACACCAGATTCTGGCATTTTTTTGAGCACAGGCAAATCATTTAATGAGCAGCCGCAGCAGCTTGTCTGTGGCGCGCGGGGGACGGCCTGCACGCTTATTCCGTAAGGCTTTTCTGACCGAGGGCCAGCGCCTCCGGGCTGCACGGCGTCTGTGCGGCGGCAGAGCAGAACCGGCTGTGCAGCAGGAGTGGCGCGCCTTCTCCCGCCTGCGGGTGTATGGGCCGGGCCAGCCGTAACTGTTCCAGAGACTGATGGAAGACACGGAAGCGCACATCTTTCTGCCCATCCGGTAACCGCCACAGTTCAAAGGCCAGCGTGGTATCCGGGGCGGTCCGGTCCGGCTGGTCCGTAAAGGACCAGTCCAGCCCAAAAAGTGTAGCCAGCATGTCCAGTGTTGTGTCGTGCCCGGCAAACAGGATCAGGCGGGCAGCGGGTGGCAGAGCTGAGCCATCTGGCAAAGGCACAGGCTCGTCAGCGAGGCTTTTAAGCAGGGCGTCGGCCAGAACCTGCCCGCGGGGCACGACAATGGCCGGGAGCCGCCTGAGTCTGTCACTCAGCAGCGCATGAGCAGGCAGAACCGCAGCGAGAAGTTGGCGCGTTCTGGCGTCCTTGTCCTCTGGTGTTAAAGCCGCGTTGGCAAAGGCTGTGGAGGGGAGGCCCTGCACATATTCCAGCAGCAGATTTTCCGCTGTGGAACTGCTGAGAGTCAGGCCGCCAGTAGTGTGGGGCTGATCCTTTTTCCATGACAGTACAGCCGGGGCTGAAAAACAGGGGCCGGTGCGCTGCTGGCACCCGGCGGGCGCAAAGGCCGCCTGAAGGGCTGCCTCGGCGTTTGCCTCTGGGCTGCCCGGTTTGGTGGCCTGCTGAAAGGCATGGGCGAGGGGCGGCATGACGCGCTGCTGGTCAAGGCGTGCCTGCCCGGCGGCGAGAGCATTGAACAGCGGGTCATGCTGGCCAGCGGGCAGGCTGTGCGCCGTGCTGGTGCAGCCTTGCGTCAGGGCATGGCTCAGAATATCGCCGCTCTGGCGGGTCCGGTTGTCCGCGGCATCCGCCCACACAAAAATGGCGGCGGCAGAGGCGCAGGGTGTGGAAGACTGCGTGATCAGAGGCGCGTACCAGTGGTGCAGAAACGTGCCCATCAGGGCCAGATTGGCGCGACCATGGTCCGTCAGTTCACCCGGCGGGACGGGCCAGACAGACCAGACCCGGCCTGTCTGCTTTTCCAGCGTGCTAAGGGGTTTGGTCGGGCTGCGGATGCCATGCCGGGAAACCAGCAGGACTTTTTCCAGCACCGCGCCGGAAGAGGGGGCCGCAGCCCGGGCAGGCTCGGCATGGGCGCTGAACGGCGCGGTGAGGCTGACGGCGCAGCTTGCAAGGATCAGGCAGGACAGAAAGCGGACAGAAAGCATAAGTCTGCATAGCACAGACTGAGTGCATCAGGGGATGCTGGCCCGGTTTTCCGTTTTTGCACGCATAAGGGGCCGCACTGATGGTTCAGGCCCGGCTGCCCCCGGACAGGGTTGCTCAGGTCAGGCGGGTGACCAGAAGCTGGTTGATGCGGAAGCCTTCCACGTCCACCACCTCAAACCGGAAACCGCCCGCATCTACACGGTCCGCCTTGCGGGCCATGCGGCGCAGGCGGTGCATGACAAACCCGCCAACGGTATCAAACTGGGCGCTGTCTGGCAGTTCAATCACATGCAGTTCCCGCATGACGTCCCCGATCGGGGCGGCGCCGTCAATCAGCCAGGAGTTTTCATCACGCCGCACAATGGCCTGTTCCTCAAACGGGTTGGCCAGACCATCCATGAGCGCGCCCATGATGTCCTTGAACGTAATCAGCCCAACAACCAGCCCGTATTCATTCACAATCAGGGCAAAGCCCACGCCGTGCGTATCAAATTGGGCCAGCGTATCCCACAGGTTGAGTGTTTCCGGCACGGACAGTACATCCCGCCGCATCCGGAAAATCGGGTTGCCGCGCAGGGCCGGGCCTTCCGGAATGCTGGCCGGGTCCACCACAGAGGCCAGAACGTCTTCCGCACGGATGGAGCCAATAACCTTGTCCAGCCCGCCGTCACACAGCGGGTAGCGGGAATAGGGCTTGGCCCGCACTTTTTCATGGTTGTTTTCCGCGCTGTCCTGCACGTCCAGATAGACAATTTCATCACGCGGGGTCATGGCGGAGGTGACGGAACGGTCCTGCAAACCCAGTACGTTCTGGATCATCTGATGTTCCTGCTCCAGCAGCACGCCCGAGGCCGTGCCGGCAGCCAGAATGGCGCGCAGGTCTTCTGGTGTGACAGGCTCCACAGCGGATGCCGCGGGGATTTTCATGGCCCGCAGAACAGCATCCGAGACTTTGGAGAAAATCCATACAAACGGATACAGCACCCGCAGGGCCAGTTTAGGGAACCAGCCGATGGACAGCGCGACTTTATCCGGCGCGTTCATGGCGACGCGTTTGGGCAGCAGATCGGCAAACAGCACGAACAGGCCCGTGACCATAATAAAGCTGACGGCAGAGCCGGTTTTTTCCGCCAGCCCGTCCGGCAGGCCCCAGTAGCGCAGCAGCGCGCCGCAGGGCGGAGAGAGCATTTCCGAGCTGACAATACCGCCCAGAATCCCCACCCCGTTCAGGCAGATCTGGAGAACAGTAATAACCTGACCACTATTCCGGCGCAGGGCCAGAAAGGCCTGTGCCCGCTTATCACCCGCTTCTGCCCGGGACCGGAGACGGACGTCCCGGGCGGCGGCAAAGGAAATCTCGGAGAGAGAAATCAGGATACTGACAGCAATCAGCAGGAAGAGGGCGAGAAAACCGGAAAGAAAAAGGATCAAGACACGCTCGGGGTTCAATAAGAAACAGCTTATTGGGCAAGGTTATACCTTCGGCCTTTTTAAAATCCTAATTTATTTTCCCAGATTTGGCCGAGCAGCCCTGAGCGCCCAGCGGCTTTGTGATCACCCTTTTCTAAAAAAGAGCGTAGTGGGGTGATCTTCAACGCAAAAAGGGCGTTGAGCGTTTTGAAGGAGATAGACCATGTTCCCAGCCTTGCTCATCGAAAAAACGTCCGAAGGTGCCCAGAATGTCAGCGAGCAGTCTCTGTCAGACGCTCAGTTGCCCGAGGGGGATGTTACGGTACGGGTCGAGTGGTCTACCCTGAACTACAAGGATGCCCTCGCCATTACCGGCAAGGGGCCGATTGTGCGGTCTTACCCGATGGTGCCGGGCATTGACTGCGCGGGAACGGTTGAGACGTCCTCCCACCCCGGTCTGGTGGCTGGCCAGCGTGTTGTGCTGAATGGCTGGGGGGCCGGGGAAAGTCACTGG
This sequence comes from Acetobacter persici, assembly GCF_018256955.1. Taxonomy (NCBI): domain Bacteria; kingdom Pseudomonadati; phylum Pseudomonadota; class Alphaproteobacteria; order Acetobacterales; family Acetobacteraceae; genus Acetobacter; species Acetobacter persici. The sequence goes on from NZ_JAERKU010000007.1 coordinate 85,983, forward strand.
GGCGGTCTGGCTGAGCGGGTGCGCGTGCCGGGAGACTGGCTGATCCCGCTTCCCTCTGCCCTGAGTGCCCGGCAGGCCATGGCGCTCGGGACGGCGGGGTATACCGCCATGCTGTGTGTACGCGCCCTGATCCGTGAAGGCGTGACGCCCAAAAGCGGCCCGATTGTGGTGACGGGCGCGTCCGGTGGCGTCGGCAGTGTTGCGCTGATGTTGCTGAGTAAGCTGGGGTATGAAGTGACGGCCGTAACCGGCCACCCGGAAGAAGAACCGGTGCTGCGGAAGCTCGGGGCTTCGGATATTCTGCCGCGTCAGACGCTGCTGCGGATGACACGTCCTCTGGAAAAAGCACAATGGGCCGGTGCGGTCGATGTGGCCGGGGGAGCCGTGCTGGCGGCCATCTGTGCGTCCATGAAATATCAGGGCGTGGTGACGGCGTGTGGTCTTGCGGCGGGCATGGATTTTCCCGCGACGGTTGCGCCCTTCATCCTGCGTGGGGTCACGCTGGTGGGGATTGATAGCGTCTATTGTCCGAAGGAAGAGCGTCTTGCCGCATGGCAGCAACTGGCCGAGCTGATCGACCCGGAAAAGCTGAACGGTATTCTGACAGAAATTACGCTGCCGGACGTGAAGCAGGCCGCGGCGGATCTTCTGGACGGCAAAATCAGAGGCCGTATTCTGGTCAGACTGGCTGCCCCTGAAAACGCCGGGTGAGGGCGCGCAAGGCAGACATAAAAAAATACCGGGAAAGCGGCTTTTGCTCCCCCGGTATTCTCAACCGGTCGTCTAAAAACGTCAGTGCTGGAAATCAGGCTTCCAGACCACCATCCACCGGCAGGGCTGCACCGGTGATGTATCCTGCCTGCGGGCTGGCGAGGAAGGAGACCATGCTGGCAATATCCTGCACGGTGCCGTATTTGCCTGTTGCCACAAAACTGCTGATCAGCTTGGCAACGTCCCCTGTTGCGGGGTTCATGTCCGTATCAATCGGGCCGGGTTCCACCACGTTGGCGGTAATGCCTTTGGGGCCAAGGTCCCGCGCAACACCCTGTGCAAAGCCACGCAGGGCCGCCTTGGTGGCAGCATAGAGAGAAATACCGGGGAAGGGCGCGCGTGCGCCAAAAGCGGACCCGATGAAAATAATGCGGCCGCCTTCCTTCATGTGCTTTACCGCTTCCATGGTTTCCACCATCACGGCGCGCACGTTCAGGTTCAGCACATGCTCAATCTGCTCAACGCTCATTTCGCCAATCGGGCCATACGGATACGTCCCGGCGTTGCAGACCAGCGTATCAATACGGCCAAACTCCTTAACCGTTTCAGCAACGCCTGTCTGGTTGCCCTTCACCGTGGTGCCGTCAGCCTGAATACACAGAGCTTTGCGCCCCTGCGCGCGGACCTTCGCGGCCGTGGCTTCGGCTGCGTCTGCGTTGCGGGCATAGGTCAGGGCAATATCAAACCCGTCTTTAGCCAGAGCTTCCGCAATACCGGCCCCGATGCCGCGGCTACCACCAGTGATCAGTGCTACACGTTGTGTCATGCTCAGAACTCCTGTTTGAAAAAAAGAAGGGGACGAACGCTCAGGCCTGCGGGAGGCCGAGCATGAGGGCAATATTCTGCAACGCCGCGCCGGACGCCCCTTTACCAAGGTTGTCCAGCCGCGCTGTCAGCACAGCCTGCCGGGAATGGGGGGCGCCATGCACCCGCAGTTCCATGGTGTCACGCCCCGCCAGAGCCTCTGCCGAGAGTTTTGGCTCCGCGGCCAGCACATGCACGCGGTCCTGCCCCGTATAACGGGCCGCCAGTGCGGTGTGCAGGTCCTCCACCGTCACGCCGCCATTCAGGTCATCCAGATGCAGGGGGATGGAAACAATCATTCCCTGTGCAAAATGCCCGACAGACGGCACAAAAACCGGGCGGCGCGTCAGACCGGCATGCAGGTGGATTTCCGGCACATGCTTGTGCTCCAGCCCGAGGCCATAGAGCTCAAAAGCCGGTCCACCGTCCCGCGTATGTGCTTCAATCATCGTGCGGCCACCGCCGGAATAGCCGCTGACCGCATTTATACAGACCGGATAATGCGGCTCCATAATGCCCGCCTCAATCAGCGGGCGCAGAAGTGCTATGGCTCCCGTAGGATAGCAGCCGGGGTTTGAAACACGGGGGGCAGCCTGAATGGCCTCGCTCTGTGCGGCAGAAAGTTCCGGAAAACCATAGACCCAGCCCGGCGCTGTACGGAACGCCGTGCTGGCGTCCAGAATACGGGGGGCGTTTTTCCCGAGTGTTTCGGCGATGGTCACAGCCTCACGGGATGCCTCATCCGGCAGGCACAGCACCACCAGATCCGCCGCCGCCATGGCGTCCTTGCGGGCAGCCGGGTCTTTGCGGCGGGTGTGGTCAATGGAGTGGATGCGCACGGGCAGGGCAGACAGACGGTCCCGAATACCCAGACCGGTGGTGCCTGCTTCCCCATCGATAAAAATAACGGGCTGCTGTGTCATGCCTTTATCCTCACCCTGATACCGGGAGGCTCCCTGTCTCCGCCCTGTCCACGGAGTTGTGGCGTGCGGGCTGTTCGGTCTCTCTGCTTCCGCATATACGGGGTAAGTCCCTTGTGGCGGAAGGGGGATGCGTGAAAAACACCTTGCCGGTGCAGGGCTGATATGCGGGAAAACACACAGAATTGAAGGGAGCGCAGGGGGTCATGGTCGCAAAAAATATTGCCAGTTCAGGGGCTGTTTTGCCTGAAACAGTCGGCCAGACGGATGCGGCCCGTGAGCTAACGCGCCTTGTGGCGCTGATGGCCCGCCTGCGGGACCCGGAGCATGGCTGCCCGTGGGATAAAGAGCAGACGCATGAAACCATAGCCCCCTACGCCATTGAAGAGGCGTATGAGGTTCTAGACGCCATCCAGAAGCAGGACTGGAACGCCTTTCCGGATGAACTGGGGGATCTGCTGTTGCAGGTGGTCTATCAAGCGCGTCTGGCGGAAGAGGAGGGGCATTTTGATTTTGCGACTGTTGCCCGCCTGATTACCGAGAAAATGATTCGTCGCCACCCGCATGTGACGTTCGGGCCGGATGTGCTGGGTGCCGGGCAGCAGGAAACTGCCGTCCGGACAACGGCCGACGCGATGCCGGGACAGTGGGAGCAGCTTAAAGAAAAAGAGCGACAGACGCTGAGTGCGCCGGGCCAGAAGTCCAGCGCGCTGGCCGGTATTCCACCCGCCTTACCCGCATTGCTGCGGGCCTCAAAAATTGCGTCTCGGGCGGCCCGCGTCGGGTTTGACTGGCCGGATGTACAGGGCGTTGTGGCCAAGGTGCATGAGGAAATGGAAGAGTTTGCTGTGGAAATGCAGGCAAATGACCGCGCCAGAATGCAGGATGAACTGGGGGATGTCCTGTTCTCGCTCGCCAGTCTGGCCAGACGGCTGAAGCTGGACCCGGAGGCCTGCCTGCGTCAGGCGTGTGACAAGTTTACCCGCCGCTTTCAGGCGGTGGAGGCGGAACTGGCGGCAGAAGGCCGGTCCATGCAGGATGAACCAGTGGCGTATCTGGATGATGTCTGGAACCGCGTTAAAAAGCGTGACGGCTGAACAGGGACTTTAAAATGTAAAAAACCGGCCCCCTCTGAGGAAGGAGCCGGTTTTTATCACGTGAACAGAGGGTGGGCTGATCAGTCTTTGGACGGCGCTTCCGTGCCTGCGGTTTCAACGCCGCCAGCCAGATAGTCCATCAGCCTGCGGGAGAACGCATTCACGTCTTTCGGCGGCTCACCATTTTGGATGCTGGCAACATCCAGAAGGATATGGGCCAGTGTGTCCACAGATTTTCCGTCTTTAACCAGTCCCGCCAGATGGTGGATGATCGGATGGGCCGGGTTAAGTTCCAGAACCGGGGTGACAGGCGGCAGGCTCTGGCCGCTGCGCTGCATGAGCTTTTGCAGTTGCAGGTCCGGGCCGCCTTCTGGTGCTGTCAGCACCATGGCGCTGTTGACCAGACGGTCTGTGGCGCGAATGTCGGACACGGTTTCACCCAGAGCGGTTTTCAGCGCAGGGACCAGCGTCTCCATGTCGGCTTTTTCTGCATCGCTTTCTGCTGGCGCACCGAATTTTTCAAGGTCCGTCTGGCCCTGTGCCACGTTGCGCAGGGCTTTGCCTTCATACGTGCCCAGACGTTCCGGCCAGAAGGAATCCACCGCATCAGACAGCAGCAGGACTTCCACGCCACGCGCCCTGAAGCCTTCAATCTGCGGGGACGCCGCCAGTGTTTCAGCGTTATCGCCCGTCAGATAATAAATGGCGTCCTGCTCGGGCTTCATGCGGCTGATATAGGCATCCAGAGAGATCAGCCCTTCGACAGCACTGGAGCGGAAGCGGCTGAGGGCTGCGACTTCCGTGCGGTGTGCCGGGTCATCCCACATGCCTTCCTTCAGCACCGGGCCGAAGTTTTCCCAGAAGCTGGCATAGGCCTCTTCATCCTTTGCGCGGGTTTTCAGTTCGCCCATCACCTTGTTGGTCACGGCCTTGCGGATACGGGCCAGAACCGGGGTGGCCTGAAGCATTTCACGTGAGACGTTCAGCGGCAGGTCTTCCGTATCCACAACGCCCTGCACAAAGCGCAGCCATGTGGGCAGGATCTCGGCTTCATCCGTGATGAACATGCGGCGGACATGCAGCCGGACGCGGCTTTCGCGCGTCTGCTCGGCAAATTCAAACGGACGGCTGCCCGGTACAAACAGCAGGGCGGAGAATTCAATGGTGCCTTCCGCGCGCCAGTGCAGCGTATCCCACGGGGTATCGAAATTATGGGTCAGGTGACGATAGAACTCGTTGAGCTGATCGTCCGTAATTTCGCTGCGCGGCTTGCGCCACAGGGCCGTGCCCTCGTTCGCGGCTTCTTCCTTGCCGTCTTTTGTAATGGTGACAGGCCATGCAATATGGTCAGACCATTTGCGGATAACAGCTTCCAGACGCCAGCTATCAAGGAACTCGTCTGCGTCTTCCTTGATATGCAGCGTAATGTCCGTCCCGGCTTTTTCCCGCGTGGCGGGGGCCAGCGTGTAGGAGCCTTTGCCGTCAGACGTCCAGCGCCAGGCCTCGTCCGAGCCTGCGCGACGGGAGACGACGTCAACCTTGTCCGCCACCATAAACGCGGCGTAAAAGCCCACGCCAAACTGGCCGATCAGGTTCGGGCGGTCTTCCGGTTTTGCACTTTCCAGCTTCTGGCCAAAGGCCCGCGTGCCGGACTTGGCGATTGTGCCCAGATTGGAGACCAGCTCTTCCTTGCTCATCCCCGCGCCATCATCGCTGATGGTCAGCAGGCGGGCGTCTTTTTCCGGGTTGATGCGGATTTTGGCATCTTCCGGCAGCGCGCGGGCGCCATCGGTCAGAGCCTCAAAACGGCGGCGGTCTGTGGCATCGGCTGCGTTGGCAACCAGTTCACGCAGAAAAATTTCCCGTTCGGAATAGAGCGAATGCACAACAAGGTCGAGCAGCCGCCCGACTTCCGCGCTGAATTCCCGTGTTTCGCTGCCCTGTGCGGGCGTGGCGCCCGTGGCTGTTTCAGTCATCTCATTCCCCGCATTCATGCGTCATACTGCATCATGAGCGCAGCAGCCTTTGCCTTCAGGCCAAATGCTGCCACCTCCTGCATGAGCTAAGAAATGAGATGAACGGGAGATTTTTTCAATATCTCCCGGTGCAGAATGTTATCGGTTTTTCAGGGTTTCAGCCGTGCATTTGCCCGTACGGAAGAAGGACCATTCCTCGCAACTGTTGCCATCAGGCATGTGGCAGATGCCATACTGCCCGCCAGAGGCCCCGGTGCGGATTTCCAGCTTGCCGCCTGCGTTGATGCAGTGGACGGAGGCCGGGTTTGCCATGCCAATCAGCTTGCTGCGCTGCGGGGAGGTTGCAGCGGGTGTGGTCGTGGTGCCTGCGGCAGGGGCTGTCTGTGTGGTCACGCCCTGTGGCAGAGCGGCGCCGGAGGTGGAACCGTTTGCAGGCTCCCCGGCTGTGGCGGGGGCTGTCTGGCACGCGGCCAGTGCCAGCATGGCCGCACCCAGCATGGCCGTGCCGGTCAGTTTTTTATGGCGTGTGCCCAAAAAGGCAGAAAATACGTTGATCATGTGTGTCTTCTCCTGAATATGGCTCTGGTCGCGTGCCAGCCAGCCCGGTGCGTGCGGCATGTCCTGCGCTGAAAGCATCACGGCATCAGGGTATAAATGCGGCACTCTCGTCAAATTTCTCTCACACTCAAAAACGGAGGGCCCTGTGGCATCCATCTGGAAAAGAGTCAGAGCCGCCTTTGCGCAGGTGTTCCGCCACGGGCCGGGCCAGAAGCAGCCTGACGCCCGTAAGCCGCTGGCCGTGTTTACCATGGTTTATAATGAACACCGTATGTTGCCTGTCTGGGCCGCATATTACCGCGCACAGGCAGGGGCGGGAAATATTTTCGTTCTCGATCACGGGAGTGACAGCCTGCCCGATCTGCCCGGATGTGAGGTTACACCCCTCAAACGGGCCGAACTGGATGAGGTTGACCGCTGTGCGCAGATCCAGGCGTTTCAGAAAAAGCTCCTCAAAAAATATCGGACGGTGCTTTTCACGGATTGTGATGAATTTCTGGTAGCGGACCCTGCGCGGTTTGCGTCCTTGCAGGCGTATGCGGCCCATGCGCCAGCGGCCAGTATCCGCTGTGTTGGGGTAGATGTGATTGCGGCTGCGCAGGATCTTCCGCCCGTGCAGTGGGATCATCCCATTTTGGGGCAGCGGCCTTATGGCGCGGTCAGAGTCTGGTCCTGTAAAACCCTGCTGTCTTCCGTGCCTCTGACGTGGGGGCCGGGCTTCCATGACTGTAAAGAACACAAAACGCTGGATACAGCATTGTGGATGTTTCATCTGAAATATGCGGATGAAGACGTCGTGCTCAAGCGTCTCAGTGTTACTCGTGCGTTGCCATGGAGTGCGCAGGCCCGGGCTTTGCGGCACGGAGAATCGCACCGTATGGAAGATCAGGCAATGGTCGGGTTTATCAGAGCTTTTCAGAAAACCCGTTCAGAAACATCTTTAGACACGCTTGATCTTGCCGGGATTGTCACTGCCGGGGGAGAAAGCGGCCTGCACAGAATTCCAGAGCGCTTTTTAAGCGCTTTCTGAAAACACACGCTCTAGCCGTTGATTTCGCGCGTCTGGAGGGCGGTGGTCAGGCGTTCTGTCATTTGGGCAAGAGCGTGTTGCAGGTCAGAGAAGCCAGTGTGTTTTTCCCGCGTTTTTTCATCCATATACAGGCTACGACGCATTTCAATTTGTAAGGCATGCAGGCCCTCACGCGGGCGGCCATAATGCTGCGTAATATATCCCCCTGCATAGGGCGTGTTGCGGGATGTTTTAAAGCCCATGCTCTGCAGCACCTTCTCAGCGGCCTGCACCAGGAGGCCAGAGCAGCTTGCGCCGTGCGCGTCTCCGAGCACAAAGTCCGGGCTTCCAGCCTCCGGCGCGTCTGGCATGGAATGCAGGTCCAGCAGCAAGCTGATGCCATGCCGGGCATGGGTCTTGCGCAGGGCTGCGGCCAGAGTGGCGTGGTAGGGCATCCAGTAATCCCGGATTCGCAGGGCGGCGTCCATGAATGGCATCCGGGCGCGGTAAATCTGGCGGTTATCAGCCACAATGCGGGGTACGGACCCAAGGCCCGCCAACCCCCGGTATGTGGCTCGCACAAATGCCGGAACCGGCGTGCTGAACATGCGTGGGTCCAGATCCCACGCGGCCCGGTTCACATCACAGAAAACACGAGGGAAGGTCGCGTGGACAAATATGGGGCCGAGGGCGTGCGCGCTGGCCGCCAGTTCTTCCACATAGCTGTCTTCTCCGCTGCGCAGAATGTTCAGCGGCTGGCGGCTCTCCTGTACAAAAGCCTCAGGGTAAAAGCGACCGGAATGCGGGGAGGCCAGCACCACAGGGGTGTCCGGCTGGCCGGAGACCAGCACAGGAGCAGGGGCCTGCACGCGGTCTGCCTCCTGCGGAAGGCTGGCGGGCACGCCCGGTAAGACACGGGCCAGACCCCGTTGAATCAGGCTATGCGTAATATTTTTCATCCGGCTATCATTGAGGGCTTGCACTTTGAACGCAAGCACGATAGAACGCGGCCCACGGTCAAAGATGGGCGCATAGCTCAGCGGTAGAGCACTACCTTGACATGGTAGGGGTCACAGGTTCAATCCCTGTTGCGCCCACCATCTTTGACCGGTGATTTCTGCTTCTTTATCCAGAAAATTTGTTCCCCAAAAAATAGTTTCGTTAGTGGCATCCGGATGCTGCATGCAGGCTTTGCCTGATCTGTGAATCTGTGCCTGACGCATGCCCTCAGAAAATTTCCTTGTGACTGATTGCTGTTTCACAGGAAGGCTTTTCTCAATCTGTTAAATTTTCCTGTTTTTTCTCGCGTTCGGCTGTCACGCTCAGTTTCTGATAGATGCCGAGCGCAAGCACGATCCCCGTGGCGACAAGCAGCAGAGAGGCGGGGTAGAGAATGGTCGCGGGGCTTTCCTTGTTTGTTTCAAAAATACCCACCAGCCCTTCAACAAACACAGCGATAATAATGGATGTGATGAATTTTGTCAGGCTGGTCCGTGCTTCTGCCAAAGTCTGCTTGCCACGGGAGAGAATGACTTCTTCTTCCATGAAATATTTGGCGACATCAAACACCGCCATGGAAATAACGACGTAGCTGATGGCATGCACCACCGCCTTCTGTCCGTCCTGCCATGAATGCAGGAGTGTTTCTATCAGGCCAGACATCCCAAATGCGGCCAGAAGCACCGCAAGCAGCATGAGCATGACGCTGCCGATTGCAAACGTCAGGCGGGATAAATAGTGCATCTGGAACCCTCTCCTCCTTCTCTCAGAATGCCTTTGGTGCAGGCATGTCTGTATAGAGACGTCCGGACAGGTCCTCTGTTTCCCTAAATTTTAAGGCGCGCGTTGCTCTCTGGCAGGGAGCCACAACGGGCGCGGCGCGTTAGCCCCCGATGTGGCCGGAAAGAACCAGTGCGGTGGAGGCAGAATGCGTTTTGCTGTTCTGTGCGTCCCGGCGGGCCTGAAGCGGAGTGTAATCGGGTTGTTCCCAGATATAGAGAAGCGTTTTGCGAAGTGTCTCATGAACGGCTTCGCGCCATTTTTCATTGGAAGGTGCTGAGCCGGTCGTGGGCTGAAGGCGTGTCATAGCAAGTGTCTTCTGCTGTTTGGAAGCGGAACTGACGGCGTTCTAGCACCATCATGTCAGGTCGGATGTGACGTTTCTATGAAATAAAAAGAAGAAACATTTTGTTAATATACGCAGCAAAGAGCGTCATACTGGGGCCATTATTGCCCATTATTTTGAACGATCACAGTATTGAGAGGATATCATGACGGCATTCTGGGCGTACTGGCTGGCTTTAAAGGATGGGGTGCGCAAAGTCCGTCTCTCCATCCGGCAACGGCGCAGGCTTCGGCGCGCCTGCTCAGAAAATGTCGGGTGTCTTTAATGTTGCGTGAATGGTGCGTGGCCGGGGAGTGGTCTGAGCCATAGCCGGGTCGTTTAGCCATTTTGTAAAAAAGCCCCGCCTCCTGAGGAGAGCGGGGTTTTTTACAAAGGCGGGGCAAGAAAACCTTGCCCCGTTCAGTGCTGTTATTTGCTGTCACCAGAGAAGGTGTTGCTGATATCTTTTCCGGCTTTATCGCCCCAGTTACCAATAGCTTTGCCTGTCCGTTTGCCCCAGTTTTTGGTGGATTTTGCGGCGTCAGACGTACCTTCTTTGGTCTTGTCCCAGGCTTTCTCAGTCCCGCTCTTGGTTTTATCCCAGGCGTTGTTTGTGCCTTCCTTGGTCTTGTCCCAAGCCTTTTCGGACCCGTTTTTGGTTTTATCCCAGGCGTTGCTGGTGCCTTCCTTGGTCTTATCCCAGGCCTTTTCGGACCCGCTTTTGGTTTTATCCCAGGCGTTGCTGGTGCCGTCCTTGGTCTTGTCCCAGGCTTTTTCGGACCCGCTTTTGGTTTTATCCCAAGCGTTGCTGGTGCCTTGCTTGGTCTTGTCCCAGGCTTTCTCAGACCCGCTTTTGGTTTTATCCCACGCGTTATCTGTTGCCTGACGTGTGTCGTTCCATGCCCGGTTCACGGCGCCCTGTTCTTCAGCATGGGCTGCGGGCAGGGTGAGGGTGAAGGCCGCAGCCCCCAGCATTGTGGTCAGGGCGGTCCGGAATGTCGCAAACGTCATTGAAATAGCCTCCATACGATTTTCGCTACGTTACAAATGTCTTGCCGTGGCTTTATGGCAAATATGAGATCAGCCCATGCCGGGGCAGAGCGTGACCTCGCTTCAGTCCTCACGGCGTAACGTCTTGAACTGCCAGAAGGTTTCGTCAGGTGCGGGGAATGCAATCCAGAGCTGCCTGCAGGATATAGGCTGCGGCGAGCTGATCCACGACTTCATTGCGTTTGCTGCGTGAGAGGTCAGCTTCCTCAATCAGCATCCGGTTGACGGCAGAGGAGGAGAGCCGTTCATCCCACAGGCACACGGGCAGGCCAGTCTGTTCAGAAAGAGCAGTCGCCCAGTCCTTGCTGGCCTGCGCGGCGGGGCCGAAGGTGCCATCCAGCGAGAGCGGAATGCCCACCACCATGCCGCCAATGCCATGCTTTGCCGCCAGCGCGCGGATATGCTCCGCCATGGCGCCCAGCTTGCCGCGCTTTACGGTCTCCAGCGGGGTTGCCACCATGCGGGAGACATCGGACAGCGCCAGCCCGACCTGCTTGCGGCCGGGGTCAATGCCCAGCAGGCGGTCATCACGGGCCAGAGTGGCGGCGAGGTCGGTAAGGTTGAACAGAGCCATGTCTGCACGGTATGTTGCCTTGCGCCCGATTATGCTAGGGCTTTTTTCCTCCATAGCTGAAGAGAGTCTGCTTTCATGTCGCTCGACCTCGCGACCACCCGACGTATTGCAAAACTGGCCCGCATCGGCCTTGAAGATGCTGAGCTTGAAACTGTCCGCCAGAAGCTGGACGGCATCCTGGGCTGGGTTGATCAGCTCTCCGAGGTGGATGTTGAGGGCGTGCCCCCCATGGTGGGCACCGAGACTGAGGCGCTGCGCCAACGGGACGACGTGGTGACGGACGGCAATTGCCGGGACGCCATCCTCTCCTGCGCGCCGGAAAAATCCGGCCCCTTCTACACAGTACCCAAGGTTGTTGAATAATGCTGACCGGACTGACGCTGACTGAAGCGCGCGCGGGGCTTGCGGCCCGTAAATTTTCTGCCCGTGAGCTTGCTCAGGCGCATCTGGACGCCATTGGCCGCCTGAACACGCAGCTGAATGCCTATATTACGGTGCTGCCGGAGCAGGACGTTCTGGCCGCGGCCGATGCCGCAGACGCCCGTTACGCCAGTGGCGCTGCGCGGCTGATGGACGGCCTGCCGGTGGGCGTGAAGGACCTGTTCTGCACTAAAGGTGTCAAGACAACCGCTGCGAGCAAGATGCTGGCCAACTTCGTGCCGCCGTATGAAAGCAGCGTGACGGCGCGCCTGCTGGAGGCGGGTTCGGTCTTTCTGGGCAAGACCAACCTTGATGAATTTGCCATGGGGTCCGCCAACATTACCTCCGCGTTCGGCTCGGTGCTGAACCCGTGGAAGCGTCAGGGTGATGATGCCGCTCTGGTGCCCGGCGGCTCCTCCGGCGGGTCCGCCGCTGCTGTGGCGGCTGGCCTTGCGCTGGCCGCAACCGGTACGGATACGGGCGGTTCTATCCGTCAGCCAGCGGCGTTCTGCGGGATTGTCGGGCTGAAGCCGACCTATGGCCGGTGCAGCCGCTGGGGCACCATTGCCTTTGCAAGTTCTCTGGATCAGGCTGGCCCGATGACGCGTAGCGTGGCCGATGCCGGGCTGATGCTGGAAGCCATGGCTGGCTTTGATGAAAAAGACAGCACCAGCTCAAACCGCCCCGTGCCGGAATTTTCCAAAGCGGTTGGCAAAAGCGTAAAAGGTCTGCGGGTCGGCATCCCTGCGGAATATCGCGCGCCCGGTATGCCGGAAGAAATTGCCAAAATGTGGGAGCAGGGCATCGCCTGGCTGCGTGAGGCCGGGTGTGAGGTAGTCGATGTGTCTCTGCCGCACACCAAATATGGTCTGGCTACGTACTATATTATTGCCCCTGCTGAGTGCTCCTCCAACCTTGCGCGGTATGACGGAATTCGCTTCGGTGAGCGTCAGGATGCCGCCACGCTGGATGGCATTTATGAGCGCACCCGCGCGGAAGGCTTCGGTCCGGAGGTGCGTAACCGTATCCTGATGGGCACTTATGTGCTGTCTGCCGGGTATTATGATGCCTATTATCTGAAGGCCCAGAAAGTCCGCACCCTGATCAAGCGGGATTTTGTGCAGGCGTTTGAGCAGGTGGATGTTCTGCTGACCCCCACTGCCCCGAGTGCTGCCTTCGCGCAGGGTGAAAATATGGATGATCCGGTGCAGATGTATCTGAATGACATCTTCACCGTGCCCGCCAGCATGGCCGGGGTTCCGGCAATGTCCGTGCCGGTCGGGCTGGATTCCAGAGGTCTGCCGCTTGGGTTGCAGATTATTGGCCGGCATTTTGATGAAGAAACCGTGCTGTCCGTGGGCGGCGCGCTGGAAGCGGCTGCGGGCTTTGCCCACAAGCCCGCCCTGCATGCGGAGGCAGGCGTATGAGCTACGTGATTGAAGGCAAAACCGGGTCTTGGGAAATTGTGGTTGGGCTGGAAGTCCACGCACAGGTTGTCAGCAAATCCAAGCTGTTCTCTGGTGCCTCCACCACCTTCGGGGCGGACCCGAATTCTCAGGTCAGTCTGATTGACGCCGCATTCCCGGGCATGCTGCCGGTGATCAACCGGGAATGTGTGGCGCAGGCCGTGCGGACCGGACTGGGGCTGAATGCCCGCATCAATCTGGAAAGCCGGTTTGACCGGAAGAACTATTTCTATGCCGATCTGCCGCAGGGCTATCAGATCAGCCAGTTCGCACACCCGATTGTGGGTGAGGGCACGATTGAAATCGAGCTATCCAGCGGTGAAACCCGGAAAATCGGCATCACGCGCCTGCATATGGAACAGGATGCCGGCAAGCTGATCCATGATCAGGACCCCACCAAATCCATGGTGGACCTGAACCGTGCCGGTGTGGCGCTGATGGAAATTGTCAGTGAACCGGATATCCGTGAACCGGAAGAAGCCGGGGCCTATCTGCGCAAGCTGCGCCAGATCCTGCGTTATCTGGGCACCTGTGACGGCAATATGGAAGAAGGCTCCATGCGGGCGGACGTGAACGTGTCCGTGCGTAAGGCGGGTGAGCCGTTCCGTACACGGTGTGAGATCAAGAACGTCAACTCCATCCGCTTTGTTATGCAGGCCATTGAGGTGGAAGCCGCCCGTCAGGTTGAAATCTGGGAAAATGGCGGCGAGGTTGATCAGGAAACCCGCCTGTTTGACGCTGCCCGGGGTGAGACGCGCACCATGCGCTCCAAGGAAGATGCGCATGATTACCGCTACTTCCCGGACCCGGACCTGCTGCCGCTGGTGATTGAACAGGACTGGGTGGATGCGCTCAAAGCGGCTCTGCCGGAACTGCCGGATGCCAAACGCGCCCGCTTCCAGTCTGACTACGGCATTCCGTTCTATGATGCGGGTGTGCTGGTGGCTGAACAGTCTGTGGCGGATTTTTATGAAACCGTGGCCAAAGGGCGGGATGGCAAACTGGCTGTGTCCTGGGTAACGGGGGATCTGTTCGCTGCTCTGAACCGCACTGGCAAGACCATTGAAACCAGCCCTGTCAGCGCGGAAGCGCTAGGCCAGATGCTGGACCTGATTGCGGACGGCACCATCAACGGCAAAATTGCCAAAGAGGTGTTTGAAGACATGGTGGAAACGGGTGAAAGCCCGGATGCCATCGTGGAGAAAAAAGGCCTGCGTCAGGTGACGGATACCGGCGTGATTGATGCCGCGATTGACGCCGTTATGGCCAAAAACGCGGATAAAGTGGCTGAATATCGCTCCGGGAAGGACAAGCTGTTCGGCTTTTTTGTCGGGCAGGTGATGAAGGAAACCAAGGGGAAAGCCAACCCCGCGCTGGTGAATGGCGCTCTTAAGTCCAAGCTGGACGCCTGAGGGCCACAGCCCGGTGTAAAATTTTTGCAGGGGGTTAAAATATCCTGCAAATAAGTCTTTCAGGGGGTTTGACGGAATGCTCAGAACCCCCTAAAAGCGTCCCTGCAAACGTCGTGTACACTTCATACTCTTCTTGCGGAGGGGTGGCCGAGAGGCTGAAGGCGACGGTTTGCTAAATCGTTATACGGGTAACCGTATCGTGGGTTCGAATCCCATCCCCTCCGCCAACATAATCAAAAAACATCAAACAAATCAGTGTGTTGCGAGTGATTTATTTTACGCTCCCATCATCCATCCCACCTTATGGTTTGCGGTTTCCTGCAGCGTCGGGCGGCCTCAAACCGTGTCGGAACGATTTTTGTTGGCAAAACGCCGCGTGTTCTGATAGAACAAAACAAGAATGCGCTGAGGAGCCTTTTCGTTTAATATTCCCCCATCCCGACAGAACATAGCATAGTCCCTCGTGACCGAGGGCAAACGTCCTCCCCAAGACAGCCCCAGCTCCAATCACCCCAGCTCCTCGGCAAGGTGGTTCGACAAGACGGTCGATGGTCGACCGTCATGGCTTGAGGAGTGCATGCGGTGCACGACATACAGACGTCTGGCCTACTGGGGCGCTTTATCACCCGGCTCGAGGCAGCAGAGATTTATCTGCGATGCGACGTTGCGACGGTTGACCGATACGTCGCCAAGGGGCTCCTCCCGAAATACAAGTTCGGCCGGAAAACGCTCTTCCTTCTGGCGGACGTCCTCAAGCTGGTGGTCCGGGCGGATGTCCCTGATATGGAATCAGGTGGACCTTGCGGTTCAACGCGTCGCGGTCGGGCCTGTTCCCAGCCTCTTCCAGTGGCACTGGAGACACTCATTTTCTATCTGATCGCTGCGGCCTTGCTAATACGATTCATCATGCTCCATCATTGACCCGGAGCCGACGGGGGCTTGTCCTGATGCACGCCCCCGTTTGCCTTCACTGAGGTTAGGCGCTCACAAGGCTTGAGCCCTAGCAAAAGCCTGACCTAAACGCGCCGTCAGGGTGGCAGGATCACACACCTCATCAATGTGAAGGATTTCGACCGGAGCTATCCCGACATAGCGGAGCAGGCGTTCCTCGATAGCGTTGCGGAGGCCTTCGGCGTCTTCTGAGACCGAGCGTCCGTCACGGGTGACGGTGCCGACCACTTCGACATACAACGTGGGTTTCCCTCGGACATAGAGCCCGAAGTCGGCTCGCGCCTGGACAACACTCTCTCTGACAGGCGGCTGAACCATCACGCGCACCGCTTGCGGACAGATGCGCTCGATCCGGCGATAAACGGCGAGTTCGACGATGGATTCAATGCGATAGCCTTTGATCCGGACGTCGCCCTGCCAGGCCGGCAGCGTCGGATGGCGTTGGGTCACGGCCTGACGGAAAGCCTTCCACAGAGGCTTGTCGCGGCTGTAGCGGTCGACCAGAGCGTGGCCGCCACCGCAGAACTCGAGCATCTGTTGCGTCGGCGTGACGAGAAGCTCCTTTGACAGAGCAGCATAGCGGTCCAGATCCTCGTCGCGGAAAAGATTGCGGGAGACCCAGTTTGGAAGGGCATTGTTCAGGTGGTCGTTGATCATGACGATAGTCCAGAAACGGCGCACGTCTCCCTCGGGTCCATGAGCCCGATGCAAAAACGCGCGAATTGTAAGGGAAGACAAGAAGGTGACGGCAGCCTGCCGTCGGTCTGGCGTGAAGCGCTCAGTCGCGCTTTACGGCATCACAGCTCAGGAGTGCGCTGGTCAGGTGCCTGAACTTCTTACGGATGTGGCGCGTCAGCACGACGGCCCCTTCGAGGACCGTGCCGTCGGCGTCATTACCAGCGAGGCATTCGCTGAGGGCGAAATCCAGAAGACCGTGCAATGCGGCGATCTGCATGATGTCCGCTTCCACGCGGGACGATAAGATGATGTGTTGAGACATGAAGATTTTCTCATTCGATGTTGGAAGAATGAGGCTCACACCCACACGACCGATACACTCCAGAAGACAACAAATCCTCTGGGGAATTACGGGTATGAGACCTCACGACGAGAAAAGACAAGAACCCTCGAAACACCGCTCAGGCCGTCATACAGAACGACCGCAATACAGGAATAAAAAATCCCGAAATCAGAAATCCATATTCCATCCTCTGGCTTTTCCTGTGGCGGCTTGCCGTTCGATTTCATCCTGCGCTCTCGATACGGCATCGCGTCCCTGCTGCGCATTCTTGACAGCCCGTCGGTCGGGCACGGGTTCGAGCCCATGATGAACAATGATTTTGAGCGTCTCTTCGATCGTCGTCCGGGAGGCGCGTGATAGGTTCCGGGCCAGGCTTTCGATCGCGACGTGCCCCACCACCACGTGATTGTAGATCCTGGGGTCCGGAATATGGACTGAGCCCATGAGAACCTCCGGAATGACGGCACCGATCCGCTGCGGCATGTTGATGCGGAGCGTGGCGGCGCCAGGGGATGCACAACCGTAATGCCGGATCAGGCGCTCGAGCTCCTCGGGGCGCCTCAGACGTGCATCGAACAATGCCTGAGCCCGCTCTCTGGCCTGAAGAACGACGGCGTCGTCACCGCGTGTCGACTGAGCGACCCGTTCCTTCGTTTGTCTGGCCAGTTCCACCGCTTTTTTGCGGCGAACCTTGTCCAGCATACGCGCGAACTCGTCCTGATGATCCCAGCGCGTTCTTGCCTGGAGGGGCGTCTCGCGTATCATGACTATGGCGTCGGCTCGCGCCTCCGCCTGTTTCGCGGCCATCCTCAACTTGAATGCGGCACCGCGTGCCCGGCCCTGGACCTCACGGGCGCGGACGAGGGCTTCGGGGTTTTGACGCCTGATCGGTTTCCGGTCGATCCCCTGGTCGTTCAGAGATCTCGGGTCGACTGGGGGCAGACCCGCAGCTTCGAGTTCCCGGTTGAGTTCGGACGCCCATCGTTCACGGATGCCGAAGACGATCTGCTCGCGTTCCTTTTTCGGCCCCTTGCGTGTGTTCTTGCGTGCGCCTCCCCCTCCCGGATGTTTTGGTCGATAACGCGTAAAGAACTGGGCCTCCGGTCGGTTGAAGCTGTCGAGCATTCGCGGGCTCACCAGGGCATGGAAATGGCGGTTTTCTTCATAGTCACCGGCAACATCACAATGTTCGGCAAGTGTATAGGGACGGCCCTGGGCTAGCGTCTGGCCGAAGCGCTCTCGAAGTCTCGCAATGGCTTCCGGACTCAAATTGCGTGGCACGGAGAGAATAAATGAGTCGGCGGCGTTGCCGGTTTCCCGCCGTTCCACCGCATCCCAGAACATCCTGGCGGAGGTCGCCCAAGCCGGAAGATTGCCGGACTCAACGGTGACAAGATCCTCCCGATCTCGGGAGGCTCCCATGCGGGTAATGTAATCCAAGCGATCGCTCAGGGCTCTCGGGCCGAAGTTTTTAATCCGGAAATGGAAGTGCGCTGTCGTTTCCATGGGCCTCATTCCGAAGATAAAAAGACACAAAATGCTGACATGCCGCAGGCCGGGGTATGGGGGTTTCCCTCATCACGCGACTTTATCAAATCCGGAGCCGAAGGCGGGAGGATTTTATCAAGTCACTAGCGTGCCTTTTCGGATTTAATTTCACCGATCACTGGTAAAATAGGGATGCGAATCACTTTCCGTTCGGAGGACGATCCAGTGGCTCAGAATAATTGGGGACACCCAAAAAATCAGGCGCTCATCGCCGAAATTGCGGCCGCTGATATTTCGGTGCTCAAGGGCCGTCGCAGAAAAATCAGGGAAATTCTAGCGCTCACCGAATTAACATCGATCGATAAGGAAACTCTGCTCGCCCTTCTTGAGGCCGAACGTCTTCGCGCTGATGCTCGCGAGTCTGCTGCCCGTGCAGCAAAAGTCGAAAAACGCTTTGACGATCGGGCACGCGCGCAAAGAGCACACAAGCTTGTTCTCCTGGGAACCACAGTCCGGGCGGCCAAATTGCCTGAAGGCAATCGAGAGCGCCTGCTCGCGGCACTACTCATGGTGAAAGAAAGACTGGCCGGAACCGACCCCAAAAATCCATTCCCCAATATATCCGAGTCCTATCTGGAGCATGCGCGAGAGATCATCGCCAAGGAGAAGAAGAAACGTCAATCCTAGGCCGGGAAGCCAAAGCCATGAGATATTTCGTCTATTTCGAGGATAGCCAGGGACGCATCCAGCAGACGACGATCAAGTTTGAAGGTACACCAACCTCCTACCTTCTATGCGCCCAAATTCGGATTCTCATGCCAGAGGACTATTTTTTTCTTCTTCTGGTTACTGACCGAGGGACTCCGGCTCTTGGACCTCGCCAGTTCGACAGGATTCTTCGTACTGACGAAGGAAAGGAAGCCCTTGCGAAGGAAATCGAAAAGCATCTGGAGCTTCGGTTGCACGACGACTGAAAACGCTGCATTAGGCATATGACGTCTTTCTGCATTTGCCGTTTGCTCTCTCCCTATGTGTGTACATGGTATGATGACGCATAGGGGGAGTCACATGAGCGAACAGCTTTTTGGTAGCCAGAGTACGCCGCTGAAAATCGGGGTAAGAGAATTCCGTGGTAACCTGACCGCTTACCTTCGTCAGGTGCGACAGGGTAGTACGATCCTGGTCACGTCCCATGATGAGATCGTGGCCGAGCTGCACCCGCCATCCCCGTCCTATCGGCCCCGTCGCCAGCCGGGTCGGCTGCGCGGGCGGATCAAGCTGAGTGATGATTTTGACCAGACGCCGCAGGACATGCTCAACAGCATGGATGGAAGTCTGTGAAGATTCTGCTCGATACACACGCGTTGCTATGGTGGTTGTCAGATTCCGATAAGCTGGGACCTGCAGCACGTGAGATTATTGCGGATCCGGCCCGCGACATTCTGATTAGTATTATCTCGCTCTGGGAGATCGCAATCAAAATCCAGATTGGGAAACTGGATGCAGATCTCAACGAGATCACGGATGCGATTCCGGCGGAAGGGTTCACGCTACTACAGATTACCCCCGAGCACCTGAAAATCCTGATGGGACTGCCCATGCATCACCGTGATCCCTTTGATCATCTGCTTATGGCACAGGCACTAAGTGAGCAGGCATCATTTCTGTCCGGAGATTGCCAGACGGCGCATTACTCAATCGAGAGGCTCTACTGTTCATAGCTCTTCGGTTGGTTTTTTATAAATTGCGCGTGTTGTCCAGAAAACGGTGGCTTTCTAGACACTCCGCGGAGTTCCTATGTGGGATCGCCGAAGCTGTTGATGAGTGTTAATATACACGTCAATTTTTCAGTGTTCTGATTCAGTCAATGAATCAACGCATAGGGTAGCCGAAGTGCTTCGTGACTACAGAGTTTCACGAACAACGATTTATAAGTATTGCGGTGTGGTGCCGCCGAGCGAATTGATTGAAGGGATAACATGGCCAAGAAGACAACCGCTTTCGACGTGTTCGAGAAATGCGTCCAAGCAATTCAGGGCGGGGAACTGATCGAATCCGTTTCTGCGAAGGACAAGGAATTTCATTTCCAGAACTGGTTTCAGAAGAGACTTCAAAGTCTCTCGATGCACTTTGAAGGGTCTGGCCGCAACACCTATCCGGATTTCTGCTTGGTGGAGCACACCGAGGGGTATGAGATCAAAGGTCTTGCATGGCCTGGCCGCGAGCGTGACTACGACTCGAACAGCCAGGTGCCGACCGGACACCACAACGGGCGCCAAATCTTCTACGTGTTCGGCCGCTACCCGGCTGACCTATCTGGCTATGCCGATCAGGGCAACGGATGCAGGCAGTACCCAGTGGTTGACCTTGTGGTTTGCCACGGCGACTTCCTCAACGCCGATCATAACTATGTTCACAAAAACAAGAGCGTAAAGGGCTTTGGTACCTACGGCGACATCATGATTCGCGACCGTAAGATGTACGTCGCGCCGACGCCATTTGCGCTTACTGAGGGCACGACGGGCCTGATGACCTTGATCCTCCCAGAGGACTTCGGCGGCGATGATCGCTACCAGATTGTTGGCAGCCTCACGCGCGTCGAAGCCGAAACACTGGTGGTCGGCTACAACTTCGACCTGCGCACGAACGAACTGAAGGCCGATCGCGTACCCAATCCCAAAAAGGGAAATGAGCACCGATTTGTTGCTTATCGGCTCAAGGGGCAGGCTGGCAAGGCTGTCGCCATGACTGGCACACCGGTGCAGCCGGACGAGAACTACCAGCCTGCAGACGGATGCGAATGAGCGCCATCGCCGACACGATCGGGTTCACTCCTCCCGCCGCTGCGACCGCGCTGGAGGGCGACTTCCCGTTGGTTGAAATCAGCCAAATTGCGGAACAAGAAAGTTGGCGAAAGGAGATCAATCGGCCAATTTATCACATTCATAAGTGGTGGGCGACTCGACTTGGGTCAGTATTTCGTGGCATCGTCCTTGGTACATTGAGCCAGCCTGGCACCGACATTTGGGCGCAGTTCTACAAGACGCACGACTTGGCGGGCAAGGTTGTTCTTGACCCCTTCATGGGTAGCGGTACGACGCTCGGTGAGGCAGTTAAGGTGGGTGCCAAAGCTATTGGCTGCGACATCAATCCAGTTAGTACTTTTCTCGTACGCCAAGCGTTCACGCCGGTGTCCGAGGCCGAATTGCGCACCGCGTTTGAGCGGCTGGAGCGTAATGTTGCACCGGAGATTCGGCACTACTACCAGACGCGCGATCCTCTGACAGGCGAGCTGATCCAAGTGCTGTACTACTTCTGGGTCAAGACGGTGACGACGCCCGAGGGCGAAGTCGTCCCATTGTTGTCACGCTACGTGTTTTCGCAGGACGCCTACCCGAAGAAAAAACCGCGAGCGCAGATCGTGTGCCCTAGCTGCTGGGGCGTGCTGGAGGATCGTTATGACGCGACCGACCTGCATTGTCAGCATTGTGGCCACGAATTCAATCCGCAGAAAGGTCCTGCCGCAGGTCAGTACGTTACCACGAAAAGCGGCCAGCGCTATCGCATCAAGGAGTTGCTGCCCAAGAATGGCATGCCACCCGCTCATCGCATGTACGCGATGATGGCCTTGCGTGCTGATGGATCAAAAGTCTATTTGCCAGTGCGAGATGAGGACTTGGCCCTCTACGTGGAGGCCCAGGAGCGCCTCGCAACCGAGGTGCTGCCGCTGCCGGAAACCTCTGTTCGTTCGGGCCACAACACCGACCAAGCGCGAGGTTATAATTACACCCAATGGCGCGAGTTTTTCAATGCGCGTCAATTGCTATGTCTCGGCCTGCTGCTACGGGAAATTCTGACCATCGACGAACTGGACATCCAAGAGCAGATGCTGTGCTTGTTCTCCAGCACTTTGGAATTTAACAATCTGTTTTGCAGCTTCAAGGGTGAGGGGACAGGTGCCGTTCGGCACATGTTCTCCAACCATATCCTCAAGCCTGAGCGTACCCCGCTGGAGAACTCCGTGTGGGGCACTGACAAAAGCAGCGGGACGTTCAGCACGCTGTTTGAATCTCGCTTGTTACGGGCAAAGCGTTACCTCAATGAACCGTTCGAGATCGCGTTCGACCATGACCAGGATGGTAACCGTGCAGGCTCGCGCAAGACGGTGGCCAGCCACCCGATCTGCGCCCGGCGCGTCGAAACTTGGCAGGAACTGGCGGCTTCAGATTATGGCCTCATGATCCTCAATGGCGACAGCTCAAAGCTCCCGATCCCTGAGGGTTCGGTGGATGCCGTTGTGACTGATCCGCCTTACTTCGACTTCGTACATTATTCGGAGTTGAGCGACTTCTTCTTTGCATGGCTCTCCCCTGCGCTGCGGCAGCGCTATCCGTGGATGGCCCGCGAGGACTCGTCTGACCAAGGCGAGGTGCAACACAAAGACCCGCGCGTGTTCGCCCGGCAGCTTGCATCGGTATTTACCGAGGCGTGTCGTGTGCTCAAGGATGATGGTGTGCTGGCTTTTAGCTTCCACCACTCGCGCGCAGAGGGGTGGGCGGCCATCTATGAGGCGATCAACAAGGCAGGTCTGGCCGTGGTCGCGGCGCATCCAGTTCATGCTGAGCTGCGCGCGGCGAGTCCCAAGACAGCGGCCAAAGACCCGATCAGCCTTGATGCGATCCTGGTGTGTCGCAAGAAGGCGTTTGCTCAGCACCAGTCGCCCGCTCTTCAAGATGTGCGCCAGACCGTTGATACGTTGGTAGCGCGACTGCAAACCGCCGGACTTCGCATCTCGGCGGGCGATCGCTTCGTAATTGGGGCAGCGCAGACCTTGATCGCGCGAGCTGCCGGTGATCTGGGGTTTGAGGAAATCAAGATCGATCTGGAGGAAATCCGGCTGCTCGTTGGTCCAGGGGGCGGGAATGGCGATAATGAGCCGGACACGACCGGGGTCGAGTTGGCGACGGTGTGAGGCGCACTCATGTCAGACCTCAGCGGGAGTGAACGCCGGAAGTTGGAAAAGCTGCTTGGCATGGGCAGCGGGTACGTCCTCAACTTCTCCGACCGCACCTTCGGCGACTTCTTCGACGAGTACAGGGTCGAGATTGACGCCGAGCGCTACCGTACGCGGGGTACGTCCAAAGCCAACCGCATGCGCGCACATTGGGAACTGGACGCGAACTATGTTGCCGGTCGCGTCATTGGTGGTCTGATCGACTATGCCACTGACGAGAGCTGCTTCGGCGATAGCAACCCGGTTTTGATCGAGGACTGCCGAAAGATTGCCCAACGCTTGCTCAGTGACCAGCCCGTGGCCGAACTGGACGCGCTTGCAGCGACCGCTGATGAGCGTGACTTTGAGGTGGTGGCGGAGCACGTCCGCGAAGCCATTGAGAAGAACCAGCCGGAGGGTGCACTGGATCGGCTGCATACGTTCGTTATCAAGTTCGTGCGCATTGCCTGTGAGCCTCATGGCATCGAGATCAACCGCAATAAGCCGCTGCACAGCGTGTTCGGGGAGTATGTGCGCGCTCTGCGCGACGGTGGCCACCTCGAATCGGCCATGACCGAGCGCATCTTGAAGTCCTCGATCTCAGTGCTGGAGGCGTTCAATGATGTGCGCAATAACAAGAGCCTCGCTCACGACAACCCGATCCTCAATTACGAGGAAAGCCTGTTGATCTTTAACCACGTCGCAGCCTCGATCCGTTTCATCAAGTCCCTGGAGACCAGAATTAAGGCCAAGGCAGCGGCAACCAGAGCAGCCACGGCGTCGGATGACAGCATCTCGTTCTGACGGGAAAGCTGATAGGGTGACAGCATGAAACATGCATGATGAGAACGAACCGTTCTTTATCACCGAGGAAGTCGAGGCCGAACTGATCGCGGCTGGACATGTGTTCTAGCCGCCAAGCCACGTCATTACCAAGAAACTGTCCAAAATCCTGGTAGGGTCTCACCGACGATGAGCTGGCGACCTGGCCCCGCGTACTGTCAAAAGGGTAGATGGCGCACCGGTGGGCTGGCCAGTATCGTCAAGGCTGACGATACTGGCTCAATACTCCCTTGGTGTTGGATGGTATTTTTCATGGCATCAAACGGAAACTGCTTTACAATACATTGATTTAAAATATATTTTTGTTCTAAACGACAATCGAGTGGGAATTATCAATAAAAGCCACTAAGCTGACAGCGCGCTTGTCGTCTAACCGGTGGTCCGCTCTACATGGACAATGCAGACAGGCAACTCTCGCCCTCTTTTCGGACATTAAAGCGCAGCGCTATGCTTTCCCGAAGCGGACATGGATCGCGGTGTGTCAAGATTGGCTTCTGTCAATCCCGGTACGGTTCAATCCTGGCCCTAAATGACAACTTCGTGCGCTGAATTATTCAAAAAGAGAGCTGGAACGCGTCTTTCATCAAATCGATCAAGCCAGCTAGTGCCGCCCATTTGAGACAGCGAAAACCAAGCTTCCTATATCAGTCCCGAAAAAGAGCCGCAGCCTCATTATCATGTGGAGGGTTCGAAAAACCCTATAGGTGTGTCGCTATTCGCTATGACAGATGCCCCCACCTATTCTTTTTCGCCATCTGTCTCGCTGCACTGTTATGTTCTGGTTACGAGCCCTGAGCCTAATTATCGAATGTTTTGATAACTAACACGATATTTCTATTTTTTTGTTTCTCCGTACAGGAAGAGAAATATTTGCTGCTGTAAATCGTTTTTTCTGTTTCAGTAACTCATTTTGAAATGTTGTTGCCATTTTGGGGGCTGGAGACCCAACAATATAACTCTCTTTAACGATGCTCTTATCGAAGGAAGAAAATTTTAATTTCTCTGCCGTATTTATTATCTGCCGAACTGCTTTGGTATAATCTTTCCCTTTCAATTCTACCAATATATATTTTTCTTTTTTGTCATTTTCTACAATAAACATAAAATCACATTTTTCATCATTGTTGCTACTTATTAAACAATTATCAACGCGGCAAACTATAATTGGTTTTTTGTCGTCATTTCTTATAGAAAATACTTTTCCATTCTCTTCTTCATTGACTAATTTATTGCTGTCTATTCGACAGCATGGACTATTTTTATAATCCAGAATATCATTGCTCATCTAATTTCTCCAAAAGCTCATAAAATTCTTTAGATATATGCTCAGATACAGAATCTATGTATTCAGCAGATACAAGTTGTGTTTCTTCATCTATTAGAGATTTTGCAACTTTATTTTGAATCGCGTAAGCTTTTACCTTATCGATAGGTATGGATCCTAGAAGATCTCTGTTTATGCGGCCTTTTAGAATATTGTTATTTAGAGATGATAGTATGTATGGGGAGTGAGTAGTTATTAATATATCAGTGTTTCGTTTCATGGATTGAATTACGATAAATTCAAGTATTTTTACTTGAGAATCTGGGAATAAATGTGCTTCAGGCTCTTCTATTATTAAAGTACGTCCACTCCTTGGGAAACGCGTCAGCGCCACCAGCAGAGGAAGTGCTTCTTGCTGGCCTGAAGAAGCTTTACTGACCTCTATCCTACCGCGATCCATTTCTATCCAGTCTTTTGAATCTATGCGTACATATTTTCCACGAATAACACTATTAAAGTAATCAATATGATAGTTATTCGCTGATTTTCTGCTATTTATTCTATGGAAACTATCACTAGACATATAATTTTTTGCACTCTCATAGAATTCTCCAAACTGTATAATTATTTTATCTATTTTTTCATCTATTGATAGTATGGAGAATATTTCTTCCCTAATGGCGGCATAAAAAGATCGAGCAGCAGGTACGAATAGAGCTTGACCATACGTGTCGACATTCAACTCTTCTTTCATAAAACGAAAATGTCTTATTATTTTCGATTTAGCCAAAGGTATCGTCTTGTTGCCGTCTTGCTCCTCTATAGACTTAGCAAATTCACTGAATTTTCTCTTTAATTCTCTAAAATGCTGTGCGACACTTTCTGATGTTTGTAATTCTATGCTTGAACTCCCTTTTTTGGAAAATATTTTCACACTATGAGGGTGTCGTTCAAATTTTATTTCAAAAGTCTCACCTTCCCACGAATAAGGAGGAAATAATTGAGAAAATGTATCCTTTTTCCTTTTGTCATATGTTTTTTTGTGCTCGTTTTTCATAAGAGCTAGATCGTCAAAATCCGAAAAATATTCATTAAAAAAATAAAAAAGTCTTGCAATAATACTTTTCCCGGATGCTTGGGGGCCTATTAAGACCGTAAGTCCATCAATGATAATGTCTGCTTCCTTAATACCAAGGAACCCTCTTATCTCTAACTTTTGCATAAGAATCCTTTCACTATATGATTTATTCTACTTTTATATTTTCTGTACTAATATTATTTTTTTAGGCTTGCCATAAACTCATTTCCTATTGTGCAATCGACCAGAACACATAATTTTTTGACATGAATAAAAAATATTATCAATCAACAATTATGGTATGAATGCTTTTCATTCTTAGCGGGTTGCCATGATGAAGCAATCAAGAAAAGGTGCGCCAACCTTCTGCAGCGATCTAGGTGTTTAGTCCCGGGGTTTGATGGGGTGGGTTGATGATGAATCGATCTGGTTCTGAAGTCCATATTTTGCAGATGTATTCATAGGGCGTGTGTCGAAATTCCTTAATTATGTTAGTCAATATTCCGACATTTCAGCACGTTATTGATACCCTTAATTATGCGAATGTTCCTTATTGATACGAAAAAATCCCTTAATTAGGTTACAAAACGCGATCGCGTTTTTATCAACGCAAGGGTCTGCTTACGCCTACAAGGCAGGCATCAAAGTGATAGTGGCGGGTGCCCGAAAGCCGACATTGTCAGGCAAGTCGTGATAGACCACGTTTGGGATATTCTTGCCATTCTCAGCGGCCCGAGCGGATGACTTGTTGCTGTCACAAGAGGACGTTGACCTTGCGCCTCGTGCGTCGGTAGAGGCGCACGCTGGAGACCGGCCAGAATCTGGTTTCAGATCCACAAAAGCGGCTATCCATTCAGGCAACGCAATCGTAGCGAAGGCGATCAGCCTCCCGACACAGAGCAAAATAAACCAGAAAGTGTATCAAGATAGCTAAGGTGTCATGTCGAACGGACGACAGACACATGCTCGCCGGGAACATTCTCGCATTGGTAAAGTGATATGGGTGCCAAGACTAGCCGCAGCGGCTCAAGGACGATATATTGCTATTGCAAAGGGGAAAACATGGGCGCAAAATTCGCTGTAAAGCATACTAATCTCATTGGGTATTGCACGACTGAAGGGCAAGCCAAGGCGCCGAGAGTGGACCGCGAGACGTTGGGCACTTTCCTGATGTCCCTTGCGTATGGCCAGAATCTTATCAGTTCGACCCAAGGCACGTCAGACGACTGGACCGATCAAGTTCGGAACATCGCTGAGACTTGTCTGAGACGTGCACAGTTCAATTTCGGCGACCGAAGCCCTGTCGAACCATTTGAAGTTCGAGCGTTGTTGGATCCGCTGCGTCCCTATTTCACGGGATATGATTTCTTTGCGCTAGTTCTCCCGCAGGGACGGGGGGACCAGGATCGGGAGAGTTTTTCATTCTTCGTCGAAGCGGCGATCGGATCGCAGAAATCTGGACTGATCCTGCTGCCCGACGAACTGCCCCAAAACGGTGTGGCGCAGTTCGTCGATCCCTTCCCCGCGCTGCGTGAACTTGCCGACCATCCGGTTGCCCCGCCTTGGGTCCTGTTTTGGACACCCTTTGGAGGTGCCTGTGCGCTGCCGCTCAAAGATGCACGCACCTTTTATCGCGACGCAATCGTGACCGCTCTGCGTCATGGTCGCCGACAGGTAGACGATGCAATCCGACGAGTAGCTCAACGGCAGCAGAGCAAACGGATCCTGCATCTGAGCGACCTCCATATTGGACGGCCAGAAGCAACACAGCGTCGCTCGTGGCTGAAACAGCATCTGGCAGGCGTGCTCCCCGGCATTGATCGCGTCGTGGTCACGGGTGATCTCTTTGATACGCCGAAGGAGGAATACCGGACTTCATTCGACGAGCTACGGCTCGATGTCGAACGCCTGACAACAAAGAGTCTACTCGTCATTCCGGGCAATCACGACGTCCGCATCAAGGGCAATGCTTGGGGACCGCTTGGTCGCCAAGCGGACCAAGTAATCGATCTGGGCTGGTCACCGCTCGAGATCGACGACGATCTGCAAACGGTCTTCTTTTCATTCAATTCGAGCGAGGACGGTGATGCCGCGCAGGGCTCGGTCAATCAGCGCCAGCGCCTAGATCGCGCGGTAAAGTTTGATGCCTTGCTGAGCAAACGGCCCGAACTCAATGGCTATCTCAAGGTCGCGCTTGTCCACCATCATCCGGTAAACTATTCTGGGCAGCCAACGGCCTTCTACGAGAAGCTGTTGGCCCCCTTCGGATTAGGCGATCGGCTGATAGAGTTCAAGGATGCCAAAGCGTTCCTCACCTGGTGCGAGCGTCGCGGCATTAGTCTTGTGCTGCACGGTCATAAGCATGTCCCACACCTCGCCTCGATCACGCGCGGTGGCCAGCAGATGACGATCGTCGGGTGCGGCTCGTCAACTGGCGCGGAGGGCAAACCGATGTGTTACGACATCATCACGCTTAATCCGCAATCGGGCGAATGTAGCGTGTCGTTCTTCCATGATGTCGCGGGGGACGGCAGCGGCTTCGATCTACAGAATATCGCGATAAAGGTGGCTTGATTGTCGGATTTCATCCAACAACTTTCGTGCTCGGCGTGAAATTGCCATCGGAGGCGTCGGACTGCTGAGCTAACGTCTTAGGGCAGCTTCGAACAGCACGCGGCGCTAACAGTTCACCATACACCCCCTCCACGAAATGGAATCTGCCGGTCGGCGGCTCCGACCGGCAGATTCCATGGGCTTAGAATAGCAGATGTCGGTGTAAGCCGACATTCCCGGCTACGCATCGGAATGGTGTATATTGGTCGGTAGCTGTCATGAACATGGGCGCAGGCTACGGCCGCTTTCGGCTATCGCTTGCCGATAACCGACATTCCGCATCCCCCCCCAAAGCGGTATTCGCTCTCTCTATCCATGCCCCAGGCAGAACGTCTCCCACTGCCTCATCATCTCTTGCCTCTTGCTGAACAGATCGCCCCGCCTGTAAGCAGCTTCGACCTTATCTCCAATGGCATGAGCCAGCGCCATTTCCGCCACCTCCCGTGGAAAGTCCGTCTCCTCCGCCGCCCAGTCGCGGAAGCTGGATCGCAGTCCATGAATGGTCACATCCTTCGTGCCGGCTGCACGATGGAGTGCTTTGGAGACGGCAACATCGCTGAGCGGCGATCCAATTTTTCCACCAAGGAAAATCAGACCCTCGGCTGAAGCGGGTGATGTCAATACCTCCATCCGCCGGAGCACACTAACGGCACTGACCGTCAAGGGCACGCGATGCTCGCGCTTTGCTTTCATACGCTCGGCCGGAACCACCCAGATCTGCTTCTCGAAATCGATTTCAGACCACAGGGCATGACGTACCTCGCCAGAACGCGCAGCCGTCAAACAGAGGAAGCGGGCGGCAAGAGCGGCGGAGCCATCCTGTCGACCAAGTCGTGCAAACACCGCCGGAAGATCACGGTAGGGAATGGCCGCATGATGCACGACCTTGGCCACTGCCGTGGGTTTCGGGAGAATATTGGCCAGATGACCGCGCCATCGGGCCGGGTTGTCGCCTTCACGCCAATGATGGCTGTGAGCGTAGTCAAGAATGCGCTCGATCCGCCCACGAATACGGCTGGCTGTTTCAGTGGTAGTTTCCCAAATGGGGCGCAGCACGGACAGCACGTCTTCTGTCTGGACTTGGCCGATCGGGCGGCTCCCCATAAGGGGATAAACATGTCGACCGAGAGAACTGCGCCACATCGGCGCGGAACGCGGGTCTTTCCAGGCGGGTGTCTGCTCCGTGATGTAATGCTCGGCAACTTCCTCGAAGGTTCGCTCTCTGACGATTCTGCGCTTTCTTTTGGTCTGCTCCTCCAGAGGATCGACTCCCTCCAGCAGCAGACGCCTGGCATTGGTTGCCTTGCCGCGCGCTTCGGAGAGCGACACATCACGTGCCGGTCCCAATCCCATTTCCCGGCGCTTGCCGGTCAGGGGGCTCTTGAAGCGAAACGTCCAGGCGCGTGTCTCGCCCCGGATCGTGATCCACAGGTTTCCGCCATCGCCGTGAACGCCATCTTTCAGGCTGGCGATCCTGCGCACGGTCAACTGGTTCGGCGGAAGCTTGCTCATGGATTTTCAGTCCCATCTTTGATCCCACCTTATATCATATAGTTTCACGCGTCCATGTGCGTCGGCGTGCCTCGTCAATCCGAACTAATAGATTGTTTTTTAGGGTGAAATGCACTCTAAGGTGTTTTTACGCGCCTTCAAGTTGGCGGACATCCCCTCCGCCACATTTCATTCATAAAAATCTATCACTGTGATGCCATTCTTTGCGGTGCGATGGGGTTCTGTGCTCTTTCTGGAGAGTGGCGCAAAGCTGTGTCTGTTGTTGCAGGAGGGAATGCGGGAATGCTCACAGAGCATGAAATCGCTCAGGATCTTGAGGACTGTGAACGGCGGATAGAACTGCTGGTCCGGCAACTGCCTGCGCGCATTCAGGCGGCTGTTCACTGGTTGCGCCGCCCACAGGCCCGATGGGTGCGGATGCCTGCGGGTGTCTTCTTCATTCTGGGGGGATGTCTGGCCATCCTGCCGGTTTTTGGCATCTGGATGTTGCCACTCGGCGTTTTGCTACTGTCTGACGACGTGCCGCCTTTACAGCGTGTAACCAATAAAGCGCTGGCGTGGGTCGAGGCAAAGCGCCCGCACTGGATGGGCTTGCCGCGTTTGTAAAAACGGGAAGTGCGTGCAGAACTCAACGGATCTGTCAGCTGTTTTCCCGGTTAACGGGCTTCTTCCATTTTAATATCGTCTGCTTTCAGGTCCGGAACCGTTTCTTTTTCTGGCTGACACGGAAAAGAGCGGGGCGTTGAGGCTGGCTGGTCTTCCTGATCGGTTTTGTCGGCAGGGGGCCGGTGTGGGTTTGGCCCAAAGCCGTTCATGGCCTGCCGCATCCCCATTCCGGCCATGCCGCCTGCACCGGGAATGGCGCCGAGCGCTGCGGGCATTACCTTCTGCATGGTCTGCCCGAATTCTATATGCCCGTGGAACGGGCCATGCTGTGCGGGCATGGTATTCTGGCAGGCTGTTTCAGCAGTTTTGTCTTTATGGGAGGCGCAGCCAGCCATCCACAGACACAGTAAGGCCAAGCCTGTGCGGAGCTGTATGGACATGGCGGAACCTTTGTCACCAGGGCGGTTTTATACAGACCGGATGGCTGCAAACCTGTTTCATAAAGATCATGATTTCTGGCTTGTGAAGAGGTGTTTTTCATTATTTCAAAATTGAAAAGAATGAACGCAGGACAAATTTTTGCCACACCTCCGGCAGAACAGTCGTCATGTTGAAAATGAGGTCTCTGATGAAGACAAAAGTGATGCTTGCTCTGGCTCTCGGGTGTTTTGCCCTCGCGGCACCCCAGTCCTATGCCGACCCGCGCGGTCAGGGTGGTCCGGGTGCTCATGGTGGACCCGGCGGTGGTCCGGGCGGCCCCGGTGGCGGAGGCCCTCGCGGCAACCATGGCCCGAACATGGGCAACGGCCGGGGTGGCCCGCAGCCGTCTTATGACATGAACCGCCGATGGGCCCGGGGCGAGCGCTATGACGGCCCGCGTGAGCCGCGCTGGATGGTGAATGATTGGCGCCGCCAGCCCGGCCTGTGGGCGCCGCCGAGCGGATATTCCTGGATGCGCTACGGCAACCAGTTTCTGCTGACAGCTCTGGCGACCGGCATTATTGCAGGCGTTGTGAATGCAGGGGTGGGGGCCGTTACACCGGTTGTGCCGGTTACGCCCCTGGTGCCCGTTGCTCCGGGTTATCCTGCAACGCAGGGCTATCCCGCAGCCGGGGGCTACGCGACACCGTATTGATCGATACAGTTTTGAGGCGGGAAAGACAGAGGTATCGCTCTTTCCCGCCTTGAGTGCGTTTCTGTAAAAAAGGGGATGCAGCCTTATCCGGCGCATCCCCTTTTTTGTAAATGTTTGAGCTTGTCGGGCCTTACGCTTTGGCGGCCTCACTCAGAATCTGCTCAATCAGATCCAGACCTTCATCCAGCAGGGCGTCAGAGGCGGTCAGAGGTGTGAGGATACGGATGGTTGCTCCCTTCACACCACAGGCCAGCAGGATCAGCCCTTTCTCACACGCCAGAGTGCAAAGCTTGCCCGCTGCTCCGGCGCGCTGTTCTGTGCTGCCGTGGCTTTCCAGAATATCAAAAGCAATCATGGCCCCCAGTCCGCGCGGCATGCTGACGGGCAGCAGGTCCGTGCGTTTATGCCAGCCTTCAATCCGGGCGCGCAGGCGGTCACCCATCGCGTTGGCGCGGTCCAGCAGGTTGTCTTCTTCAATCACATCCAGCACGGCAAGGGCTGCGGCGCAGGCCAGAGGCGCACCGGCATAGGTGCCGCCAAGGCCACCCGGCGGGACGGAGTCCATCAGGTCAGCACGGCCAATCACGCCGGAAATGGGCAGGCCACCACCAAGAGATTTCGCAACCGAGACCAAATCAGGCTCAACGCCGGAATGTTCAATACCGAACATCTTGCCGGTGCGGGCAAAACCGCTCTGCACTTCATCAGCAATCAGTTTGATGCCGTGTTCATCACAAATCCGGCGCAGCTCTTTCAGCAATGCGGTCGGAGCCACGCGGAAGCCGCCTTCACCCTGCACAGGCTCAATAATAATGGCGGCAACCTGCGTGGGGGCAATATCCGCCGCAAACAGGAAGTGCAGCATTTTCAGGCTGTCTTCCACCGTGACGTCACTGTCCGGGAACGGCACATGATAGACCTGCCCCGGCAGGGTGCCGAAAGGGGCTTTGTAAGGCAGGACCTTGCCGGTCATGGCGGAGGCCAGCAGGGTGCGGCCATGAAAGCCGCCGCAGAAGGCAATGACGGCGTTCCGGCCAGTGGCGGCGCGGGCAATTTTAACAGCGTTTTCGGTCGCTTCCCCGCCAGTGGAGAAGAAAATGGTTTTGGCAGGACCGGAGAAGGGCGCGCGTGCGTTCAGCTTTTCCGCCAGTTCAATATAGGATTCATACGGCGAGACCTGAAACGCTGTGTGGGTAAAGCGTTCAAGCTGGGCTTTGACCGCGGCCATAATCTTGGGGTGACGGTGCCCCACATTGAGCACAGCAATACCGCCGCCAAAATCAATATAACGGCGGCCTTCCACGTCCCACAGTTCTGCATTTTCCGCGCGGTCGGCAAAAATGGGGGTGGAGGAGGCCACGCCACGGGGCACGGCGTTGGCCCGGCGGGTCAGAAGATCCTTGTTTGTTGTGCTCATGCCATCTGGCTCCTGAAAAAAGAGGACTGCGGGGAGGCGCAGCCCGACGAAATTGTTTCAATCTCGTAAGTGGTTTTCAGGCAGGAGGGGAGGCGATTTTTTCTTGCAGGTGTGGTGATAAATTGTCACCACCTGTCGCGGCGTCTCAGCCCGCCAGTCTTTCCGCGGCAATCTGTTCCAGCAGCCAGTTCCGGAACAGGCTCAGCCCGTGGTTTTCCCACCCCCGGTCTGTGGTGCGCAGCACGTAGGAACCAAGCGGGGTGGTCTGCACAGGCGTTTGTTTTGGCTGGATGCGGATCAGCCGGCCTGTCAGCAGATCATCCCCCAGCAGGAAGGGGTTGCTCAGCGCAATGCCTTCTCCGGCACGGGCGGCGGCCAGCGTCAGATGGGCCTGCCAGAGGCGGCCCGCACAAGGGATGGTTCTGGCAGGCACATGCTGCGCCTGAAACCAGAGCTGCCATTCTGAATCATCTTCTTCATGCAGCAACGGCGCATGCAGCAGGTCCGCTAATGTTTCCGGCTGACCGCCCAGCGCCGCCAGTCCTTCCGGAGAGATCACCGGAAACACCGGGGGGCGTGCAATATCAACACTGCACAGGCCGCGCAGGGTGAGGGCGGCATTTGTGTCCCGCACATAGCAAATATCGGCGTGGGTTTCGGCCGCGATGCCGGTGGCGTGGAAGGCGGTATTGGCATCAATCGGGCGGAGCATGAAATCCATCCGAGGATGCGCGCGGCGAAAGGCCGCGAGGCGCGGTAGCAGCCAGTGATAGGCAAAGCCATGTACGCACGTCACGGTCAGGCTGGGAGTTTGCTGGCGGATATTTGCGGTCGCCTGAGCCAGACCATCCAGATGCGGGAGAATCTGTGTGTAATAGGTCTGCCCGGCCAGTGTGAGCGCGCCTGTGGAACGGTCCCGCAGCGGTGTGCCCAGAAACTGCTCCAGATCCCGCACATGGCGGCTGATGGCGGCGTGGTCCACACGCAGCTCCGCCGCAGCGCGCCGAATGCCCCCGGTGCGGGCAAAGGCGGCAAAGGCGTTCAGGGCAGCCAGAGGGGGAATGCGGTATCGCGGGTCCATGGGGGCGCAAGCAGAGAAGGGAGCTTGCTACTTGGGCGCAAAAAGTCGGGTGTGCAAGGCGGCAGCCCGGAGAGAATACGCGGCGCGACTCCCCGGTTTTCTGGCGGAAGACTGTGGCGTATGAGTCGTGGGCAGCAGTTTTTTGAGGGAAATCAGCAGAAAATCCCAGAAAACTACCAATTTTTTATCACGAAACCGTTTGGCCTAAAATTTGATCAAATGCCCGAAAAATTATCTTTTCTCAGGGCGTAGTGCGGCAGCGCGTCACACGATGCCTGTTTTTTATACTACAAATATTATCGGGGTATTGAGATAAAATACGGGGATTCTTCAGGATGATTACTTGGATATCAGTTCCCTGAAACCCTGCTTCACTATGCGTTTTCTCGATATCTGGGGGCTTTTATTTTCCTGTTGCGTCAGAGGAGGGAGGTGTGGTTTTAGCCCTCCACACGCTAAATTCTTAGGAAAACAAATAATGCTTATTCATGTTGTTAATGACGCGATCTCCGCCACCATGCAGGTTGCCCCGATGGCCCCGATGCTCGTCTTTCTGCCGGTTGTTGCCATGCTGATGCTGGCGACCGTGTTTTCTGACCGCACAGCCTGAGCGTTCTCAAGCGTTTCAGTCTGTTTTCCCTGTGTCCGCCTGACGTAAGGCGAATACAGGTGTCCGGACCGTCATTCCTGAGGAATGACGTCAGTCCGGGGCGGGCCGCCTCTCCGTGCCCGGCCTTGCTGCACTGAGCAGCGTTTTCCTGCTTCTGCATCTTCCCTGACAGATATTTCTGTTTAAAACCCGGTGAACCCTCTTTTGCGGAGGCGTGCTGTACATCACCGTCGGGGACTATTTCGGGGCTGCCCATGCAGGATCTTTTTAACGCGCATCATGTCGGGAATTCCCGTCCGCTGGGTCTGTCTGATGATGTTGTCAGCACAGCCACCTACGGCGGCCCGGACCAGTGCTACCGTTACAGCTTGAAGCGGGTGTGGGATGCCTCCCGGCCTGTCGTCATGTGGCTGATGATGAATCCGTCTGTCGCAACCGAAGTCTGGGATGATCGCACGGTCGCCAAATGCCAGCGTTATGCACGGGCATGGGGCTATGGCGGTATTCTGGTGGGTAACACCTTTGCCTATCGCTGCACGGATCAGACACGCCTGCTGGAAACGCCGGACCCGGTCGGGCCGGAGAATGATGCCGCTCTTCTGCGCATGGCGCAGGAGGCGGATCTGGTGATAGCCGCCTATGGCTCCCCGCAGCACAAGGCCCTGCGTGAGCGCGGGCCTGCTGTTGTGCGCACGCTCCAGCAGCACGGGATTGCTGTGTATGCCATGAAAGTGGGGGTGAATGGCCGCCCCTGCCATCCTCTTTATCTGCCCGCAGCCCTCCGGCCGGTCCTGTTGCCTGCGTCCTGATCAGGGTTGCGTGGCGGCCCTGATGGTTGACGGATGGCCGCCTTCAGTATCCGATCAGCAGGAACAGTGTCAGGCCACAGCGCAGTCCCTGCGGCCTGACCGCAACCAGACGGGGGTTTGCACCCCGCTCCTGCATGGGAAGGATTGGAATGACAGGCTCGTCACAGGCGCAGAACGCCACACCGGAAGAGACAAAACTGGTCAGCATGCTGGACCGGTTGGGGGAAGTGGCGGTGCGCACCGGCCTGAACGTCGCGCCGGGGCAGCAGGTGATTATTACGGCCCCGCTGGAGGCCGTGCCGCTGGTGCGGCGGGTGACGGAACATGCCTATAAGGCCGGGGCCGCGCTGGTCACGACCTTTTACGCGGATGAGGAAACGACTCTGGCGCGTTACCGCTTCGGGCATGAAGAGACGTTTGATACCGCAGCCGACTGGATGGCCCGTGGCATGGCGGAGGGCTTCCGGGCGGGGGCGGCCCGTCTGGCGATTACCGGCAGCAACCCCGCTTTGCTGGCCGGGCAGAATCCGGAGCATATTTCCCGCGCCAGCCGTGCGGCCTCTCGCGTGAACCGCCCGGCAATGGAAATCATCACCAATTTTGATGTGAACTGGAACATCGTCGCCACAGCCACTCCGGCATGGGCGAAAGTGGTGTTCCCTGATCTGCCGGAAGATCAGGCAGTGCTGCGCCTGTGGGACGCGATTTTTGCGGCCTCCCGCCTGACCGGGGCGGACCCGGTGGCAGACTGGGCGGCGCATAATGCAACCTTGCACCGCCGGGCGGCATTCCTGAATGATGCCCGTTATGCGGCCCTGCATTTTACCGGGCCGGGGACTGATCTCACGGTTGGTCTGGCGGATGGGCATGACTGGGCTGGCGGGTCTGAAAAAGCGGGCAATGGCATTGTCTGCAACCCCAATATCCCCACGGAGGAAGTGTTCACCACGCCGCATCGCCTGAAGGTGGAGGGCTATGTGGCCAGCACCAAGCCGCTCTCGCATCAGGGCACGCTGATTGATGAGATTCGCGTGCGGTTTGAAGGCGGCAAAATTGTTGAAATGCATGCGTCAAAAGGGGAAGACGTCCTGTCCCGTGTGCTGGATACGGATGAAGGGGCCCGCAGGCTGGGGGAAGTTGCCCTTGTGCCGCATTCCTCCCCGATCTCGCAGAGTGGTATCCTGTTCCAGAACACCCTGTTTGATGAAAATGCCGCCAGCCACATTGCGCTGGGGCAGGCCTATACCAAATGCATGCTGGATACGGCTGGGCAGGATGAAGCCGCACTGGCCGCGCGGGGTGCCAATAGCAGCATGATCCATATCGACTGGATGATCGGTTCTGGCGAGATTGATGTGGACGGTATTGACGCAAACGGAACTGCGGTGCCGCTGATGCGCAAAGGTG
This sequence comes from Acetobacter persici, assembly GCF_018256955.1. NCBI lineage: Bacteria > Pseudomonadati > Pseudomonadota > Alphaproteobacteria > Acetobacterales > Acetobacteraceae > Acetobacter > Acetobacter persici. The sequence continues at coordinate 122,972 of NZ_JAERKU010000007.1, forward strand.
AATGGACTATTTCAGCGTAATCAGGCTTGTGAAAAACAGTTCTGCTGTAAAGAAGGATCTTATATGATGAACGGAATGAAAAAGATCGCTCTGGCGACGGCTCTGCTGGCAGGCGGCATCATGGCGCAGCCGGCGGGCGCACAGACGGCGGCTCCGGCGCAGACGCCTGCTCAGGCCCCGACGCAGGCACAGGGCGCCTCCCGCCCTAATCTGACCCCGGAGCAGGTGACAACCCTGCAGCGGGATATGAACACGGCCCTGCATTACAAGCTTGTCGCCACGGTTGTGCCGCGCCTGACATCCGCGTTGAAATCCATTCAGGCAGCCCACATTCAGCCGCCGGGGCGTCTGGGCATGTCACTGGAAGAGCAGATTGATATGGTCGGAAAAGTGCCCGGTCTGGAACCGATTTTGAAAACAAACGGCTTTACGCCGCGTGAATTTGTCATGAGCCTGACCTGTGTCGGTCTGACAGGCAGCCTGATGAATGTCCCGCCGGGGCAGGCAAGCAGCACGATCCCGACACCTGATGCCGCAAACGTCGCAATCCTGAAAAGTAACCCGCAGCAATTGCAGGATCTGATTGCCGTCCTGCGTGCAGAGCATCAGCCAGATGCACAGTAAAGGGTCAGGGAATTAGGGTCTTTCTCAGAAAGTGATCTGAGAAAGGATGTTTCGGGCGGGCAGCATTTCTAAAATGCTGCCCGTTTTTTATGAATTTTAAACGCTGGCGTCTGCCAGATTTTTTCTGGCGGCACTAAGAGCGTTTTCCGCCTCTGCATCCGGTGTGATCAGGCGGCTTGCGCGACTGAGCGCCATAATGGGGAAGAATTGCCGGTACAGGTCATACCGGAGCATGAATGCTCTTGAGAGTTCTGCGCCCTGTTGCAGGCGTTTTGACAAAGCCGGGTCATCCAGCCGGATGGTCTGGCCCACCCCGTAACCGGGGAAGCCCGTGCCGGTATAATCTTCTTCTGTCCAGCTTCCGTCCGCTTCCTGACGTTCAATCAGATAACGGCAACCTTTTTCAATAGAGGGATAATCCTGCGGGCGCGCCGCCGCAATCAGCCCCATCAGCGCCCATGCCGTCTGGGACGCCGTGGTGTTGCCCCGGCCAATGGAAGAAATGTCCATATAGGATGCGCAGCTTTCACCCCATCCGCCATCGTCCTGCTGGTGGGCCACGAGCCAGTCACAGGCTCTGGCAATGTAGGGTTGCGTCATATCCTCACCAATGGCGGCCAGTGCGGGCAGAACGGCCCCGGTGCCATAGATGTAATTCACACCCCAGCGGCCAAACCACGGGCCCTGCGGGTCCTGCTCTGCCCGGACGTAATCAAGCGCACGCTGGATGCAGGGCAGATCCCGCGGGAGGCCCAGAATCCCAAACGCTTCCAGAATATGCGCCGTAACATCCACAGAGGGGGGGTCCAGAGCCTCACCAAAATCACAGAACGGGATTTTGGAAAGAAGGGCCTTGTTATTGTCTTTATCAAAAGCGCCCCAGCCTCCGCAGGCGCTTTGCATCCCCACCAGCCAGCGTACGGCGCGGGCAATGGCCTCTTCAACACCGCGCTCTTTCCATTCCGGCCGGTGGCGGCAGGAGGAAAGGGCGATCAGCGCGACGGCGGTATCGTCCGTGTCCGGATAGAAGTCATTGGCATATTCAAAGGCCCAGCCACCGGGTTCCACGTCCGGCAGCTTGATGGACCAGTCGCCTTTAACCCGCACCTGCCGGTCCAGCAGCCAGCCCAAGGCTTTATCCATTTGCGGGGTAAAGCGGTCTTCGGCTTTGGCGTCATGCAGTGCCATAATGGCCAGCATGGTGTCCCACACCGGGCTGTTTGTTGCCTGAATAAAAGAGGCATCCCCTTTATCGTGCCGCCAGCCGGGGTCATTCAGCGCATCAAGACCCTTGGCCATAACCGGATGATGGAACTGAAACCCTTCTCCATGCAGCGCCATCAGGCCGTAGACCCATGGCGGCTGAATCCCGCCCCATCCGCCATCAGCGTCCTGATGCCGGATAATCCATTCCAGCATATGGCGGATAGCGGCTTCCCGCACGGTGTTGCGTTTAAGAAACCGGGACTGGAGCCAGTGCAGGCCTTTATCCGTTGCCCGGAAGAAGTCTGACCACAGATCCACGCCTTCCTTTTTGGGGAGCGTATAGTCAAAATTCCCCCGCCCTTCAGGAAACAGCGCGTTCAGGCGGTCCTGCGGGCGCAGCGGGCGGCTGGGGCGGCGGGCTGAGAGCACGGCTAGCGGGACCAGTGTGGCCCGTGCCCACTGGGCAAAATTATAGATGGAGAAAACAAATTTGTTCGGGAACCAGATAATTTCCGGGGGCAGGTTGGGGGTTTTCTCCCACGGCCATTCCCCAATCAGCGCCAGCCAGTAGCGTGTGAAAACCCGGATATTTTTCAGGCCGCCTTTCTGCGCAATCCATGTGCTGGCCTTGTACAGGGCGGGGGTGTTTTCTGGATATCCCAGTGAGCGCAGGGCGGCATAGGCTTCCACCGTTGCATTGATGTCCCCATTGCCTGCGTCCGGATAAATCCCCCATGACCCGTCCTGCCGCTGCGTTTGCAGCAGAGCGTTGCCAAGGCGTGGGCGCAGCGGGTGGTCTTCCAGACCAAGGAACCACAGAGCCAGACACCATTCCGCTTCCATCGAGGCATTTGAGCCTACCGGGCCAACCCAGTGGCCATCGGCCTTCTGCTGCCCGATCAACCACTCACAGGCGGAAGAGACAGTATGGGTCAGGCTGTTTCCCATTCCTTTAAAGAGTGGCATCATCATTTTATAAACACCTCTGCACCAAGATCATCGTCCGGAGATTTTACGCTTTTGCCGGTTCAGCCGGACCGGCAGGCACCATCAGGGTCTGGATATCCGCAAAAGCGGCCTGCCACTCCACGTCCTGCATGGTGATAAAACCAAAACTTCTTAGAAAAAAAGCACCTTCTGCGGCAAAAATCATGGTGCGCATCTGCCGTGCTTCATCGGAAGGACAGACTTCGCTGGTCAGCCAGCCCGCATACCAGTCCCGTATCTTTTTGAGATGATCAGGGGATTGCAGAAGGGTGATCAGCGTTCCGGCAATGCGCGCGCGGGTGGCATCATCCATCTGCGCGCAGACCTGCACATAGGCGCGGGCTTTATCGGCCGGTGTGGCGTCTGGCGGGGTGTGGGTCTGCACTTCTGCGTCGAAGGCGGCAATCCAGCGGTCAATCAGGGCGGTAATCAGGTCATCCTTACTGCCAAAGCAGTATTGCAGGCCGCCTTTTGTAATACCCGCTTCGCGCGCAACGGCGTCCAGTGTCAGGGCAAGCGCACCATCACGCTGGACGAGCTGTTCCGCACATTCCATGACCCGTTCACGATTGATGGTTCTGGGGCGCGCCATAACCCTGAAATCTCTAGACCCGTTGTTTCCGTCCAGACGGAATTAAACGAGATGCTTCGTCGTTACAAGTCCGTTTTGAGCACTCAGCCATGCCACAGGTGAGGCCCGGCTATGGGGGATACCGCCTTTGCCGGGTTCCGGACGATCCGGCTTAACAGCGGGCCGCGCGGGGGGGCAGCGTCAGGCTGTGCAGGGTGCCGCGCATCCGGAAATCTCCAAAGTCCATATCCAGCATGTCAGAAACGCCATTGGCAAAATAGCGCATGCCAATCTCGTAATCTGGCAGGATGCTGTCCGGTGTGCGGCCAAAAAAGGCAACATGCACACGTCCGGCAGGCTGGCCCGCAAGGGCGGGGGAGGGAGCCGGGTCTTTCAGCGGCCCCCAGCCCAGAAGGGTAATGTAGGTTTCCTGCGCGCCATCCGGGCCGGTGCCGTCAAACAGCAGCGGCGCAATACTGGGGGCGCCCCGCTGGGCTGCGGCCAGAATGGCGGCGGTGTGCGCCATGGGGAACAGCGTGCCGGTGGGCAGTTTCAGGGTTTTCTTGATGGGTTTTTCATACTCCACCACGCCATGCCCCAGCGCATCTATACTGGCTTCCCCGCTGACAACCTGCAGCACGGCGTTGTTGGACTTCTGCACGGTACGAAAGACAAGATGCCGCCCGTCCTTGCTTTCCAGCGTGGTGTAGTCAGACACCATGTTCACCGCGCCGCCGTTGCGGGTGGCGCTCTGGATATCCAGATGCTGCTGGGTGGACCATGCCGAGCAGGTGTCCCGCACCACATAGGTCATGTTGCCTGAGGCGGAGAGCGTGTTGCCGCCGGATTCCGCCAGACTGAGATCATACAGTGCCCGCTGGCCCACCAGTGAGCTGGTGGTGGTCCGGGTTGCGGAAAGGGGTGTCGGGCTGCCAGAGGCTGCGGCAAGGCAGGCGGATGGCAGGGCAGCCAGAAGAAGAGCGGCTGCAACTGTCCGGGAAGCCCGTGCCCGGAGAGTCCATGGCCGGTGGGCTAGACCCCGGAGGAACAGTGCTTGGGGTAACAGGGCTCCGGGTGTCAGTGCCCCGGAGATCAGCGCCTTAGATCCTGCTGCCGCAGCGGCGGGGCGGCCCTTTTCCGGGCGGAAGGTCAGGGCAGGGTGGCGGAGCACCCGGCGGGCATGGCGGCGGAGGAATGCAGTCATAGCTGTCAGAAAAGAGCATCCGGAGCGGGAGTGCAACCACCCCGGATGCGGCATCTGACGTGCGTCAGTCTTTTTTGATCGTTGGTTTCGGCTTGGGCAGGTCCAGAGCCAGAGAGAGTTCTTTCAGGCGTTCCGGCGGCACCGTAGCCGGAGCGCCCATCATCAGATCCTCGCCCTGCTGGTTCAGCGGGAACAGGATCACTTCACGGATGTTCGGCTCATCCGCCAGCAGCATGACAATCCGGTCCACACCCGGAGCGGAGCCACCATGCGGCGGCGCACCGTAGCGGAAGGCGTTCAGCATGCCGCCAAACCGGGCTTCCACTTCGCTTTCCGGATACCCGGCAATCTCGAAGGCGCGGATCATGACGTCCGGCAGATGGTTACGGATTGCGCCGGAGGACAGCTCAATGCCGTTACACACAATGTCATACTGGTAGGCGTTGATTTCCAGCGGGTTTTTGGTGTTCAGGGCTTCCAGACCACCCTGCGGCATGGAGAACGGGTTGTGCGAGAAGTCGATCCGTCCCGTTTCCTCGTTCAGTTCATACATCGGGAAGTCGGTAATCCAGCAGAAGCGGAAGGCATTCTTCTCAATCAGGTCCAGCTCTTCCGCAATGCGGGTCCGGACCTGACCAGAGAATTTGGCAACGTCATCCCCCTTGCCTGCGGCAAAGAACACGGCATCCCCGGCGTTCAGGCCCAGCTTGGTGCGGATGGCCTCAACACGGTCGGCTTCCAGATTTTTGGCAATCGGCCCTTTGCCGCCGTCTTCCGCAAAAATGATGTAGCCCAGACCGCCAGCACCAGACTCGCGGGCCCAGTTGTTCAGCTTGTCAAAGAAGGCACGGGGCTTGTCACCGGCACCGGGGGCCGGAATAGCGCGGATTTCGCCACCATCGGCGGCAATGCGGGCAAACAGACCAAAGCCTGAACCGGCGAACTCGTCCGTCACGTCAGAAATCAGCAGCGGGTTCCGCAGGTCAGGCTTGTCGGAGCCATAGACCTTCATGGCGCGGGCGTAGGGAATCCGCTCAAACGGAGCCTGACTGACGGTGCGGCCATTCCCGAATTCCGTGAACAGACCGGACATGACATCTTCCAGCGTGGCGAATACTTCGTCCTGCGTGGCGAATGCCATTTCAAAATCGAGCTGGTAGAACTCACCCGGAGAGCGGTCCGCGCGGGAGGCTTCATCCCGGAAGCAGGGTGCAATCTGGAAGTAGCGGTCAAACCCGGCCACCATGGCCAGCTGTTTGAACTGCTGCGGAGCCTGCGGCAGGGCGTAGAACTTGCCGGGGTGCATACGCGCCGGAACAAGGAAGTCCCTCGCGCCTTCCGGAGAGGACGCCGTCAGGATGGGGGTCTGAAGCTCAATAAAGTTCAGGGCCGTCATGCGCTTGCGCATGCTCTGGATCACGCGGGCGCGCAGCAGCATGTTGCTGTGCACGCTCTCGCGGCGCAGGTCGATGTAGCGATAGCGCAGGCGCAGATCTTCCGGGTAGTTTTCATGCCCTGCCACCTGCAGGGGCAGCACAGCGGCGGCGGACTGCACCACAAACTCCCGCGCGCGCACTTCAATATCGCCGGTGGCCAGATCAGGATTGCGGGTGGCTTCCTCACGGCGCACAACGTCACCCGTGACCGTAATCACGCTTTCCACGCGGATGCTTTCCGCCTGGTCCAGCACCGGGTCACCCGCCGGGATAACAATCTGGGTGATGCCGGTTTCATCCCGCAGGTCGATAAACAGCAGGCCGCCGTGGTCCCGTTTGCTATGGACCCAGCCGGACAGGCGCGCTGTGGTGCCGGCATCCTGTGCGCGAAGGGCCGAACAGCTATGGGTACGGTAAGGGTGCATTCTCTCGTCCTGAAATTGAGGGCCGGTTTTTTCGATACTGCGCCGGAGGAAGCCGGGGAGCCGGGGAGATGTCAAGGGGCAGATGTCATGGGGAAGGTGCGGGCAGTTGTGCCATGCAGGCCCGGATGTCGGCTGCCAGCGCCTCAATCGCGGCACTTTGCGCATCCCACGCAAACAGGAAGCGCGCTGCCGCACCAAAAAAGGTATAGAATCGCCAGCCTCTGGCGCGGAGGCTGTTCATGGCCTGCTCGGGCATCAGCAGAAACACGGCGTTGGATTGTACGGGCCAGGCAATCTGTACACCGGGAATGGCCTCCACGGCCTGTGCAAACTTCCGGGCGCTGGCATTGGCGTGCTCGGCATTGCGCAGCCACGCCCCACTTTTCAGCATGGTTAGCCAGGGGGCGGTGATAAAACGCATTTTGGAGGCAAGCTGTCCGGCCTGCTTGGCGCGTTCCGCAAAGCCACGGGCCAGAGAGCGGTCAAAAAACACCACAGCATCCCCTACTGCCATGCCGTTTTTGGTGCCGCCAAAGCTCAGGGCCTCCACGCCCGCTTCCCACGTCATGGCCGCCGGGGTGCAGCCCAGCGCGGCAATGGCGCAGGCAAAGCGCGCGCCGTCCATATGCAGTTTTAGGCCGTACTCCTTACAGACTTCCGCCAGCGCCCGGATTTCTTCCAGCGTGTAAACCAGACCATTTTCCGTCGGCTGCGTAATGCTCACCACGGCAGGTTCCGAGGCATGGGGGCTGCTGGCCTTGCGGCGGCACAGGCGGATGGCCTCGGGCGTCAGTTTACCGTCCGGGCAGGGCGGCGTGAGCAGCTTGCTGCCGCCGGAAAAGAACTCAGGCGCGCCGCGCTCGGATGTTTCGATATGGGCAATGTCTGAGGCAATCACGCTGCAATAAGGCGGGCAGAGGGTGGCCAGAGCCAGAGCATTGGCGGCGGTGCCGGTCAGCACAAAAAAGACGGCGGCCTGTGTCTCAAACAGGGTGCAGATGGCGTCTGCGGCAAGCCGTGTCCACGGGTCATCCCCATAGGCCGGGGCGGACCCGGTGGCGGAGGCACGGGTTATGGCCTCCAGTGCTTCCGGGCAGATGCCTGCGTAGTTGTCACTGGCAAAGTGCTGGGGCTTGTCTTGCATCAGTCTGGTCCGGGCGCAGGGGTGAGCGTGAGGCGGTTTTATACCCCGTCCCGCGCGGGGCGTCATGGCCTTCCTGCCGGGCTTTCTGCCGCAAAAGGGTGGTAAGCATTGCGTTTGTTCCCCCTTTCCGGTATGGCGACCGCACCGTGCAGGCACCCCTGGAGGCCTGCATGTTCTGGTTTTTAGGAGAATTCAACGTGTCCAAGATTACATCTATCGACGCTTCGGCGCGCGCGAAAGCAGGTAAGGGGGCAGCGCGTGCAACGAGACGTGCTGGTCTGGTTCCTGCCGTTATTTACGGTGGCAAGAAAGAACCGACTCTGATCGCTCTTGACCCCCGCATTGTTATCAAGGGGATTCAGGCCTCTGGCTGGCGCTCACGCGTTTACGAAATCAAGGTTGAAGGCGGTGTGACCGAGCGCGCCCTGATTCGTGACATTCAGCTGCACCCGGTTAAAGACAGCCCGGAGCATGTTGACTTCCTGCGTCTGGCCGCTGGTCAGAAAGTGACCGTTGAAGTCTCCGTCCACTTCTCTGGTGAAGAAAAAGCTCCGGGCATCAAGCGCGGTGGCGTTCTGAACATCGTGCGTCACACGGTTGAAGTTGAAGCGGATGCAGAACACATCCCTGAATTCTTCACGGTTGACCTGTCCGCTCTGGACATCAACGACAACGTGCGCTGGGAAGACCTGAAGGGCACGGAAAACGTGACCCCGCTGGTGCATATCCCCAACTTCGTGATCGCCACGATCGCTGCACCGAGCGTTGACGAAGCTGATGAAGCCGCTGAAGCGGAAGCTCCGTCTGCCTGAACACCGGGCTGATGGTCTGAAACTCAGGGGTATGGAGGCACATGCCGGGCATGTGCCTCCAGCCTCGGTCAAGATACAGGACCAGTGATGTTGCTCTGGGCCGGACTCGGTAACCCCGAGTCTTCAATGAGCCGACACAGGCACAATGTCGGTTTCATGGCGGTGGACGCCATTGCCAGCCGGTATGGGTTTTCACCCTGGCGGCTCCGCTTCAAAGGACATGTTTCAGAAGGCCGGATCGGCACGCAGCGCGTGCTTCTGCTCCGCCCCATGACCTATATGAACCTGTCTGGTGAAAGCGTGCAGGAAGCCGCGGCGTTTTACAAAATTACGCCGGACCGTATTACCGCTTTTCATGACGAGCTGGATCTTGCGCCGGGTAAGGTGCGGGTCAAGCGCGGTGGCGGGGCGGCAGGGCATAATGGCCTGCGGTCCATGGACAAGATGCTTGGCACCCCGGACTACTGGCGTGTGCGGATTGGTATCGGGCATCCCGGTGTCAAGGAGCGCGTGCATGGCTGGGTGCTTGGAAATTTTACAGAGACCGACAGACAGACCTGGCTTGAGCCTCTGCTGGATAAAATGGCAGACGCAGCCCCACTTCTGGCTGAAGGCCGTTCGGATAAATTCATGACGCAGGTTGCGTTGCCAGAGGGGAGTAAGGGCTGATGGGGTTTAATTGCGGTATTGTCGGTCTTCCCAATGTGGGTAAGTCCACACTGTTCAATGCGCTGACGGCAACGGCCACGGCGCAGGCGGCAAACTATCCGTTCTGCACGATTGAACCCAATGTGGGCCGCGTGGCTGTGCCCGATCCCCGGCTGGAAAAGCTGGCGACTGTTGGCAAATCCCAGAAGGTTGTGCCGACCAGCCTTGAGTTTGTGGATATCGCAGGTCTCGTGCGTGGCGCGTCCCGCGGGGAAGGGCTGGGGAACCAGTTTCTGGCCAACATCCGTGAAGTGGACGCCATTATCCACGTGCTGCGCTGCTTTGAGGATGATGACATTACGCATGTTGAAGGCGGCGTGGACCCCGTGCGTGATGCGGAAATTATTGAAACAGAACTGATGCTGGCGGATCTCGATTCGCTGGAAAAACGTCTGCCGGCTTTGCAGAAGCGCGCCAAAAACCGTGATGCCGAAGCCATGGCGCAGGTCGAGGTGGTTGAACCGCTGATTGAAGCGCTGAAGGAAGGCCACCCGGCCCGCACCGCTATCCCGGCTGGCGCGGAAGAGGCCGTTCGCCGCCTCCAGTTGATGACGACCAAGCCCGTTCTCTACGTCTGCAATGTGGATGAAGACTCAGCGGCGACCGGAAATGATTTCTCCAAAAAAGTGCAGGCCAAGGCGGAAGCTGAAGGCGCTGCTGTGGTGATCGTCTCCGCTGCGATTGAAGCTGAAGTCAGCCAGCTTGCAGACGAAGAACGCCGCGAGTTTCTGGAGGGCCTCGGCCTGAGTGACAGCGGGCTGGACCGTGTGATTGCCGCAGGGTACGGCCTGCTGGGCTTGCGCACCTACTTTACGGTTGGCCCGAAGGAAACCCGCGCCTGGACCATTACAGAAGGTACCAAGGCACCGCAGGCCGCCGCCGTTATTCACAATGATTTTGAACGTGGCTTCATTGCATGTGAAACAGTCGCATATGATGATTATATTCAGTACGGTGGTGAGGCCGGGGCGAAAGAAGCTGGCCGCCTGCGGATTGAAGGGCGGGATTACGTGGTGAAGGACGGAGACGTCCTGCTGTTCCGCTTTAACGTCTGAGCACAGACCGAGACAGTTTGGACAACAGAGAAACGGGGATGAAGGACGCCATCATGAAGGCGCAGGAAGACGGGCAACAGGGTGTGGCACAACAGCAGACGGTTTCCGGAGCTGTGCCAGGCCCGATGGTGGCCCTGGCGCGTCGGGCCAGACTGGCGTCCCGCACTCTGGCGCAAAGCCCGTCCTCCGCGCGGGACCGGGCTTTGTGGGCTGCGGCTGCTGCGGTCCGTGACGCCAGCCCCGCGATTCTGGAAGCCAATGCGAAGGATCTGGAAGCCTCCACAGCGCGGGATGCGTTCCGTGACCGCCTGACACTCACCCCGGAGCGGGTGGAAGCCATGGCTGTCGGGCTTGAGGAAATGGCGGATCTGCCTGACCCCGTTGGCCGCGTGCTGGAAGAATGGACACGGCCCAACGGCCTGCGCTTCCGCCGCGTGGCAACACCCGTTGGCGTGATTGGCGTGATTTATGAAAGCCGCCCCAATGTGGGGGCGGATGCCGCTGGCCTGTGCATCAAATCCGGGAACGCGGTGCTGCTGCGCGGCGGGTCAGAAAGCCTGCACAGTGCGCGGGCCATTCATGCCGCGATTCAGGCGGGCCTGCGCGCGGCCGATCTGCCGGAAGATGCTGTGCTGATTGCCCCGGATGCAGACCGCGCCCATGTGGCGGATATGCTCGGCGCTGCTGGGCTGGTGGATCTGCTGATTCCGCGTGGTGGCCGCTCTCTGGTGGAGCGTGTGCAGAAGGAGGCCCGTGTGCCGGTGCTGGCGCATGCGGATGGGCTTTGCCACACCTATGTTCATTCCGCGGCGGACCCCGGCATGGCGCGGCGGATTGTGCTCAACGCCAAAATGCGGCGTGTGGGCATTTGCGGAGCAACGGAAACGCTGCTGATTGACGCCGCCATTGCGCCGTCTCTGCTGCCGCAGATTGTGGGCGATCTGGCCGAGTTTGGCTGCACCTTCCGCGCGGATGCGGAAGCACGGGCCATTATGCCAGACCTCCCTGCGGCCACGGAGCAGGATTTTTCCACGGAATGGCTGGATGCCGTGCTGAATATTGCTGTGGTGGACGGGGTGGATGAAGCCCTTGATCATATCCAGCATTATGGTTCCTCCCACACCGAGGCGATTGTGACGTCTGATGAAGCCGTGGCCACGCGCTTCCTCAATGGGACGGACAGTGCCGTGGTGATGTGGAATGCCTCAACGCAGTTCTGTGACGGGGGCGAATTTGGATTTGGCGCGGAAATCGGCATTGCCACAGGCCGTTTCCATGCACGCGGGCCGGTCGGGGTCGAACAGTTGACGACCTTCCGTTACGAAGTGATCGGCACAGGGCAGGTGCGGACCTGACGCCCGGTATGGTCTGGCGGGATACGATTCCCACATGGGGGGACCATCGCATCGCGCGGATTGGTCTGCTGGGTGGGTCTTTCAATCCCGCGCATCCGGGCCATCAGACCATTGCCCGCCGTGCTCTGGTGGCTCTGGGGCTGGATCAGGTCTGGCTTATGGTCTCACCGGGGAACCCGCTTAAATCTGCGGAGGGCATGGCACCGTTTGGCAGGCGTCTGGCGTCAGCAGCGTCTCTGGCGGATGGACGCAGGCTGATCGCTACGGATATCGAAGCCCGACTCGGCACCCGTTACACGTTTGATACGCTGGGAAAGTTGCAGATACGCTTCCCGAACGTCCATTTTGTCTGGCTGACCGGGGCAGACGGGTTTGCCACCCTGCCAAAATGGAAAGGCTGGAAACGCCTGCTGAACCGTGTTCCTGTAGCAGTCATGCCGCGTCCGGGGCAGAATATGCGGGCTTTGCGGGGCGCTGCGGCGCAGTATCTGGCGCATTGCCGCCTGCCAGCGCGGCAGGCACGCCTGCTGCCTGATCTTTCCCCCCCAGTGTGGGCTTTTCTTCCGGGGCGACAAAACGGTATATCTGCAACATCAATTCGTCAGCGGGGCGGCTTTGGGGATGGTGCGGGCCATGCCAGTGCGCCCGATATGTTAAATTCAGGAGAATGACCATCACCAGCAAGCCACCCGCCGAAGCATCTGCGCGCAGCAGGTCCTCCACGGCCACTAAGAAAAAAGCCGCAACCGCAAAACCCGCTCTGGCCGGTGCCGCCAAGGTGGCCGGGTCCGTGCGTAAAAAAGCCGCCGCTGCCGGGCCGAAGGGCAAGGTCAAGCGTGAGGCGGCCTCTCCGGACGTCATCGCTCAGTCGCTCGAACTTATCGTCAACAGTCTGGAAGATGATAAGGGCGAGAATATTGTCGTTATCGACCTGACGGGCCGCGCGTCCTTTGCAGACCGGATGGTGATCGCCACCGGTGTGGCGGACCGTCAGATCTCCGCCATGGCGCAGCATATTGAACGCAAGTTGAAAGATATTGGCATCAAGCGTGTGTTGGTTGAAGGCACAAACGGGTCCGACTGGGTGCTGCTGGATACGGGCGATATCGTGGTTCATCTATTCAAGCCGGAAGCGCGTGAGCTGTACGGTCTGGAAAAAATGTGGGGCGCGGAACTTGATGACGGGAACGAAGAGGCTGTCACCCCTGTCTGACTCTCTGTGCGTCTTACAGTCTGCGCTTACAAAAAGGGGAAGCAGTCTTGCTTCCCCAATTTTTTTGAACGGCTCCGGATCAGAATGATCTTTTTGCAGCAAGGGAAGAGCGCAGCATGAAGCTGATTGCCGTCGGGCGCATGAAGGATAAGTCTGAGCAGGCGCTTGTCGCCCGCTATCTCAAACGCCTGCGCCCTAAGCTTGATATTGTGGAACTGGCCGATGGCCGGGGCAGCCCGGACGAAATCAAACGGCGGGAAGCACAGGCCATTCTGGCCGCCTGTCCGGATCAGGCTTTTCTGGTGGCGCTTGATGAAGCCGGACGTGCTTTTGACAGCGTGGCGTTTTCTGACGCTCTGGCAGACTGGTCCGCACTGGGCCGGACGCTCTGCTTTGTTATTGGCGGCGCGGAGGGGCTGGACGCCTCAGTCATTCAGCGCGCTGATGCCAAACTGACGTTAGGCACCCTCACATGGCCGCACATGCTGGTGCGTATCATGCTGGTTGAACAGATTTATCGGGCACAGGCGATTGCCGCTGGCCACCCCTACCATCGGTCCGGGCGGCCTTAAGCGGCTTTTTAGGCGCGATCAGCGGTTTTTCAGAACCGAGCGCAGATGGCCCGCATTTTGCTCCAGCACCGCACGGCCTTCCTCCGGGGAAAAGCCAAAACACACCAGCACGGCCAGCTTGATGCTGCCTCCGGCTTTCTCCAGCGCCTCTTTCGCCTCGGCTTCCGTGCAGTCTGTGAGCTGCTGCACCATGCGGTGGGCCCGCCGCACTAGCTTGGCGTTGACGATCTTCATATCGACCATCTGCCCGCGCCATGTATGACCCAGCCGGATCATCAGCGCGGTGGAAAGCATGTTGAGTGCCACTTTCTGCGCGGTTCCGGCCTTCATGCGCGTGGACCCGGCCACGACTTCCGGCCCGGTTTCAATCAGCAGTCCCAGTTCCGCCTCGCGTAGCAGACGAGTTTCCGGGCTACAGGACAGGCCAATGGTCAGGCTGCCCGCCGCGCGGGCGCAGGTGAGCGCTGCGCAGGTATACGGGGTGCCTCCGCTGGCGGCCACGCCAATCACAACATCATCCGGGCCAGCCTTATGCGTTGTGATGGCGGCGCGGGCGGCCTCTTCATCATCCTCGGCCCCTTCTACCGGCTGGAACAGGGCCGCATCGCCCCCGGCCAGCAGCAGAACAAGGCGCTCTTCCGGCCAGCCATAGGTGGGGATTAGTTCCACACCATCCTGCAAGCCAATCCGGCCAGAGGTGCCAGCCCCTACGTAAAACAGGCGGCCACCCCGTTGCAGGCGCGGCAGGGCGGCCATAATGGCCTCTTCCATGCCGGGAAGTGCGGCTTTGACAGAGGCAACCGCCCCAAGCTGACTCTCCAGCAGCACATCCAGCAGGGTGCCGGTTGGCCAGAGGTCCAGCGCCTCATACCGGGAATCATATGTTTCGGTTTTGGCCGGACCAGTAAGGGAGGAGGGAGCCTGCTGGGTCATGCAACAAAAATCCTATTGTTAGTACAAAAGAAAGGACTGGCGCAGGGCACGGAAGGACGTGAGGTCTTTCTCCCATATGGCGGCCAGAGCCTGAGCATCAGCCCCTTTATCCAGCATGGGGCGGATCTGCGCGTTTCCGCAAAGCTGGTCAAAAGTTTTTCCATTCCCACGCCAGAAAGACGGGGCCGCCAGATGCCGCCCGGTGCTGAGCAGCGTCATGCCCGTGGCAATAGGGTCAAAGCTGTTATGGTCCGTCACGGCGCAGTGCAGCCCGTGCAGCAGCGTATTCTTGAAAGGGTCTACAAGGGATGTGAACCACACATCGCGGAACGCCGTGCCTGCACATCCGGCTTTTGTGGCCGCCTGCGCCCAGACGCGTCCATCGACTGTGGCACTCCCCAGATACAAAAACGGCATGGTTGTGCCACGCCCGACGGAAAAACTGGAGCCTTCAAACAGGCAGGTGCCCGGATAAACCAGTGCTGTTAACGGAGTGGGCATGTTGGGGCTGGGCGGGCACCATGTCAGGCCCGTATCTTCAAAAAACATGCCACGCTGCCAGCCTTCCATCGGGATGATATCCAGCGTGGCTTTTTTGCCTGTCTGTGCAGAAACAAAAACGGCATTGAACAGACGGGCAAGTTCCGCAACCGTCATGCCATGGCGCAGGGCAATGGGTGCGCGGCCAACAAAAGAGGCCAGTCGCGGGTCCAGCACCGGGCCGGAGGCGTCCAGTCCGGAAATCGGGTTAGGGCGGTCCAGCACCAGCATGGGGAGCCCAAGTTTGGCGCAGGCCATCATGCAGTCATAGAGCGTCCAGATATAGGTGTAGAACCGGGAGCCCGTATCCTGAATATCAAAAACAAGAAGTGTGATGCCTGATTTTTTCAGGATATTTTTCAGCGCGTCTCCGGTTTTTGTATAAATATCATACACGGTGCAGCCGGTTTCCGGGTCCTGCATTTCCGGTTCTGAAAAGCCTTCCCGCATGGACCCGCGAAAGCCATGCTCCGGCCCGAAAATGGCCTGAAGCTGCACGCCCGGTGCCTGATGCAGGCAGTCTACAATAGAGGTGAGGGAATTATCCACGCTGGCGACATTGGCAATCACGCCAACCTTGTGCCCCTGCAGCGGCGCGTAGCCTTGCTCCCGCAGTTTTTCAAACCCGATTTTCACGCGGCCCGCAGGCGTTTTCTGGCAAGAGGTTGGAGGCACGGGTGTTGCGGCCTGCGCCGGGACGCCGGATGCCAGCCGGGACGCGACTAAGGCTCCCCCCAGCCCGAGAAGAGCCTTGCCGCTCTGGCGTGCGAGGGCGCGGCGGGGGAGGTGGGTCATGCGTCAGAGTTCCGTGCAGAGCGTGAGAAGAGGCTGCGTGCCAGACGCAGGCTGGTCGCAAAGAAAAACAGCAGCAGGATGCCTGTCAGAATTAGCCAGGGGAAGGCAAGTGGGTGCACGGCGGGCCGGACTGTCGCCATCGCCAGCAAAACGAGCGGCACGGTCAGGCAGAAAGCTGGAATCAGCTCCGTTGCACGGGCCGAGGGGATGGCCATACCCGCCAGAAATGTCCCCAGCATGGGGCCATATCCGCAGGCTGCAATGGAAAAGCCCAGCAGCACCGCAGACTGGCTCCCCTGCGCAAACAGCAGCGAGCAGCCTACAAGAATTACGCTCCAGAAGACTGTAAAAGCCCGTGCAAGCCCCAGCGGGCTGAGAGACAGGATGCGGCCCAGCTTTGTGCAGAGTGCGGAAAAATCTCCCACGGTTGCGGCGGTCATGGCGGAAAGGGTGGAGGACAGAGAACCCATTGTCGCCGCCAGAATGGCTGCCACCATCAGGCCGCGCAGGCCAGCGGGCAGACCATGCACAATATAGTCCGGGAAAATCGCATCGGGTGAGGACAGTCCTGTCTCCTGCAACGGAACCTGCCCGTGATACAGCCACAGCAAAATCCCAACGCCAGACAACAGGAAAAATAGCGCGGTGACGCCCACGGCGCTTCCCATCAGAGCCATACGGGCTTCCTTCAGGCTGCGGGCGGCCAGCACGCGCTGCACCATGAGCTGGTCTGTGCCGTGGGAGGCCAGCGTCATCAGTGTTCCGCCTCCAATGGCCGCAATGGGGGTAAACGCACTGCTGAAAGGCGTGCTGGCATGGGCGAACAGGGCGAACTTCCCGGCATGCTGCAACACCCTGAAGCTGCCTGCGGGCAGACCGTGCATCAGCAGCGCGGCGCAGATGGCCGAACCTCCCAGATACAGGCAGAACTGAATGGCGTCCGACCACACAACCGCACGCAAGCCGCCGCATAACGTATAAAAAAGCGTGATCCCGACAACAGTTGTCAGAAGAACCATATGGGGCACGGCCATATGCGTCGCCGCGAGCATGGCTGTCAGAGGCAGCATGCCTGCAAACAGCCGGACGGCCTCGGCCAGAACGCGCGTGCCCAGAAAGGTTGCAGAGGCAACGCGCTGCATCCGTGCGCCAAAGCGCTGGCCCAGATAGTCATACGCGCTCAGCATACGGCCTGAACTGTAAAGTGGCAGGAATTTCCACGCGACAATCGCCCGGCCCAGCAGATATCCCAGTGCCAGCCCGACAAAAACCATCCCGTTGCCAAACGCCACGCCGGGCACACTGATAACGGTCAGTGTGGATGTTTCCGTCGCGACCATAGACAGGCACAGCGCCCACCAGGGCAGATCATGCCCGCCTTCCAGATAGGCGCTGGTAGAAGCTTGTTTGCCTGAGAGCAGGACGGCCAGCAGAGGCATGCCAGCCAGATACGCCAGCATGACGCTCAGATCGAGCAGGTTCATGCGGGCTGGCTTCCGGTCTGCCGTGTGGCGGCTATCAGGGCGCGGATAGCGTCAGCATCTGTCACGACAGGTTGGGAGCCAAAGCCCAAAGCC
Organism: Acetobacter persici; assembly: GCF_018256955.1. Lineage (NCBI taxonomy): Bacteria > Pseudomonadati > Pseudomonadota > Alphaproteobacteria > Acetobacterales > Acetobacteraceae > Acetobacter > Acetobacter persici. The sequence continues at coordinate 140,129 of NZ_JAERKU010000007.1, forward strand.
GCATCCTCCGGGTCCGCAACAGAGGGTTTGCGGCAGGAGGCATGGACTTCTGTCACGCCGGTCTGGCGGATCAGAGCCGCAACGTTTCCGGCTTTCACTCCGCTTCCTGCCAGAATGACAAGCCGTCCTGCTGCCTGTTTCTGCAACCGGGCGAGGCAGTCGGCACCCTCCGGCGCGGTGGGCTTCTGGCCGGAAGTCAGAATACGTGTAAAGCCTGCGGAAATGGCAAATTCCAGCTCTGCAAACGGATCTTGCGTCAGGTCAAACGCGCGGTGCAGCGTGCGTTCCAGAGGGCCACAGGCATCGCACTGGCGCAGGAGCAGTTCATGGTCCAGATGCCGGTCTGGCCGGAGCGCGCCCAGCACCACGCCGGTCAGCCCCGCCGCCCGGGCAGCACGAATATCGTCCTGCATCACGGCGGCTTCCTCTGCGTCAAAAATGAAGGAACCGGCCCGCGGGCGGATCATCGCAAGGGTAGGCAGAGGGCGCTGGGCCGCATATGCCATTAGGCCCGCGCTCGGGGTCAGACCACCGGCGTCCAGTGAGGCGCAAAGCTCCAGCCTGTCGGCACCTGCGGCCTCTGCCGCCTGAATGCCCTGCGGGGTTTCTATGCAGATTTCAACACGGATCATAGCAAAGCTCCGGCCCGAGGCAGGCGGCACCAAGAATTCCGGCATCTTTACCCAGAATGGCGCGCCGGAGGAGGGGCTGAGATGTAGGAGAGAGAATACGGTCCCGCACCGCGCGGTCCAGCGTCTGAACAAGGAGATCAGAATTACTTAATCCGCCGGCAACAGGGACAACGGTGCTGCCCGTGACGTTCAGAACATGAGCCAGAGCCGCACTGGTGTATGTCATCCAGACAGATAGTGTTCTGGTGGCCTGCCTGTCTCCCTCTTCCCAAAGTCTGAGAATGGCATGGCTTGTTTCAGGTGTTCCGCCTGCCCAGAGATGCAGCCGTTCGAGAGATCTGGCGCCCGCAATAGTATCAAGACAGCCTGACTGCCCGCATCCACAGCGGAACAGGGGCACCGTGGCGGCAACTTCATCCGGGTCTGTCAGAAACGGCGGCGCAATGACAACCGGCGCATGCCCCAGCTCCCCGGTAACACCACCCAGACCGGGTACAATCTGCCCGTCCAGCACGAGCCCGCCGCCAATACCCGTGCCCAGAATAAGACCGAAGACATTGCGGTGCCCTCTGGCTGCACCAAACCGCGCCTCTGCCAGCGCAAAACAGTCTGCATCATTGCCGATACGGACCACACGCTGGGTGCGCAGACTCAGTTTTTCTCTGAGCGGTACGGTCAGAATCCCGGGGATATTGGCGGCGTGAACATGGCCTGTCTGCGGGTTTTCAACCCCGGCAATCGCAATATGCAGCGGCAGGGCAGGATAGGGGGCGCAGAGTGTTTCTAACGCGGTGATAAAGCTTTCGGCATCGTCAACCGGTGTGGGCACGGCATGACGTTGTTCCAGTCTGCCATCCGGATGGACGAGAGCAAAATCGATAAACGACCCGCCGATGTCTGCACAAAGAAGCATAAGGACATCCGTGATTAAACGCGCTGGACAACACGGTACGCAAAAATACGACCCGCTAACTCTCTTCCCTTCCGGGTTAGTATTTCAAAGGGAGTTTGTAAATAACATTCCACCTGTTTGCCTGACTTGTTTCATGCCATAAATTATCTTTCCGTATCGGTTTTGCAGGGAAAGGGCGGCTCATGCTGTCTTCAGGCCATTATCAGATTCTCAGCACTCTGAGCCGCCATGGCGCACAGAGCCGGACGGAACTCGCGCAGGAACTGGGGCTGAGTAAAGCCGCTATTTCCGCACTGGTGCGGGACCTGCTGGATCGCGATATCTTGTCTGAACAGGACCCTGTTTACGGGGCGGGCCGGCCTTCTGTACCGCTGGTGGTGCGGGCGAATGCCGCATGGTTTATCGGTATTTCCCTTCAGGATGATCCGGCGGTTGTGGTGCTGACTGATCTGCACGGGACAACCCTGAGCAGAATCGAAGTGCCCCGTCTGGCGGACCCGGAGGAGTGTGTCACGCTTCTGGTGAAAACGGTCAAAACCCTGCGGGCGTCTCTGGGGAAGGAGCGGGCAAAACTCTCCGGGATTGGCCTCGCTTTGCCCGGTTTTGTGGCCAGAGACAGGCAGACCTGTCTGGCCTGTACAGCCCTTGGGTGGCGGAATATCAACATAGGGGCGACGGTGGCTGAGCGGACGGGGTTGCCTGTGTGGGTGGAGAATGATGCCAAGGCGCTGATTCTGGGTGAGCAGCTTTTCGGTCCGCTCAGAGGCAGCCCGGATTTCAGCATGATTTTTGTCAGCCACGGCATCGGCTGCGCCCATATCGTCAATGGGCGTTTGCTATGGGGTAATACTGGCGGCGCGGGGGAAATCTCGCATGCGCCTGTTACGTTAGACCCGCAGCAGGCGTTGCCGTGCCGCTGCGGCAATCGCGGGTGTCTGGAAACTGTGGCGTCCCTTCTTGCTATCGGGAATGCGGCCAGGCAGGCGGGGTTATCAACCAGCACGCGGGATCTGGCGCGTCTGGCGGCGGAGGGCCATGCGGATGCCGTCCGTATCCTGCACAGGGCGGGCTCCGCCATGGGCATTGCGACAGCGCAGCTTATTCAGATGCTTGATCCCAGCCATGTTGTGGTGATGCTTGACCCGGCCCTGAAAGAAAGTGTGTACGGCCATGCCCTGCAATATGAGGCCGAATCCCATATCCTGCACCGCACAAACGCCTGTACCATGATCAATTTTCGTGATTTTGAGCCGGAAAGTTTTGCCCGGGGGGCGGCAAGTCTCGCGGCGCGGTATTTCATTTTTGGGCATGGCGGGGTCTGAAATCATCTCGGACCGTCTCCGAAATGTGTCTTTTGTGCAACGATAAGCGAGAACATGCGGCAAAATCTTTGTTTGCGGTGTGAATTAAATCGTTCTCTTTAAACCCCCATTGCATACTAACAACGGAATTTGCAGGGTTACGTTTCTATTTGGGAATGATGTGAGGCATTTCCACGATCGGGCAAGGGGGTTGTTCATCATGCGTCTTTCACTGCGTCAGCTTTCAGTCTCCTGTGTTGCGCTGACGGGTCTTCTGGCCGTGTCCGCGCATGCGCAGTCAGCGCCTGCTTCATCATCCGGAAGTCAGGTAAAGAAGCTTTCAAAATCTTCTGCTCCTGTCCGGAAGAAGTCTTCCGCCGGAAACGGGCTGAGCTCTTCCGTTCTGGGCCAGTTTACCGGTGGCACGGAAGAAATTTCCGTCACCAGTCACTCCGTCTCTTCTACAGGTGTGACCAACCGGACACCGGGTGGCGGTCTGATGCCGCATCAGACAGCCCCGCGCTCACAAAGCGGCATCACGCGTGATTTTATCGCCAAACAGGCACCCTCTTCAAACATCACGTCTCTGGTTGCAGATTTGCCGGGTGTGACCGTTTCCAGTCAGGACCCGTTCGGAATGACGGGGGACCATCTTCAGGTGCGTGGTCTGAACGAAACACAGATGGGTTACCTGTTTGAAGGCGCGCCGCTGGCTGACCCGATCAACTATGCGCCTTACACGTCTACGCTGATTGACTCTGAAAATCTGGGATCCGTGACGGTCTCACAGGGGTCCCCTGATCTGAACGCACCGTTCTATAACGCGGTGGGCGGTCAGATTACCGCGACAGCACTCAACCCGTCCCATAAAGCAGGTGGCTTTCTGGATCTTGGTGGCGGGTCTTACAGCTACAATAAGGAATTTATCCGTCTGGATACCGGGGATATCGGTAATTCCGGCGTGCGTGGATATGTGTCTTTCTCCCACACGAGTTATGATAACGGGGCGCGTGGGCCGGGCGGCCTGCTCCGCTATCATCTGGACTCAAAATTCGTCAAAGAATGGGGTGACGGGAACAGCATTTCCGCAATTTTCTCGTACAACAAGCAGTCCGCAACATCATGGCGCTCCCCCACCAAAGCGCAGTGGGACCAGTATGGGGTGGGCTTCTCCTATGATAAACACTTCACGCCCGGAGATTCCAGATATTACAAGCTGAATCAGCAAAACCTCAATCAGCAGCTTGTTGTTCTGCCGATGCACTTCACGCTGGCGGACAACCTGCATCTGCATGTCTCGCCCTATTATGTGCATCAGTTTGGCCCCTCTCTGGGCGGTGAGAACATTCCGGCTTCAGGCGGGTATTTTGGCACACAGCAATATGGTGACCTGAATGTGGGGACGCCGGTAAACGGCTCCATCCTGACTTCCAGCCGTGACCCGTGGAACCAGAAGACCGGTGGTCTCAATGTCTCTGCGGACTGGCGCCTGTCCAAGAGCAACACGTTCTCCTTCGGCTGGTGGTATGCCTATACCACGCATGAAGAACTGTCCGATTTCCGCCCCGTTTATGCGGATGGCAGCGGCTGGTCCGGGGATGTGATCCGCGTAGGCGGTAAAATCCTGACGGGGTATGACCTGAACTTTATGCAGCAGGTCAACACGCTGTTTATTGCGGATACGCAGAAGCTGCTGAATGATAAACTGACCCTGAGTGCCGGTTTCCGTGTTGCCATGGTCTCCCGTCAGGGCACAAACCTTGTGCCGGGCGCGGACCCGTACAAAATGCAGGGCAACTATTTTGAACCGCTGCCGCAGTTTTCCGCCAGCTACATGATCACGCCCAAGGATCAGATTTACATCAACGGCACCACGTCCTTCCGTGCGCCGGAATCTGTGGAAGCCTATTCCCAGATTTTTGATCCCAATGCGTCTCACGCAACCATGCAGCCGCAGAGCCTGAAGCCGGAATATTCCATCAGTGAGGAAATCGGCTATCGTCATCAGGGGAATTTCTATAATTTCTCCATGTCGCTGTTTAATATCAACCTGACAAACCATCAGGTGACATCCACCGGCTACATCCCCAACACCAACATGATGGTGGCGTCTCCCATCAACATCGGCGGGCAGACATCCCGCGGGGTGCAGGCGGAATTTGGTCTGGCCCGCTGGCACCATTTCAGCCCCTATCTGTCCGGGCAGTTTCTGCATTCCACGTTTGACAATAACTTCAATACGGGCAGCGGTTATCTGCCAACAGCCGGGAAAATTGCTGTTCAGGCTCCCAAATTTACCGGCGCGATCGGCCTGAACTATGATGATGGCCGGTTCTTCGGCAACTTTGACCTGCGCTATGTGGATACACAGTACACCACGTTCATGAACGATGAGCAGATGCCAGCCTACGTGACCTCAAACATCACGCTGGGCTACCGCATGAAGTCCTTCAGCTACCTGAAGCACCCGCAGATCCAGCTGAACCTGACCAATATCGGGGATAATCATTATCGCTCCGGGTCCAGCTATACGGCCAATGCGCATCCGCACGTGACCTCTACCGGCGCTGTCGCCGCGGGGAGCGCTCCGGTTTATTATGTTGGCGGCGTGTTTGCCGCTATGGTGTCCATCTCTTCCGGGTTCTGAGGGCGTGCAGCAGGCTCTCAGCCCTGCTACGGTATAAAGAGTGAGATAAGGTGCCGGAGGCTTTCTCCGGCCCTTTGCTGAAGGAGTGCAGCGTGCTCAGGTTTCCGATTGCAAGTCCGGCCGGTGCGTATGGCTGGCGGCCTGTGCTGATTATGGCGGCCCTGTTTTTCAGTATCGGTTTTGTGACCTGGCTCAACGGACCGCTGATCACCTTTGTTCAGATTGCGTTTAATCTGAGCGATGTGGCGTCCTTTCTGGTGCCTGTCTGTTTTTATCTGGCCTATCTTGTTTTCCCGCTGCCTGCCACGTTGCTGGCCCGGCGGATCGGCCTGCGGCGTGGCCTTGTTGTCGCTCTTGCCATCATGGCGGCGGGCACCCTGCTGTTTGGGGAATGTGTCAACGGGCGGTGGTACGCGGGCGCACTTAGCGGCCTGAGTGTAATCGGCGCGGGGCTTTCCCTCCTGCAAATTACGGTTAACCCCTATGTCAGCCTGCTGGGTGATCATGATCGCGCGGCGCAGCGTATTGCCATTATGGGGATTGCCAACAAATTTGCAGGCATTGTGGCCCCGGTGCTTTTTGCACTGATTGTTATGCCGGATGTCGGGCAGGTTGTTGCCAATATCAGCCATACTCCGGCTGGACCCGTGCGGGACGCGGTGCTGACGCAGTTTACGCATGCTGTGCATGTGCCGTATCAGGTGATGGCCGGACTGCTTGTGCTGCTGGCCATTCTCGTTGCCCGTGCACCCTTACCGGAAATTACCCTTGATGCCGCGGAACCGCAGGGGGCTCCAGCCCGTAAAGCTCAGCCCGTCTGGCTGCTGACAGGCGTTTTTGCCATGTTCCTGTATGTCGGCGTGGAGGTTATGGCGGGGGATGCCATCGGGCTGTTTGGACATTCCTTCGGTCTTTCTCTGGATATTACCAAATACCTGACAGCCCTGACGCTGGCCTCCATGATGCTGGGCTATCTGGTCGGGATGATTATTGTCCCGCGTTTTATCAGTCAGGACGGGTACATGCTCACCTGCTGCCTGCTGGGCATTGTCATCTGTCTGGTTGCTCTGGTGGCGCCCGGCCTTATTCCGGTTTTTTGTGTGGCACTGCTTGGGTTTGCCAATGCCATGATCCTGCCTGCGCTGTTCCCCATTGTGCTGGCAGAGGCCGGGTCTGATGGCGCGAAGGCAACAGCATTTCTGGTTATGGCCTATTCCGGCGGGGCCGTGCTGCCGCAGATTTTTGTTCACATCGCCCCCATGCTGGGGAATTTGCACGCTTTTATGGCGCTGGTTATCCCGGCTTATATTTTTATTGCTGGCTGGAGTCTTGCTCTGCGCGCCAAAACAGGCGGGCCTGCTCCTGAATCCCTGATTATTTCCGCTGGAGACTGATTTTTTATGAAAGTCGTCATATGTTCCGATGCCGCCCAGACAAGACGTCTGGCGGCACAGGTGCTTGCACAACAGGTCCAGACAAAGCCTGAGTCCGTGCTGGGGCTTGCCACCGGTCGCACGATGGAAGCCATCTACGCGCAGCTTGCGGAAAGGGCTGAGGAGCATTCTATAGATTTCAGCGGCGTGACGACGTTTAATCTGGATGAATATATCGGCCTGACGGCGCAGCACCCGCAGTCTTACCGCTATTATATGCAGACGCATCTCTTCCGGCTGATCAACATCCCCGAGCACAACACGCACGTTCCGGATGGCGCCGCAGAGGATGCTGAAGCCGAAGCCCGTTCTTACGAAAGCCGGATTGCTCAGGCAGGCGGTATTGACCTCCAGTTACTCGGTCTGGGGGAGAACGGGCATATCGGGTTTAATGAACCCCTTTCCGCGCTCAATGGCCGCACCCATGTCGTGACACTCGCGCAGGCCACGCTCCAGCAGAATGCCGTCATGTTTGATAATGATATGGCGCAGGTCCCGGCCCGGGCTCTGACCATGGGGACAGGCACCATTCTGGACTCGCGCGAGGCCCTGCTTGTTGTCACGGGTGCTGCAAAGGCTGATATTGTGGCACGGGTTATTGAAGGGCCGGTCAGCGCGCTGGTGCCGGGTTCCGCCCTGCAATTCCATCCGCATTGTCTGGTGCTGCTGGATGAGGCCGCGGCCTCACGCCTGACGCAGCGCGAGGCCATTTTCTGGCAAATGCAGCATGATCCGGAATTGCAGGCTTTTCTTTCTGCATAAACACGCCACCACAGACAGACACGGCAGATTGCCTGACAGCCGTTGCTTCAAAAGAATAGGACGCAGAATGACTCACCAGACTTTCTCAAAACTTCGTCGCGCACTTTTGGGCAGCGCTGCTGTTCTGACACTCTCCGCCGCTCCCGCGCTGGCAGCGCCGCAGGGGATAGAGCCTGTGGCAGTTTCCACGGGCGTTGCAACGGCAGCACCGGCGCTTATGCCTGTGCCTGCCTCGGTGTCCCTGCCCGCCGGTGCGCTGCCGCTGAGTGGGGGTGTGACACTCCAGTGGGACCAGCAACCCTCTCCTCTGCTCACCCGTGCTGCGGAACGTTTTACAAAGCGCATCAACATGCTGGCGGGCCGGGTGCTCCCTGAGCAGGTGGACACTGCGCAGGCAGGGCAGGTGACAAGCGTGCCCGTGCATATTCAGGTGGGTGAAGACCGGGACGCGCTGACAGTCCACGCAAAGGAAAATTACAGCCTTCAGGTCAACGCGTCCGGCGTAACGCTGACAGCCGACGGCCCGGACGGCGTTCTGCATGGTCTGGCAACGCTGGCCCAGCTTGTCACGCGGGGTGAAAACGGACCGCAACTGGCGTTTGCCACCATTACAGACAGCCCGCGTTTCCCCTGGCGCGGGATCATGATTGATACGTCCCGGCATTTCATGGCGGTTGAAACGCTCCAGCGGCAGCTTGACGCGATGGAACTGCTCAAAATGAACGTGCTGCACCTGCATCTCAGCGATGGCACGGGTTTCCGCGTTGAAAGCAAACGCATGCCGGAACTGACGGAAAAAGGGTCCCACGGCCAGTATTACACCCAGCGGGAACTGAAAGATCTTGTGGCTTACGCTGCTGATCGTGGTATTCGGATTGTGCCGGAGTTTGACGTGCCAGGGCACGCACTGGCGCTCTTGCTGGCACACCCGGAACTGGCCGCGCAGAGCCCTGTCAATCCGGAGCCGAAAAACAAGAATAACGCCGCACTGGACCCGACTATTCCGGAAACACTCCGTTTTGTCCGCAAACTCTACGCGGAAATGGGGAAACTGTTCCCGGATGCGTATTTCCATTCCGGCGGGGATGAAGTGGACCCCCGCGAGTGGATGAAAAATCCGAAAATTGTTGCCTATATGAAGGATAACGGGTTTGCCACGCCGCAGGCCCTGCAGGCGCATTTTACGGCTGAGGTTCAGAAAATCCTCGCAGATCAGGGTAAGGTCATGGTGGGCTGGGATGAGGTGAGCGAAGCACCAATTCCCAAAGAAGTTGTTGTGGATGTCTGGAGAAGTTCAAAATTTCTGGCCTCCGCGTCAGCCGATCATCATCCGGTTATCGTGTCTGCCGGGTATTATCTTGATCTGCTTCAGCCTGCTTCCCAGCATTATCTGGTGGACCCGTATGACCCGGCGGCAAACGGCATTACCCGCGCACAGGCCGATAAACTTCTGGCAAAAGGCGGACGGCCTGATCTGGTCAATGCATTTGTGAAAGAACCGGCCCCCGCTCCTCTGACGGATGAGCAGAAGCAGTATATTCTGGGGGGTGAAGCGCCGCTCTGGTCCGAACTGGTGACTGATGAAATGCTGGATGCCCGCTACTGGCCGCGCGCTGCGGCCATTGCGGAACGCTTCTGGTCTCCAGCATCCGTGCGCGATGTGAATGACATGTATCGGCGTCTGGCCGTGGTGAATACGGAATTGCAACTGACCGGCGTACAGGCACAGGCCAACACACACCGGATGGCGCTGCGCCTCTCCCCTGCCAATGCTGACCCGGTGGAGCGTCTGGCCAGTGCCACGGTGCCGCTGCGCAATTACGTCATGAACCGTTATGTCAGCCATCATGGTGATGCGCTTGATGAAATTGGGGAAGTCACGTCTCCAGATCCGTTCCCTGCCGTGCGCTTCAGCATGCTGGTGGACCAGTATGTTGCGGGTGACAGGTCCGTTGTTCCGGCTTTGAAGGCCCAGATGCAGATCTGGCGGGATAACGATGCCGCATTCCAGCAGGTGGCGAGAGTGCGCGGTTTGTCCGAGGCTGTCCCGACGTCTCACAATCTTGCGGTTATGGCCGCAGCGGGGCTGAATGCCTTGAACAGCCACAAGAAAAAACTCTCCGCTGCTGAAAAGAAGATTTTTGATCAGGAAGAAGAGCTGATCAACAGCTCGGCAGATGTGACCGGATCATTCTCCGGCACAACCTTCCCGCCGGGTGGGCTGATGATTATTGCTGAACCGGCCATCCGGAAACTGGTTGGTCTGTAAAACAGTGTTACCGGGGCTTCCGGAAAGGGAGCCCCGAATTTTTTAGAAGTCTGACAAAAAGACTTTTACGGGTCTGCTGCGGGAAACTGGTCTTCAAGACTCATATTTTCCCATTTCCGGCAGGCGGTGCGAAGAATTTTCACAAAGCGCGAGACCAGAGGCATATTCTGGCCGGAGCGGATGGCAACGGCTAATGTTGCGCGTGGGGCTGGTTCGCTCAGTGTGTGGAAGGTCACGCCGCCCGCATGAATCTGGCTGAGCGAGCGCGGCACGACGGAAACCCCAAGCCCTGCGGCCACCAGCGGCACAGTCCCGGCAATCTGCGGTGCCTGCTGCCCCATGGGGGGGGTAACACCTGCCAGCTGGTAGGCTGATAAAATAGCGTCGTGAAAGCCCGGACCCAGTTCACGCGGGAAGATGATCAGCGGATCTTTAGCAACCATGTCCAGACTGATCACCGGATGGTGGGCCAGCCGGTGCCCGCGCGGCAGGGCGATAACAGTCGGTTCATCCAGCAGATGAGAAACAGAAAGGCGGGTCGGGTCCGGCACGGGCGGCCGGATAATGGCGAGGTCCGTACTGTGGTCATGCAGCGCCGCGCAGAGTGCTGGCGTATTGCTTTCTTCCAGTGAGAGAGTGACATCTGGCGCGCTTTCTCTAAAACGCCGGATGGCAAGCGGGATCACCGGCAAAAGCGGCACAGCCCCGGCCAGCCCGAGCCGGATATGCCCTAACTCGCCCCGTGCCAGTCCGTGGGCTGTCACCAGAAACTGGGCCTGAAGGTCCAGAATGGTGCGGGCGCGGGGCAGCAGGGTCGCCCCGATTTCCGTCAGCTTTACCCCGCGGGTCTGGCGCTCAAACAGGGCCACGCCCAGTTTCTGCTCCAGTTGCTTGATCTGCTGGCTGAGGGGCGGCTGTTCCATCCCCAGCTCTTCCGCGGCACGGGTAATGCTGCCGTGGTCCGCCACAGTGACAAAATAGCGCAGGTGTCTGATATCCATCTGGCATATTTATATCATATGAAAAAAGCATTCAATATATATTGGAAGACTAGATCACGCTGTAATAACGTCTGTGTCACTGAGATCAGCAACAATGAGTTTGAAACAGTGCGCAGCATGAAGAACAGCCCGGTGGCAGACATGGACGTTCGGTCTTCTGCTCTCGGAAACGGTATCGGGAAGAAGCCCGTCGCCAACCGCCTTTACCAGACCTCCACCATGGCCGCTCTGCTGGATGCGGTGTATGACGGAGAAACCACGCTGGATGAAGTGCTGCATCACGGGAACTTTGGTCTGGGCACGTTCAACGCGCTGGACGGCGAGATGATTGTGACTGACGGCGTTGTCCGCCAGTTCCGGGCGGAAGGGCAGGCGACGGAAGTTCCCGGTTCTCTAAAAACCCCTTTTGCCTGCGTCACGTATTTTGAGCCGGAAAAGACGCTCAATATTGATAAGCCGCAGACAAAAGAGACGTTTGAGGCACTGGTTGACCAGCTTCTGGGGAACCCCAACCTGTTTGGGGCGGTGCGCTTTACCGGGCAGTTTGAGCGGGTGGATACCCGCACGGTGTTCTGCCAGTGCAAACCGTATCCCCACATGCTGGATGTTGTGAAAAAACAGCCGACCCTGACAATGGAGTCTGTCACGGGCACCATGATTGGCTTCCGCACGCCGGTTTATATGCAGGGCGTGAATGTTGCCGGGTATCACCTGCATTTTCTGACGGAAGATCAGAAACGCGGTGGCCATGTGACGGAATACCGGCTGGTGCGCGGCCAGCTTGAAGTCGCCGTGATCTCTGATCTTGAAATACAGTTGCCACGCACAGAGCAGTTTGCAAAAGCAAACCTCAATCCTGAACATCTGAGTGAAGCTATTCGGATTGCCGAAGGCGGCTGAAGCTTTTTAACAGGACACAACACAATGACCGAGCCTTCTGATCACGCCGCACAATGCGGCGCGGAGCTTATTGTCAAAAATCTGGTGGCGCATGGTGTCACGCATGTCTTTGGTATTCCGGGCGCGAAGGTGGACCGCCTGTTTGACGCGCTGGTTGATTCCCCGATTGAAACGGTAGTGACCCGGCACGAACAGAATGCCGCGTTTATTGCCGGTGGCCTTGGTCGCCTGACGGGTAAGGCCGGTGTGGCAATTGCAACATCCGGGCCTGGGGCTTCAAACTTTGTAACAGGACTGGCAACCGCCAATTCTGAAGGGGACCCGGTTCTGGCAATTGGGGGTGCCGTCAAGCTGGCTGACCGGCTCAAGCTGACGCATCAGACCATGGATACGGTCAGCCTGTTCAAACCCATCACCAAATATAGTGTGGAAATTACCAATCCTCTGGCGATTTCCGAAGTTATGGCCAATGCTTTCCGGTTTGCGGAAAGTGGGCGTCCGGGTGCTTCTTTTGTCAGCACGCCGATGGATGTGCTGTCCATGCCCGCGCAGGCGCCTGTTCTGGCAGATCGTGCTGTGCCAAAAACCGGCCCCGCCTCCGCCGAGACCATTGCGGACGCCACAAAGCTGCTGAAAAATGCCAGCCGCCCGGTCGTGCTGCTTGGCCTGCTGGCCAGCCGCCCGGATGTGGCTGAGGCCGTGCGGGCGTTTGTGGCAACCACGGGTGTGCCGGTTGTCGGGACGTATCAGGCAGCCGGTGCGGTCTCGCATGAACTGGTGGACCGTTTTGGCGGGCGTGTTGGTCTGTTCCGCAACCAGCATGGGGACCAGCTTCTGCATGAAGCAGATGTGGTGGTGACCATCGGGTATAATCCGGTGGAATATGACCCATGGCTATGGAACGTGAATGACGCCCGCAAGATTATCAATATTGATATTGTCGCGGCGGAACTGGATAACGCGTTTGTCCCGGTTGTTGAACTGGTTGGTGACATTGCCCCGACGGTGAAGGCACTGGCACGGGAGGCCGGTAAACTGGCCCGTGCGCCAGAACTGGAATCGATTCTTGAGGGGTATAAAATTGCCCGTGCCGGTGCGCTGCGGGATGCGCGCAGCACAAGCAATACGGCCGTGCATCCGTTACAGATTGTCCGGGAACTGGAGCAGATTGTCACTCCTGATGTCACGCTTTGTCTGGATATGGGCACGTTCCATATCTGGCTGGCCCGCTATCTGCTGTCCTTCCGCGCACGTCAGGTGCTGATCAGCAATGGTCAGCAGACAATGGGGGTTGGTCTGCCGTGGGGGATTGCCGCAAGCCTGCTCAACCCGGCGCAAAAGGTTATTTCCATCTCCGGGGATGGCGGGTTCATGATGTCCAGCATGGAACTGGAAACCGCCGTGCGCCTCAAATGTAACCTGATCCATATGGTCTGGATTGATCAGGCCTATAACATGGTGGAAATGCAGGAGAAGAAGAAATACGGCCGTGGGTCCGGGGTGGAATTCGGGCCGATCGACTTTGCCAAATACGCAGAAGCCTGTGGGGCAAAGGGCATCACCGTGACATCGGCTGACGGTGTGGGCAAGGCTCTCAAGGCCGCTATGGATATTGAAGGCCCGGTGGTTATTGCCGTGCCGGTTGATTATTCCCAGAACCACCTGCTGATGAAGCCGCTGGCCCAGCTTGGGGAAACGTCCGCAGCCGCCTGAGCAGAGTCAGGGCAGAAATCTGTTTTCGGGTGTTTTCATGTGGCGTTTCCTGTTATAACAGGAGGCGCCATATGCGGATTAAGGGCTGATTATGCAGGACGATTATCATCTTTGCCGGACTGCCGGGCCAGTATGCCCGTGGGCTTTCTGCACCCGTGCTGCGTTACACAGTGTGTGGGAGCAGTTACCAGCGGGCAGACGGAGTGCCATAAAGGGCGCAGCCGCCTGACATTCAGGCGGGCAGGTCTGTGCAGGGCACAACAGAAGGATAATCGGAATGCAGATTTCATCGCTTGATGCAGCCGGGCAGAAGGGTATGCGGCGTGGTGCGGCTGTGCTGCTTGAAATTCTGCGCAGTGAAGGGGTGGACTATATTTTTGGCAACCCCGGCACGACCGAACTGCCCCTGATGGATGCCCTGCTGGAAGTACCAAACGTCTCCTATATTCTCGGCCTGCAGGAGGCCAGCGTGGTGGCTATGGCGGATGGATATGCGCAGGCGGCCCGCAGGCCGGGCTTCCTGAACCTGCATACAGCCGGGGGGCTGGGGCATGGCATGGGGAATCTGCTCAATGCCAGTGTTTCCCAGACGCCGCTGGTTGTTACGGCAGGCCAGCAGGATTCCCGGCACACCATTTCTGACCCGCTCCTGTTTGGAGATTTGGTGCAGATCGCCCGCCCTGCCGTCAAATGGGCGCAGGAAGTGGCCCATGCGGACCAGTTGCCTGTTCTGCTGCGTCGCGCCTTTCACGATTCCATGGCGGCTCCGGCTGGCCCAGTCTTTCTCTCTCTGCCCATGGATGTGATGGAGGAAATGAGCGGGGTGGATATCGGCACGCCGTCCGTTATCAACCGCGCTGCCGTGGCGGGCGGGCTGGAGGATCTGGCAAAGGCTCTTACACGCATTGCGCCGGGCCGGATTGCGCTGATTGCCGGGGATGAAGTTTATGCGTCCGATGCAGCGGCCGAAGTCGCGGCTGTAGCGGAGTGCCTTGGGGCGCCGGTCTATGGGTCCTCATGGCCGTCCCGCGTGCCGTTTTCGACAGCGCATCCGCTCTGGTGCGGCAATCTGCCCACTCAGGCCACGGCTATTGCCGAGCGTCTGAGTGCATATGATGCGATTTTTGCCCTTGGTGGCAAATCGCTGATTACCATTCTCTACACGGAAGGTCCTGCGCTGCCGCCGGGCTGTGCGGTCTATCAGATGTCCTCTGATGTGCGGGATCTGGGCCGTACATTTAACACGCCGCTGTCCGTTGTGGGGGATATCAAGGCCTCTCTTCAGGCGTTGCTGCCGCTGCTCAGCAAGGCAGCACACCCGCATCAGGCGGACTATGCCGCGCAGGCCGAACAGGTGGCTGCTGCACGGCGCGCCCAGCGGGCGGAAGCGATTGCGGAAGCAAAGGCCCGGCGGAATGAGGATGCCATCCCGCCGCGCGTTGCGGCATGGGAGGCTGTGCGGGCCATCGGGCCTGATGTGGCGATTGTGGATGAGGCCATTGCGACGTCGTCCGACGTCCGGCTGTTTCTGGAAAGCACATGGCCGGGCCAGTATTCCTTTTTGCGTGGCGGTGCTCTGGGGTGGGGATGAACATAATCGACCTTTTATGGTGACGGCGGACAGCGCGCATCAGGCCAACCCGGAACGGATGGAT